>NZ_JAYRTF010000007.1:0-145262 GCF_041919735.1 Acinetobacter sp.
TCAATTACGCAGAATAATTCGGTACTATTGAACATTAGGACTAGAGTTGTGAGTTTTGTGTGGTAACTCAACTGATGGCTCTAGTCCTCTTATTTTCAAGTTTATTTCTTATCCGCGATTCGGGTTATAATAGCAACTTAGAACTATGTAAAAAATATCTCCTACAAACAGAAAAGTATTCAAAACTTCCTAAGGCTCAAATTTTAATATCCGATGAAGATTTAGACAATGTCCGTAATGAACCATGGTTCATTGAATTGTTAGAGCGCTTAAAAGCAAAAGAAGAAGCCGACAAAGTAGCATAAACAAAAAAAAACCGCTAAATAGCGGGTTTTCTTTTAGCTTCAAATCTTAAGCAGATTTTTTTGCTTGATTATTCTTACGAATCGTAATCATCACTAATTGCACTGCTGCTGGCGTTACACCTGGAATACGGCTTGCTTGAGCAAGTGTTTCTGGACGCACATTATTCAGCTTTAATGTAATTTCACGAGAAAGACCCGAAACCACATCGTAATTAAAGTCTTCTGGAATACGTGTGTCTTCCAAACGCTTCATTTGCGCCACGTCTTCTTGCTGACGGTTAATATAGCCTGCATATTTCACCGCAATTTCAATCTGCTCACCCACAAATGCAGACACTTGAGAATCAGTCAATTCAGCAATTTGCGAGAAGTTGATATTCGGACGTTTCAGCAAATCAATCGCATTGGTTTCTTTAGACAGATCATCACCTGTCATTTCAACGAATTTTTTGCCTAGGGGGTTATTTGGCGCAGCCCAAAGATGCTGCAAACGGCCTTTTTCAGTTTCGACTGCTTCCATTTTTTGGCAGAACGAATCCCAACGCGCATCATCCACCAAACCAAGTTCACGGCCAATAGCGGTTAAACGCTGATCCGCATTGTCTTCACGCAGCATCAAACGGTATTCAGCACGTGAAGTAAACATTCGGTACGGTTCTTTAGTGCCCAAAGTAATCAAGTCGTCAACCAATACACCCATGTACGCTTCATCACGTTTAGGCGTCCATTGTTCTTGATCCCATGCACGGCGCGCAGCGTTCAAGCCAGCAAGCAAGCCTTGAGCACCTGCTTCTTCATAACCAGTCGTACCGTTAATTTGACCTGCAAAATACAGGTTATTAATTGATTTGGTTTCTAAAGAGAATTTCAAAGATTGCGGATTAAAATAATCGTATTCAATGGCATAGCCCGGACGCAGAATATGCGCATTTTCCATACCACGGATTGAACGCACCAATTCAAACTGCACATCAAATGGCAATGACGTTGAAATACCATTTGGATAAAGCTCATGTGTGTCTAAACCTTCAGGCTCTAGGAATACTTGATGCGAGTCTTTATCAGCAAATTTATGAATCTTGTCTTCAATCGATGGGCAGTAACGCGGGCCGACACCTTCAATCACACCGGTATACATTGGTGAACGGTCTAAGCCGCCACGGATAATCTCATGCGTACGTTCATTGGTATGGGTAATGTAGCAATTGATTTGCTCAGGATGCATTGACGCATCGCCCATGAATGACATGGTTGGAGACGGGAAATCGCCCGGCTGCGGCGTCATGACAGAGAAATCAACAGAACGCGCATCAATACGCGGCGGTGTACCGGTTTTTAAACGGCCTACAGGCAAGTTCAATTCACGCAGGCGCGCAGCCAATGAAATTGAAGGAGGATCACCCGCACGGCCGCCGGAAGCATTATTCAGACCAACGTGGATCACGCCGCCCAAGAATGTACCAGTGGTCAACACAACGGTTTTCGCATCAAAACGGATACCCATTTGTGTCACGACGCCTTTTACGGTATCGCCTTCGACAATCAAGTCATCCGCTGCTTGTTGGAAAATATCCAAGTTGGCTTGATTTTCTAGCGTATGGCGAATGGCCGCTTTAAAACGCACACGGTCAGCCTGCGCACGTGTCGCACGCACTGCAGCGCCTTTACGCGAGTTTAAAATACGGAATTGAATGCCGCCTTTATCGGCAGCCAAGGCCATCGCGCCGCCCAAGGCGTCAATTTCACGTACTAAATGTGATTTACCGATACCGCCGATGGCTGGGTTGCAGCTCATCTGCCCTAAAGTCTCGATATTGTGCGTCAACAGCAGAGTCTGTCGACCCATACGCGCCGCAGCAAGCGCAGCTTCGGTACCCGCGTGACCGCCGCCGATAACAATGACATCGTAAACTTTAGGATAATGCATAGTGGTATTGGAAGAATTAAAAAATTGATGACCGAAGATTATAGCAAAATTTCAAACATTAGTTGAGTGATTCAGTCAATTTTATTGTGATTGCCAACAGCTGGATAGGCTTGAGCTTTTGCGCTTTTGCCATAAGTTTGTTATTCAGCTTTGCACAACTCATCAAAATGAAACAATTTTACCGTAAAACTTACCCGATCAATGTTGTTTTATTCTGACTATTTTTTATCCTATTAATTGACTCTACGAGAAACCATAAGGACAACAATCATGAATAAGAACGTCTTATTGTCATCGATTCTCTGCGGTTTGTGTTTGGCGCCATTTGCCGCGTCGGCAAATGATAAAGTTCAAACGGTTTATAATGCTCAGAAGTATCAGCAAGTCTGCAAAGGCAAATCCCAAGGCGCCCAAGTCAGCTTTGCCTACCGTGGAATTATCTGGAACGGCACATGCGAGCCTCAGTTCTTTGCTTCCGGCAAAAATGTTGCGGTTGAAGGCAATGAAAATGAATTATTCACTTCCTGCTCAAGCGGTTCAGGCGCAACCACCGTCATGCTGAACGGTACAGAAGTTAAAGGCCACTGCGCTTTAGGCTTTACGCCTCCTCGTCCTAAATAAGCTGAGCGGCAACCATTTATCTATTTGCTGCAATTGAATGTTAACTGTTTCAAAAAGCGGGTGAAAAGGTTTAATTTTCACCCGCTTTTATATATTGCTAATTTAACCAGCTCAGCTAAACTCAGGGGGATAGATACCGTTGTTTAGGCCTCAGGGCTTTACAAAAAACATAACAGGACAAAAATAAAAAAAGGATATTCCATGGATTCGGGGTTATTTGCTTTTTTTCTGCCCGTAACATTGTCCCTCATGATGATGGGTCTGGGTTTGGAACTTTCAATTAAGGATTTCATCCGTGTAGGGCGCTATCCTAAAGCGATCTTCTTAGCACTGTTCACACAGCTGATTATTCTGGTCTTTATTGCCTTCTTAATTTGCAAGATTCTGAATTTACCGCCTTTGCTGTCTGTCGGCTTAATGCTCTTGGCCTCGACACCTGGCGGGCCTACTGCAAATTTATTCAGCTACATTTATAAAGGCGATGTAGCGCTCAATATCACCTTAACCGCGCTCAACTCCATCATCAGCTGCTTTACACTGCCGTTTATTGCCAATTTATCCATCATGTACTTTTTAGGCGACAATCAAACCATCGGCATGCCTGTGGAAAAAATTGCGCACGTTTTCCTAATCATTTTCATTCCCGTGTGCATTGGCATGCTGCTGCGTCAAACCTTGCCTAGCATCAGCTATCAGCTGACCCGGCCAATGCGCTTTCTTTCGATCTCATTTATTTTCTTTATTTTTCTGTATGCGCTGTTTAGAGAAAAATCCAATGTGGCGCTGTATTTTCATAATGCCGGCTTAGCCACTGGCCTATTTTGCTTTACCAGCCTATTTTTAGGCTATTTAATTCCACATGTCGCCAATATTCCAGAAAAACAGGCCCGCGCCTGCACATTTGAAATCGGCATCCACAATACCGCCATTTCATTGACCATTGCGCTTTCCGTGCTGTCCAATACCACGATTGCCATTCCTGCAGGCGTATACACCATATTCATGTATGTTTTTGCGGTGTTCTTCGGCTTTATGTTAACGCGCAAAAGCAATGACCTCATCCGCCACTCAAACAGCACCAAAATTTAACCTTGCCCTATATAGGCTTTAAAAAACCAATCAGCCTTAACTTAAAAGGATAAAACACCGCCAAGCAGGAAAAATTATAAAACAAATAATTACTTACATCATAAGACATAAATAAACCATTAGTTTCCCCAACAACAAGTCAGACAGCCATGAACTAACAGCCAATTTTATCTTAAGGAGTGTACAGATGGATTCTGGAATTATTACCGTGATGCTGCCTTTGGCATTGGCCATCATCATGATTGGCCTTGGTTTGGAACTCACCCCTAAAGATTTTTCACGGGTTACCAAACACCCCAAAGCGGTTCTCATTGCCCTGTTTTGCCAATTGGTGCTGCTGGTTGGCATTGCCTTTTTGCTTTGCAAACTTCTGGCTTTGCCGCCATTGCTGGCCGTCGGCCTGATGCTGCTCGCCGCTTCACCCGGCGGCAGTACTGCCAATCTGTTCAGCTATCTCTTTAAAGGCGATTTGGCGCTGAACATTACCCTGACCGCTATTAACTCCGTCGTTGCCGCCCTGACCCTGCCTTTAATTGTCAATTTTTCCATTCTTCATTTCATGCAGGAAAGCCAGCAGATCAGCCTGCAATTTGCCAAAATTCTGCAAGTATTCGGCATTATTATTGTTCCGGTCTGCATTGGCATGCTGATCCGGCATTTTACCCCTGCGCTGACTGAAAAGCTGAACAAGCCGCTGCGCATCTTTGCAGTCGTTTTTCTATTATTAATTATTGCGGGCGCCATCTTCAGCGAACGGCAGAATATTGCCGAATATCTCGGCCAAGTGGGTGCAGCGACAGCAATCTTCTGCATCTGCAGCTTGAGTATCGGCTATTTTGTTCCGCGCTTCCTTGGAATCAACAGCACACAGGCCCGGGCATGCGCTTTCGAGATCGGCATTCATAACAGCACATTGGCCATGACCATTGCCCTTACGGTCATGGCCAGCTCCACAATTGCAATGCCTGCAGCCGTGTATTCCATTTTCATGTATATCTTCGCAGCCGGATTTGGCATGCTGATCAGCAAGTTTGCGCCGCTGAGCGCAGAGGCTCAAACCGACGCGCGAAGCAATACAGCCGTGTAGGCTGCTGCTCTCACGGCTTTAAAGCAATAGCCTGTTTTGAAGCAATAAATAAAGGGTGCTCCAGCATCCTTTATTTTTTTATGCAGAAAATAGTTATAGGCGGCGCATCCTGAGTTCCGCTACAATAGCTTTTTTACATAACAAATTTAGGTTTATCCCGTGAAGTGGTTACAAATTCATATTACTGTTGATCAAGCTCAAGTCGATTACACTGAAACCCTGCTTAGCTCTTTAGGCGCAGTCAGTGTAACCCTGGATGATGCTGAGAATCAGGAACTGCTGGAACCGCTTCCTGGCGAAACTCCGCTTTGGAATAAAGTCATCGTTACCGGCATTTACGCTCAGGAAGATGATGAACAGATTGATGTTGCCGCTTTAGAGACATTTATTAAGGCCCAATTGCCTGATGCGCCAATGCGCAGTGAGTTTATCGAAGATCAGGAATGGGAACGCACTTGGATGGATGCGTATGAGCCGATCCAAATTGGTGAAAAATACTGGATTGTTCCTGAGTGGATGGAAGCGCCCGAAGCGGATGCTGTCAACATTAAACTGGATCCAGGCCTGGCATTCGGCACAGGCAACCACGCTTCAACTTTCCTTTGCCTGCAATGGCTCGGCCAAACCGATGTCAAAGATAAAATTGTCATCGACTATGGTTGCGGTTCAGGCATTTTAGGCGTAGCCGCTTTGCTGCTTGGCGCGAAAAAAGTCTATGCAACAGATATTGACCCGCAAGCCGTACATGCAACCCAGCAGAATGCTGAGCTGAATGGCGTACTGGATAAACTGTATGTTGGCTTGCCGGAAGAATTCAATGCCGAATTCAAAGGCCAGCAAGCGGATGTGTTGCTTGCAAATATTTTGGCAGGCCCGCTGATGTCGCTTGCGCCGGAATTCTCAACTTTAATTAAATCTGAGGGTGAGTTCGCACTCGCGGGTGTAATTAAAGAGCAAGTTGATGATGTTTCTGGTGTTTATTCTGAATTTTTTGATATATTAGATGTCCAAGAACGTGAAGAACACTGGTGCCGAGTTTCAGGTAAGCGCCAATAAGCATTAACCGGTTTACTTTGAACACTTATGAGCCATAAACAGACATTCTGCCCGACTTGCGCTACTACCTATAAAGTAACAGTTGCTCAGCTGACTATGGCTCAGGGCATGGTCTGCTGCCCGAAGTGTTCAACCTCATTCAATGCCCTCAGCCACTTGGTTGCAGCTAAAGTGTTTCAAGCAGCTGCCGCGACTGAGGCTGTCTCAAACAGCAATGCGCCCTTTCAAACGCAGACCATCGACATCAGCAAGCTAGATTTTCAAGATGAACCTGATAGCCAGATTGAATCCAGCCAGCCGCGCACGCTTTTAGATATTTTTGACGATAAAGTTGAAAACTCCAACATTGATCTGAAAACCTATCTCAACAACCTCAACTATTTCAGCACAGAACCGATTGGCAACTTCCCTGCACTCAACTGGTCAGAAAAATCAGATGCCGAATCCAAACATGGCGTTCTGTATTATGTCATGTGGACATCCGTCAACATGCTCTTGTTCTGCGTGCTCTTATTTCAATTTTTCTGGTTCAACCCGCAGTATTTGAAAAATAGTCCTGTGATGGCTGTGGCATTCAATGGTGCGTGTGAAGTATTCAACTGCTCTAAGCTTGAAGAACATTACAATTTAATCGCAACCAAAAAAGTAAAAGTCCGCGCCGTTTCTAAAAAAGAAGTCGCATTTTCCGGGCAGCTGATCAACTATCATGAACGGAGCTTAGCCCTGCCACTCATCAAAGTTGACTTAAAAGATAACGGCACCGTGTTTGCAACCTATTTACTGCATCCGCAGGAATATTTAACAGAAAGCCTTGCCGGCATTCAGCGCATTCCATCCAACAGCCCGTTCAAATTCAATTTCAAGCTTCCTGTCGACCGCAAAAGCTTTGATAGCTACGATTTAGAAATAATTCGTCCATAAGATTGAAAAAAACTATTAAAAATTGCAAAAAAACTAAAAAAAAATGCAGTTTTCTTGCTCACTTTTTCTTAGACAATGGTATGATACGCGCCACGAAAGCTTTGCACTGCAAACACCTCACTGATTTTTCAAAATAAATACGATCCAGCTAAATGCGCTTTATCCCTATATTGCGTATAGAGCAGATTTTTTTGTTTAATTTTTGCCTGTAACAAATATTAATCTATTGTTACGCTTAAATTTCGATCAGATTCGGCGAGTTGTGGCAAGCTAAAGCTAAATTGCAATGTACACGTTTTAGAGCTTCTGTTTTAAGATCTAAGACAGAGTTCATTGAATTTATAGACCACTTTTTTTATATCACTTTACCCAAGTGATACCTGATTTTTTCGGATTAATTCGCATGAATAGCAAATCTCCTATTTTTACTGCACAATCTGATGTTGCTCTTCGTATTCACGTAGATCGCGCAGTTCGCCATTACTTTGCTCAGCTGCAAGGCGAACAGCCTTCTCAGGTATATGACATGGTGCTGGCAGAAATGGAGAAACCTCTTTTATCTGTAGTTCTTGAATATACACGTGGCAACCAGACTCGCGCTGCTGAAATTCTCGGACTGAACCGTGGCACTTTACGTAAAAAGTTAAAAGCTCACGGTTTAATGAGTGAATAAATGATAAAATGCTTGCGGCTTCCGCGGGCATTTTTTTTGACCCGAATTTGGCTATTTCTGTTTTATTTGTAATTGAAAACTGTGACGAAGATCATGACTATCAAACGCGCTTTAATCTCTGTTTCTGACAAGACTGGTATTGTTGAGTTTGCACAAAACCTTGCTGCTCTTGGGGTAGAAATTTTATCTACTGGCGGTACATACAAATTATTGAAAGACAATAATGTTGCTGTAGTTGAAGTTTCAGAGCACACTGGTTTCCCAGAGATGATGGACGGCCGTGTAAAAACACTGCATCCGAAAATCCATGGAGGCATCTTAGCTCGCCGCGGTCTAGACGAAGCTGTGATGGCTGAACACAACATCGATGCGATCGATTTAGTTGTTGTTAACCTTTACCCATTTGCTGCAACTGTTGCAAAACCGAACTGTTCACTTGCTGATGCCATCGAAAATATCGACATCGGCGGTCCAACTATGGTTCGCGCTGCGGCGAAAAACCATGCATCTGTAGGTATTGTGGTTAATGCTGCTGACTATGCAACTGTTGTTGAAGAACTGAAAGCCAATGGCGCTTTATCTCATGCAACACGTTTTGACTTAGCGGTTAAAGCTTTTGAACACACTGCTCAATACGATGGCATGATCGCTTCTTACTTAGGCGCTCGCGTAGGTAAAGAAGAAGGTCAAGCAGACAAATTTGCACGTACCTTCAATACACAATTGAATAAAGTTCAAGACCTTCGTTACGGTGAAAACCCGCATCAATCTGCTGCATTCTATGTAGAAGACACTGCGTCTGAAGCTTCTGTTTCAACTGCGAAACAGCTTCAAGGTAAAGAACTTTCTTATAACAATATCGCAGATACAGATGCAGCGCTTGAATGCGTGAAATCATTTGCTAAGCCTGCATGTGTAATCGTTAAACACGCAAACCCATGCGGTGTTGCAGTATCTTTAGACGGCATCCAAGCTGCTTATGACCTTGCTTATGCAACTGACCCTGAATCTGCATTTGGCGGCATCATTGCATTCAACCGTGAATTAGATGTTGCAACTGCGCAAGCGATTGTAGACCGTCAATTCGTTGAAGTAATCATTGCACCAAGCATTGCTGAAGGTGTTCTTGAAGTGACTGGCGCAAAGAAAAACGTACGTGTATTGGTATGCGGCGAACTTCCAGCGATCACTGAGCGTAAAGCGCAGCTTGACTACAAACGCGTAAACGGTGGCTTACTGGTTCAAGATCAAGACTTAGGCATGATCACTAAAGATGACCTTAAAGTTGTGACTAAACGCGCGCCGACTGAAGCAGAAATTGATGATTTAATCTTTGCTTGGAAAGTTGCGAAATACGTTAAATCAAACGCGATTGTATATGCAAAAGGCCGTCAAACTATTGGTGTAGGCGCAGGTCAAATGAGCCGTGTTAACTCTGCTCGTATTGCTGCGATCAAAGCGGAACATGCTGGCTTAGTGGTTGAAGGTGCTGTAATGGCGTCTGATGCATTCTTCCCATTCCGTGACGGTATTGATAATGCTGCGAAAGCAGGTATCAAATGCATTATCCAGCCGGGTGGTTCTATGCGTGATGAAGAAACAATTGCAGCAGCTGACGAAGCTGGCATTGCAATGGTCTTCACTGGCATGCGTCACTTCCGTCATTGATTGATTAAAAATCGTATTTATTAATCCCCCTAAATCCCCCTTTGTAAAAAGGGGGACTTTTCACGTAAGAAACCTTGATTTTCAAGCGTGATCCCCTCCCTTTTTTAAAGGGAGGTCGGGAGGGATTTTATTCTTTTGAGGGATTTTTAGATGAATATTTTAGTTTTGGGTAATGGCGGTCGTGAACATGCATTGGCATGGAAAATCGCACAAGACGACAAAGTTGCAAAAGTATTTGTAGCGCCGGGTAACGCAGGTTCTGCAACTGAAAATAAATGCGAAAATGTTGCCTTAAATATTTTAGACAATGCTGCGATTATCGATTTTGCTAAAAACAATGCCGTTGATTTAATCGTTGTTGGCCCAGAGGCGCCGTTGGTTAACGGTGTAGTCGATGCTTGCCGTGAAGCAGGCGTAAAAATTTGGGGCCCTACTCAATTTGCAGCGCAGCTTGAAGGCTCTAAAGCATTCGCAAAACACTTCTTAAAACGCCACAATATTCCAACGGCTTTTTATGACGTATTTACCGAAGTGGATGCCGCAAAAGCATTTGTAGAAAAAAATGGCGCGCCGATTGTGATCAAGGCAGATGGCCTTGCTGCAGGTAAAGGCGTGATTGTTGCCATGACTAATCAAGAAGCATTTGATGCGATTGATGACATGCTAGCAGGCAACAAATTCGGTGATGCAGGTTCTCGCGTTGTGATCGAAGAATTCCTTGCTGGCGAAGAAGCGTCTTTCATTTGCATGATTGATGGCGACAACATTTTACCAATGGCAACGTCTCAAGATCACAAACGTATTTTTGAAGGCGACCAAGGTCCAAACACTGGCGGTATGGGTGCATACTCTCCTGCACCTGTTGTGACTGCTGACGTATTTGAAAAAACCATGAATGAAGTGATGCGTCCTACCGTTGAAGGTATGAAAAAAGACGGTCACGTGTATACAGGTTTCTTATACGCAGGCTTGATGATTGATGAACAAGGTCAACCGAAAGTGATCGAGTTCAACTGCCGTTTTGGCGACCCTGAAACTCAGCCGATCATGATGCGCTTAAAATCATCATTGGTTGATTTGGTTGAAGCGGGTATTGCAGGTAACCTCCCTGCGGAAGCTGAATGGGATGAGCGTAAAACTGTCGGTATCGTGCTTGCGTCTAAAGGCTACCCAGAAACTTCAAGCAGCAATGATGTAATTTCAGGTTTAGACACTGAAATGACTGATGCCAAAGTGTTCCATGCAGGGACTAAAGTCAATGAAAATGGCGAAATTGTCACTGCTGGTGGTCGTGTGCTTTGTGTGACTGCACTGGGCAATACAATTGGTGAAGCACAAGCAAAAGCTTTAGAACTTTGCCAAAAAGTGACGTTTGATGGCGTTCAATACCGTAAGGATATTGGCTACCGTGCAATTGCTCGTGAAAATGCTTAATCTAAATTTTTGATTAAGTAAAAACCCCGCTGAGTGCGGGGTTTTTAACAGTATAAGTTCTAAGCACTAGGCTTATGCTGAGGACTGCCTTTCCATTTAAAAGCGTTTAAAACTTCTGTCAAAATACTTTGCAAATGATTCATCGATTCAGGTGATACATCTACTTCACCATAATGACCATCTGCCATAGTTGATCCATACTTAGAACCATTTAAACAATTTAATATTAATGCACCATTTGGAGCATTTATAAAGCCATTATCAACAGGCTTTAAATCCAAAGGTTTTGGATTTCTTCCTCCCCCCAAACTTCTCGATCTATCCTCTAAATGTTGAACTGTATTTCTAACTCCACGTAAATTAGGGAAATATTCCGTCATTTTCTGATATGCATTTTTCACTTCAATTGGAACACGTTCATAATTAGAGAGAACTTTAAGAAATTTATCAAAGGTATCCAAAGCATATAAAAATGCTCGTGCGTACAAAAATGCTAAATTATGATTAAATTCTCTAGGAATATCTCCTTGGCTCCATTTTTCTCTTTTAAAAATAACTTCTGTTTTTAAATTGATCTCATCCATATAATCCCAATGATTCTTACCTTCTTGAAGAATTTCAGCTTCAATCTGCTTCCTTATCTCACTTCTTCTATTATTATCTAGAAGCCAATCTTCTTTAGATGTCGATTCCTGATGATCAATTGAATGAAAAAGATTTAATGCTAAATTTGCTTCGAAAAATTGTCCTTCTAAGGAACGGAGCTGACTTTCAACTTCCCAACTCCACTCTCGATCCTCATAATCAAGCCAAATACCTGGAGTAATAATTTCATAAATATACATCACACCCTCATTTTATTTTTATAATAAAATTAAGGAATTATAATATTACATCTATGAAAAACATCCAAACCCCTCGCCTCATTCTCCGCCAATGGCAAGACTCCGACACTGCCCCATTTATTCAAATGTGTGCTGACGATGATGTCATGCGTTATTTCCTTAAAAAGCTCAATGCTGCCGAGGCTACGGCATTTATGCAGCACATGCGCGATGCCATCGAAACACGTGGTTGGGGTTTATATGCCGTTGAGCTGAAAGCCACAGGTGAATTTATTGGCTTTATCGGATTACATATCCATCCACCTGAGTTTGAAATAGCAGATGCACCCGAAATTGGTTGGCGGTTACTGCCTCAATATTGGCATCAAGGCTATGCCACCGAAGGTGCAAAAGCAGTATTAAAACATGCTTTTAGAAATCTTAGATTAGATAAAATCATTTCATTTACAGCTTGCCTGAATACGCCATCTGAACGTGTGATGCAAAGAATTGGAATGGATAAGGTGAGAAAGTTTGATCATCCTTTAGTTCCAGATGACCATCCATTACACCGCCATGTACTGTACGAAATACATCGCAGCGACTTTGTGCATCACACTTTTTGCTGATGCAAAAGTTTTCCATGCAGGTTAAAACACTTGTAAATGGTAATATCATGGCTACTGGCGGCCGCGTACTTTGTGTGACTGCACTAGGCAATACCATTGGTGAAGCGCAAGCGAAAGCTTTAGAGCTATGCCAAAAAGTGACGTTTGATGGTGTTCAATCCCGTAAAGATATTGGCTACCGCGCAATTGCTCATAAAAATGCCTCATCTCTATGAATTGCTTCAGCAATCCTAAATACTGATTTGATTTTAACCTTATCTTCAGTCTTTAAAGACCCGCCAAATGCAGGTCTTTTTTAATTAAAGCGCAGCCGTTTTTTTGAATGACATTTTATATAGGCAGTCATTTTAATGATTTGCCCTGTATTTATCTGCACCGACCATGTTCTCTTTTTTGAAAAAAAAAGCTTTCATTCAAAATAACAAATATCTTCAGCAGCCTCTGTGGGGCGCATTTAAGCTGCAAAGCATGTAGATGAAACTGCCAGATACTCCTCAACATCCGAACATCTAAACTCAGGATTTCATCAATCAGGAATCTATATGCAAAAAACAGATAACTAATCCAATTTTATTTACAAATTACTAATATGCATTAAAGCGCCATTTGATGGCTCAAAATTCAATAAAAGCATTTGTTTTCTTTATTAAATTCTATAAAACATCAACTAATTGCAGAATCGGCCCTCAGCCCGGCGCTGAAAGTCATACTATGTATAATTATAATTTATTGATATGATAAACAAATCTTTAGAGCCTGTTTTAAACAAATAAAATTCATTTGAAATGGACATCTAATACCAGAATGCAATGAACATGCATATAGCGGCCTGACTGCGTGTCTCCGCTATGCGGCATGTTCAGCAATGTTAAAAATTCGACATTAACTGTCGAGAATGCAAAGGACTCCATTCTCTTGCATTTCCTGATCAGGAATTATTCATGAAAAAGCTGTTTAGCGTATTACTCAGCGCATCCGTGCTGACCCTTTCTGCATGCGGAAAGCAAGAAGCGCCAAAAACTGATGCAGCTCAAGCAGATGCAGGCAAAGAACAAGTCGTGACTATGGCTTCTACAGGTTCCGATGCAGACGTTTGGCGTTATATTGCTGGTTTGCCTGAAACCAAGCAAGCAGGCATCAAGCTGGAAGTTAAAAACTTTACCGACTATGTATCGATGAACACCGCTGTTGCCAACAAAGAAATTGACGTGAATGCATTCCAATCGTATGCATACATGGTTGCGTTCAATGACAACAACAAAGAAAAAATTGCACCGCTTTCTACAACTTATTTAGAGCCAATGGGCATCTATTCAAGCAAAATCAAAAAGCTTGAAGATTTCAAAACTGGCGCAACGATTGCCATTCCTAACGATGGCGCTAACGAGTCGCGCGCTTTATTGCTGCTTCAATCTGCAGGTCTTGTAAAATTAAAAGCTGATTTTGACAATGTCAAAGGCACACCTGCTGACATTACAGAAAATGCGAAAAAAATCGTGATCAAGCCAATCCAAATGGCAACTGCTGTCCGTGTTAAAGATGAAGTGGATGCCATTGTTCTAGGCAATACTTTAGCAATGGAAGGCGGTTTAAACGTATTAAAAGATTCTGTTTACTACGAGCCGATTGACCAAAGCACAAAAATGAACGTCAACGTTTTAGCAGTTGCGGCTGGCCGTGAAAATGACGAAACGCTGAAAAAAGTTGGCGCGCTGTACCACACTCCAGCTGTTGCAAAATATGTTCAAGAACACTTCGGCGGCACAAAAGTTGATGTTAACAAGCCAACAAGCTACCTAACTGACGCAAAATAGTTCTATACTTAACGTATCTAAACAGGCAAATTCACTTTGCCTGTTTTTCTTTTATCTACAGCTTCTGACGATATGATTCAATTTAAAAATATTTCAAAGCATTTTGAGCTGAAAGGCCAAACCGTTACAGCACTGGATCAAATTGATCTAAAAATCCCTGCTGGATGCATTTTTGGCATTATCGGCTACAGCGGTGCAGGCAAAAGTACCCTGATCCGCCTCATTAACCTGCTTGAACGCCCAAGCCAAGGTCAAATCATTATCAATGATAAAGATTTCACTGCGCTGAATGCGGCTGAATTACGTCAAGAACGCACTAACATTGGCATGATTTTCCAGCATTTCAACCTGCTTCAGACCAAGACCGTGTCTGAAAACATTGAGATGCCTTTAAAGCTGCTGGGGGTGTCTAAAGCCGAGCGTCAGAAGCGCTTGGATGAGCTGCTGGAATTTATTGATTTAAAACATAAAAAAGATGCTTTCCCGGATGAGCTTTCAGGCGGGCAAAAACAGCGTGTCGGCATTGCCCGCGCTTTGGCCAATCATCCTAAGATTCTGTTGTGCGATGAAGCGACTTCTGCGCTGGATCCGCAAACCACCAAATCGGTATTGGCTTTATTAAAGAAAATTAATGAAGAACAAGGCATTACGATTGTCATGGTAACCCATGAAATGGATGTCATTGAATCGGTTTGCGATTATGTTGCGGTGATGGAACAAGGCAAAGTCATTGAGCTGGGTTCTACCCTCGATATCTTCAGCCAGCCGCAGCACCCAACCACCAAAAACTTTATTCAAACAGTTCTTCAGCAGCAGCTGCCAGTCAACATTTTGAATAATTTAGAAAATCAAAATCATAAAAGTATTTACTGCTTGAAATTTTTAGGCAGCTCCGCGCAGGAAACGGTGATTCAAGCCGTGATTAAAACTTTTGATATCAGTTTGAATATTTTATTCGCCAACATGACTGAAATTAATGGTTCTGTCATTGGGCAGATGTTTATTCAGCTTTTAGGTGAAGCTGATCAAATTCAGCAAGCAGTCACCTTTCTGGAAAATAGCGGTGTAGAAGTAAGCCAAGCAGGAGTTCAGCCATGAGAGATTGGATCGTACAATGGCTCACTGAAGTCACTGCGCCGTTTTGGAAAAGCTCCCTGTCGATAGACCAATTTGTCACAGCGCTGCAAGAAACCTTCCATATGGTGTTTTTTGCGATGCTGTTTGGCTGCATCTGGGGCTTTATTCAAGCCGTTATCCTGTTTGTCAGCCGTCCGGCAGGCATTCTGCCAAACCGCGTGATTTATCATGGCCTGAATCCGATTGTAAACGCGCTGCGTTCTCTGCCCTTTATTATTTTGCTGATTGCGGTAATTCCGCTGACTAAAGTTATCGTCGGCACCTCTATCGGCACTTGGGCTGCAATCGTGCCGCTGACTATTTATGTTGGTCCGTATATCGGCCGCTTAATTGAAACCTCCCTGCTGGAAGTCAATGAAGGCATTATCGAATCCGCACAAGCGATGGGTGCTTCACCTTGGCAAATTATTTATAAATTTGTTTTGCCTGAATCCCGCAGTTCACTCATTTTGAATTTGACTACCGCAACCATCAGCCTGATTGGCGCAACTGCAATGGCAGGCGCAGTCGGTGCAGGCGGTATCGGTGACTTAGCGATTTCTTATGGTTATCAGCGCTTTGATACCAGTGTCGTCATTTTAACAGTGATTGTCTTGCTGATTTTAGTTCAGCTGGTGCAAAGCTTAGGCGACTGGCTGTCCAAATTGCGTTAAGCCTTGAGCGCCGCGTTGATTTAAAACCCTCTTCGGAGGGTTTTTTATTTCCAGCAATTCAAAACGGATTTTCCGAAAAGCGCCTAATCCATCTCTGCAAACGGAATCGGCTATGTACTGATGATCCCGCCCCTAGAGGTCAAATCCGCGTTGCAGCAGCCTAAAAATTCAATATTCACTACCGCGCCAATGCCGCCTTGACGTTCAAAAAAGGCAAACTGGTTCAATTCTCTATTTGGCCAGACCTTGCCTGCTGAGTGCTTTTAATCCATGCCGTTTTGACGGCAAACAGCCAAAGCGGCGAATATCTGAAATGACAGGCATATAAAACTTCACCAATCCATTTCAATAAACGCAAGTTTAAGCTCAGAGCATGCTAAAATAATCAGCTGTTTTCGCAGGGACTCATCTATGCACTTTGTACATCTTGGTATTTTTACAGAATTTTCGATCACTGAATCTATTGTACGCATACCTGATCTTGTAAAAGCTGCAGCTGCAGATGAAATGCCCGCTTTGGCGATTACCGACCTGTCAAACCTTCATGCGGCAGTCAAATTTTATAAAAAATGCCTCGATAAAGGCATCAAGCCTATTTTCGGCGCAACCCTCCGCCTCAATGACGCAGAACATAAAGCCACCTTGCTGGCCATGTCCAAAAAAGGCTGGCGCAGCCTGACAGAGATTGTTTCTGAGGGCTACATCAGCGGCCAGCAGCTGGACATCCCATGCGTGCAAAAAGACTGGATTCTCAATCAGCATGAAGACCTGATTGTGCTGCTGGGCCAGCACAGTGACGTCGGCAAAATGCTGCTGACTTCCAACCCGCAAAAAGCCGAACCGCTGCTGCAGGAATGGGTCGAAAAATTCGGCAACCGCGTTTATTTTGCCCTGACCCGCACCAACCGCCCGGGTGAAGAAGACTTTATTCAGCAAGCGGTTAAACTGGCCAAAAAATATAATATTGGCGTTGTTGCGCATAATGATGTGCACTTCATCCGCCCAGAAGATTATGAAGCGCATGAAGCGCGTGTCTGCATTGCCGACGGTTATGTTTTAGGCGATGACCGCCGTCCGAAAAACTACAGCACTGAACAGTATTTCAAAACAGGCGCTGAAATGACCGAGCTGTTTTCGGACATTCCAAGCGCCATTGAAAACACCTATTACATCGCCCAGCGCTGCAACGTTTCGTTCCGCCTCGGCTTTCATGATTTGCCGGACTACCCGATTCCGGAAGGCCATACCATTGACACCTACTTTGCCCATCTGTGCGAAGAAGGTCTGGAAGAGCGCCTAGATTTCCTCTACCCGCCCGAAAAGCGCGGCGATGATTGGGCAGAAATACGCAAGCCCTATGATGAACGCCTGAAGTTTGAAATTAACATCATTCTGACCATGCAGTTCCCGGGCTACTTCCTGATCGTCATGGACTTCATTCAATGGTCGAAAGGCAATGGCGTGCCGGTTGGCCCCGGCCGCGGTTCGGGTGCGGGTTCTTTAGTCGCCTACAGCCTAAAAATTACCGACTTGGATCCGCTGCGCTACGACCTGCTGTTCGAACGTTTCTTGAACCCAGAGCGTGTCTCCATGCCCGACTTTGACGTCGATTTCTGCATTGCCGGCCGTGACCGCGTGATTGACTATGTGGCGCGCACCTATGGCCGTGATGCGGTCTCGCAGATTGCCACTTTCGGCACCATGGCAGCCAAAGGCGCAATCCGTGATGTGGCGCGGGTACTGGGCAAATCATATGGTTTGGCCGACCGCGTTTCAAAAATGATTCCAACCAAGCCATTGGGCTTGACCTTGGAAGAATCCATTGAAGCCGAACCGCAGCTGAAAGATGTGGTGACTAACCCATCCAACCCCGACTATGACGATGCCTCTGAAATTTGGGAAATGGCGCTGAAGCTGGAAGGCATTACCCGCAACACTGGTAAACATGCCGGCGGCGTGGTGATTGCCCCGACCAAGCTGACTGACTATTCTGCGGTCATGTGTGAAGCGGATGGTACGGCCCGCGTAGCGCAATTCGATAAAGACGATGTTGAATCTGCCGGTTTGGTGAAATTCGACTTCTTGGGCCTGCGCAACTTAACCGTGATTGAAGATGCGATTACGCATATCAACGCACGCCCAGATATCACAGAACCGGTCGATATTTCCTATATTCCGCTGGATGATCCTGAGGCTTACGCCATCTTTGCGACCGCGAATACTACTGCGGTCTTCCAGTTTGAATCCGTCGGCATGAAAAAAATGCTCAAGGATGCGCGTCCGAGCAAATTTGAAGAAATTATCGCCTTCGTATCGTTATACCGCCCAGGCCCGATGGACCTGATCCCAGACTTTATTTTCCGTATGCATGGCGGCGAGTTCGAATACCTGCATCCACTCTTGGAAAAAGTGCTGGAACCGACTTACGGCATTATGGTGTATCAGGAACAGGTAATGCAGGCCGCGCAGTTCTGTGCCGGCTATACACTCGGCGGCGCCGATTTGCTGCGCCGTGCCATGGGTAAAAAGAAAGTTGAAGAGATGGTCAAGCACCGTCAGATCTTCATCGAAGGCGCAGCCAAAAAAGACATTGATACCGATACTGCGAACCATATCTTCGACTATATGGAAAAATTCGCCGGCTACGGCTTCAACAAATCGCATGCGGCCGCCTATGCCCTTGTGGCCTACCAAACTGCTTGGCTGAAAGCGCATTTCCCTGCCGAATTCATGTCTGCGGTGATGACATCGGAAATGCAGAACACCGATAACGTGGTATTCATCATTGATGACTGCCGCAGCAACGGCTTAGAAGTACTTCCGCCATCGGTAAATATGTCACTGTACAACTTCCATGCCAGCGATCCGAAAACCATTGTTTATGGACTCGGCGCCATCAAAGGTGTAGGTGAAGCGGCGATGCAATCCGTGATTGACTCGCGCATTCAAGAAGGCCCTTACCGTGATTTGTTCGATTTCTGCCACCGTATTGACCTGAAAAAAATCAATAAGCGCACCTTGGAAGCGCTGATCCGTGCGGGCGCACTCGACTGTCTGGGCATCGAACGCTCAAGCCTCATGGCGCAGCTGCCGGAAGCTGTTCAAGCAGCAGATCAGGCGCGGCATAACCGTGAAACCGGCATCATGGACTTATTCGGTGAAGTCGAAGAAGTGCAGCGCAAACCGGCTAAACCGGTGAAGCCGTGGTCAGATGAAGTCCGCCTCAAAGGTGAAAAAGATACCCTTGGCTTATATCTGACCGGGCATCCGATTGACGTTTACCGTCCGGAACTGAAATCTTTCATTTCACAGCGCATCAATGAGCTGACCCCGACCCGCCGCGGCGTAACCACGGTATTTGCTGGTCTGGTGGTCGATGTCGCCAACTTCCCGAACCGCATGATGGTGACATTGGATGATGGTACGGCGCGGATTGAAGTGTCTGCCAACCATGAACGCTTCCAGCGCTTTAAAGAGATTATCCAGACTGAAAAAGTTGTGGTGATTGAAGGTGAAATTTATGAGCGCGAAGGCTTTGACCGCCCAATGGGCCGTTTAAGCAAAGCCTTCAGCCTGAATGAAATCCGTCAGAAGCGCGCCAACAGCATTCAAATTACCCTGGATGCAGAACATATCAGCAAAACCCTTACACAGGATATGCAGAATATTCTGGCGCCATACTGCAATGTCGACATGTGCAGCCATATTCCAGTCCAATTAAAACTGGATTTTGACTATGCTTCAGCAGAACTGCATTGCGGCGTGAATTGGAACATTGCTCCGCTGGATGAAGCGCTCAGCAAGCTGCGCGACTACTTTGGCAAAGAAGCGCTGCACATTGAATATCATGTCAAATCCAAAGCGGCCAAAGCCGTCAGCTACGAACAGGCGCAGCCCGTAAATATTGCGCCTCCTCCGCCCGGCATGAGCATGGATGACGCAATGGATTTATATCAGGCAGAAACTGCAAATCAATATTCTTGATCTGCATCTGCCTGCAGCACGATTAAATATTTTAAAAATTCAAATTTGGAACAAAGATGAGTCAAATTGACAATGCCGCTGTTTCAGCGCATCTCTCCCATGTGCGTATTGTAATGGTCAATACCACTCTGCCTGCGAACATCGGCAGCGCCCTGCGCGCGATGAAAACCATGGGCCTGTCTAAACTGGTGCTGGTGGCGCCAAAAACCTACCCGCACCCGGATATTGACGCGCTGGCTGCTGGCGCAGCAGATCTGATTGAACAGATCGAAATTGTCGAAACCTTGGAAGATGCCATTAAAGACTGCCATATCGTCTTCGGCACCAGCGCGCGCAGCCGCACCATTCCTTGGCCGCTGCTCGATGCGCGCCCTGCCGCTGAATTGTCCTTAAAGGCTGTATCGGATAAACAGCAGGAAGTTGCCGTCATTTTTGGCCGTGAAGACCGCGGCTTAACCAATGAAGAATTGGCAATGGCCAACTATCATGTCACTATTCCAGTCAACAGCGACTATGGCGTGCTGAATGTAGCGCAGGCGATTCAAGTGATTTGCTATGAAATGCGCATGGCGGCCTTGGCGCATGTCGAACACGGCGCAGATCCTGAAGCGCAGATGCATGTAACGGATGATATTGATATGCAGTGGGACGAACCCTTGGTGACCCATGAACATATGGAACAGTTCTACCCGCACATCGAAAAAATGCTGGCGGATATTGAATTTATGGATCCAAAAAATCCAAGATTATTGCCTTTGCGCTTGCGCCGCCTATTTGGACGTATACAATTAGATCGTATGGAATATCATTTACTTCGCGGTATATTTACCCGAGTACAAGCCTTAAATAATGGCACATGGAAAAAATCGAAGGATAAAGAGGATCAATCTAATGCTTAAACAGCTCAAAGAAGATATCCAAGCTGTATTCGCGCGCGATCCTGCAGCACGAAATACGCTCGAAGTCTTAACCACCTATCCGGGCATTCATGCTCTGATTATGCACCGTGTTGCGCATGAATTGTGGGTTAAGGACTGTAAAGGCTCTGCCCGTTTACTATCTTCTTTCAGCCGTTTTGCCACTGGCATTGAAATCCATCCCGGCGCAAAAATCGGCCGCCGCTTTTTCATTGACCACGGCATGGGCGTAGTGATTGGTGAAACTGCGGAAATCGGCAATGACGTGACTTTGTATCATGGCGTCACCCTAGGCGGCACCACGTGGAATAAAGGCAAGCGCCACCCGACTTTGGAAGATGGCGTAGTGGTTGGCGCAGGGGCTAAAATTCTGGGGCCATTTACCGTCGGCAAAAATGCCAAAGTCGGTTCAAATGCAGTGGTGACCAAGGAAGTTCCAGCAGATACCACTGCTGTGGGCAATCCTGCACGCTTCATTACCAAAAACAAACCAAAAGATGATGAAGAAAACCGCCGCCGCGATTATGCCGAAAGCATTGGCTTCCAGCCCTATGCCGCGACACAGGATCAATCGGATCCGATTCTGGAAGGCATGCGTGTGCTGCTTGACCGCATTCAGCTCAATGAAAAGCGCATGAACACATTATGCCAGCGCCTATCGCTGCTGGATCCGACCTTTAAGAAGCAGCAGCTGGACGAACAGCCTTTCAGTGATGAAGAATTAAAAATCATTGAAGATGCCCGCCGCGAATGCGAAGCGCAAAGCACACAATCAAAAGCCTAGTTCCTGCATTAAATCGCACTCAAGTGGCTAGCAACTGACTTGCATGTTGATCAGAGTTTTTTTAGACTGATCAGCATGCTGTTTTAAGTTTTAAAATAAATTAAATGGAAGATCGCTATGACGCTTAAGCCCTTGGCCGTTGCCTTAGTTGCTTTAACCCTCGCCGCTTGTGGAAGCGCCCCGACTAAAAATAAAAATCCAGAAGGCGCAATGATCTTTGCGGAACCGGAGCTGACTCCGCCATTCTATGCACTGAATCCATTTAATTATGATGCGCCGCCTCCATTTGAAATTGACTTGCAGAAAGCTGCGGCTCAGCCTGTGACTAAAATGGAAGTAAATCTTGCAAGTGACCCATCTAAAAAAATGACTTTAGATGTCAACCGCCTCATCATTCCGACCGTGAACAGCAAAGTCCGCTCGATGAAATATGCTGCGCTTGCGGGCGACAATGAAATTGACATCACCGAAATTGATGACTTCCTGCAGCTGGTCGAAGGCAAAGCGCGCCATTACCCGCCGCGTTTTGTACAGCGTCAGGAGCGCAAAGGCTTTGAAGCTAAATTGAAAGAAGTGACTCAGCAGCTGGATACTTTAGCCGCGAAGGACAATGCATCTTTCGATATTCTCATCCGTGCATTTAAAGGCAGCGTTATGGCGCGCAACCTCGATTTAGGTTCGGTCTATACCACTAAATCGCTCACTTATGCGCAGCGCATTCTTAAAATCAACAAAGATGATGCTGAAGCCAACTTCTGGTTCGGTTTCGGCTTGTCTGAAGGCGGCGGCCAGCGTGAAGCGATCCCTTACCTAGACAAAGCAATGAAAGCCGGTGTTCAGGAAGCGTATCTGTCTGCTGCCAACAACTACATTGCGATGGAACAAAAGAAAAGCGCAGTGAATGTGCTGAAAAACTATAAAGTGAAGTTCCCGCAAGAAGGCGAAGTCGCTGACCGCCTAATTCAAGAAATTGAAAAGCAAGGCCGCTGGAATGTTTGGCAAGTGCTGAATCCGCCAAAAGCATCTTAAGTTCAAATACAAAAAAATAGGCCAATCAAGGCCTATTTTTTTAAACGAATTGAAAATCCTGAAGATTATCGTATGATTTAAAAAATTGAACACATGAATTTTAGCGAACTCAGTATGCAGCATAAAATTAATAAATCCCTGCTTACAGGACTGTTCAGCGTATTGCTGCTGAGCGGTTGCCAAGTGGTCAGCGTCAAAAACCAATCCATCAATGTCACTATCGCCAATGAACGTGAAAGCATCCTTTCACGCAATAAATTGAGCGAAGCCAGCTTAAACGTCCTTTCGATGACTGGGCGTGAAGCAAAAGTATGTGCTGATGCGCCTGAAAAATGCGTAGAAGACATTCAAAAAATTCCGCAAATTCAGGATGAGCAACTGCTGTCTACGGCCAGCGAACTCTATCTGGCCAAAGCGATCGAGCTGGAAAAGTCTTCTGAATGCAAAATCAGCATACTGACCAAGCACAGCTCTCAAGAAAAACAGCAGGCAACACAGCGCACCTACGATGCTTGCTTAGATCAGCAGCTGAATATGCTGGATAAGAGCATCCGCTATAGCTATGCCTACATGTTTAAAACCAAACGCGGCCCGCAAGACCGTATTTTTGACAACCGGCAGGTTCAAATTCGGGATTTCTACAATCAAGGGATTGCTAAACTTGTTAACGCCTATGCTTTGCGCTTTAAACCGACTGAAGTCGAGAGCCAGATTAAAGTCGGGCAAAGTGTTTATAACATCAGCTTCGACAATTATCCTGAACTGAAAAAACGCAAGATTGAACAGCTTCTGTCTACATACAACCTGAATTTCTCAGGTTTGCGCTCGATTACCCGCCGTGATGGTTTCGGATCTGAATTTTTAGTGGTTTTGCCCGATGACACGCCTAAAAATACAGAAAAAACGAAATACATTGTTGACCCGCTGACGTATCATTACCCGAGTGGCGTCAATCCCAATATCCATCAGCCGCAATACTTGGCCGCAACCTTAACCGCAGAGCCGGCATCTGCCGCCTCTGTAGAGGATATTTTGAATCATTCGGTCTTCCAGATTAAAGCCTACGATCCGTATAAATATGAAAATCTGATTATCGCCAATAAGGAATATCCGCTGGCAGCCAACTTTTCGGCTCCCTACGGCCTTTGGCTTGCGCAAAACAATCTGGGCAAATCGGCTTATCTGTCGCTGATTGACCGCGATGAACAGCTGACCATGCCGCACTTGTACATGCTGGAGCCCTATAATCCCAATAAAAAAATCATTGTTTTGGTGCATGGCTTAGCCAGCAGTCCTGAAGCGTGGATCCGCCTGACCAATGACATCATGGGTGACCCGGTGCTGCGTGAGCATTATCAAGTGTGGCAGGTATTTTATTCTACCAATATGCCCATCATAGAAAGCCGCTTCCAGATTTATTCCATTTTAACGCAGGCCTTTGCTCAGGTTGGCAGTCAAGCGCCTGCAAAGCATGATGCGGTATTGGTCGGCCACAGCATGGGCGGCATTATTGCCCGCCTGCTGGTCAGCGATGCGGATATCACCCAAAATGCGCTTAAAATGATGAGCAATCGCCAGCTGAACCGATATCAAATTGATGTGATTAAAAACCGCTTGGTGATGAAAGACATCCCGAATTTCAGCCGCGCGGTTTTCCTGTCTTCACCGCATCGCGGAACAGAATTTGCAGACCGCTGGTTTACCAAAGCGGCGCGTAAAATCATTAAATTGCCGGGCGCCTTTCTCTCTGCGATGGCCGATGTATTGACGCAAGAAGAAGACCTGAAAGATCTATTTAAGGAAATTGATCACGGCCTGATTCAAAATGGCCCAAGCGATTTAAGCTACCGTTCTAAATTTATCGCCTTAACTGAAAACATTATGCCTATACCGGGCATGAAATATCACTCGATCATTGGCAATGCCACAAACAGTGATGATCCAAATGTCATTTCTGATGGGGTTGTTCCTTATAAAAGCGCCCACTTAGACGGCGCAATATCAGAAAAGATTATAAAAGGCGGCCATTCTATTCAAGAAACGCCAGAAGCTGTTTTAGAATTGCGCCGCATTTTAAGGCAGCACCTTGTGGAGCTTGGCTTATACAAACCCTAAATACAGAGCATAAAAAAAGCCGGATTCATGTTCGGCTTTTTTATGGCGTACTGCTGCTATAAAGCTCAAGGCGCTGAATTCATTTGCTCCAAATAAATTTATGGCAGGCATCCAATGCCAGCTCATAATAAGCCAGCCCTTCTTGCGCTGCCCGAAATGCGCGCTCCTGCATCGCCGGCTGGCCCTCACATAAGCGCTTAATCAGTTCCATCGCCTCATATGGATGCAGATCATCATAATGCGCATGCGCTCTCAGCCATGCAATCGTTCTTTTATTGATTGAGACTTCTGAATGCACCGTATAGGCCTGTATGCCTTCATAAACTTTACTGCTCCAGTCACCCGTCGCCCATTCAATTGCAAGATTGGTGGCCGCCAAACATTCGCACAACGTGCCACGGCTGCTGATATTCCATAAATAATGATTGACCGCATTCATCGCTGCAGGCGGGCGCACGCTGTCCAGTCCCGGTACCAATTTAAATGGCGTTCTTCCACTTTAATATTGCGAATAAGCCAATCCCGGGTTTCAGTAACGCCCGGCTCAGAAAAATTGACAGCTTTGGCAAGCGCCAGCCCCATAAAAGAAGGAAAATGGGCGACCAAAGGATAAAAATTCAGCAGCGCGAAACGGAAACTTTTAACCGAGAGCTGTCCGCCCGCCATATTCATAAAAAAAGGATGCCTGCTGATTCTATTTTTATAAGGAGTTAAATGATCCCAAAACTGCTGTGACCATAAAGTATGCGGGCTGATTTCCAGTTCAGCCTCATCCTGCTTTTTTGATATGGCATTCATTTACTGCTCCATGTCATAATTTTTATATATTGCAATTCGATCATAATTTAATTCATAACAGAAACAAGGCCTTTTTTAATCATATGCATACGACTCATCAGCATTGCCCATAAATGCTTTTAAGATCAATTATTTTATTAATCACGTTATTTATATTAAGCCATAAAAAATAGTAAATTCCTGCCCTTGCCGAGCATAAATTCTTTTGTTAAAACTAGTAACTAAGCGCAATAAAACCAATGCTATGCAGCCTTTAAAATGGACGTTTTCGATTAAAATATAATTTGGCCAACAGATATGAAATTAGAAGGTTCGAAGCTTTTAAGCCGGAATGAAATTCATGCCTTAATTTCTAACGGATTGAATTATGTCTATTTTTCAAAAAAGCTTGAGCCTATTTACAGACGGCAGTACCAGCATGAAGCCGCTTTAGAATTCCGCTACCGTGCGCCTATTATTTTCCTGCTGTATATATATTTAAGCTACGGCATTTATCAAAACCTTTCTGAAACCGAACAGGCTTCCCAATGGCTTTTATTATATTCCTGGGTCGGCATTATTATTTTTATCGCCTGGCTGTTTTCATTCGTCCGCAGGTTTGATCATCTTTTTGACATATATGCAGGTTTAGGCTGTTCAGCAGCTATCGCCATTTCATTTATGATTATTACCAGCGTTCAAAATAATAATGATGCCCTGCTTCATGCGGCCATGATGTATGCTGTGATTATTGTTTACAGTTTTGTCGGTTTACGTTTTTATACCGCCTTAATTGCCGGCTGGTTCGGCGGATTTACCGCTATTCTAATTACAAAATTGCTTAACTATCCGATTGACTGGGCATTTTTAAACCGCACTTATACCTTCAGCAGTGTTCTCGGCATGTCGCTGGCCTATGCCATTGACCGGCAGCACCGCGAAAACTACCTGCAGAACTGCATCATTGAATTGAATAAGCTGGAAATGGCGCAGCAGTCTGAACAGCTCGAGCGGCTGACTCAATTAGATGCACTGACGGGGCTGGCCAACCGCCGCCATTTAACCACGGTACTGGATCAACAATGGAATATGGCTCTGCGCCATCAAATGCCGCTCAGCATCCTGATGGTGGATATTGATTTTTTTAAAGAATATAACGACCACTTAGGGCATCTTGCCGGAGATATTTGCCTGCAGAAAATTGCGCATGAATTGCAGCTGATCACTTCACGCAGCACCGATTTGGCCGCGCGTTATGGCGGTGAAGAATTTTTATTGATGTTTCCCCTGCAAGAAGAGCATCAAATTGAAACCATTGCCCTAAAACTTTTAGCGCATATCAGCAATCTTGCGCTGCCGCACCCCTCAAGCTCCATTTCCCCCTATGTTACGGTCAGCATTGGAGCTGCGACAATTGTTCCTCAAGCGCATGATGCACTATCAGCTTTTATTCAATCTGCAGATGACGCGCTGTACTTAGCAAAATCCAATGGCCGCAACCAATTCTTCATGCAGAAAAAACCGGCTGCTTAATATCAGATTTCAATTGAGCTTTTTCATTCCTGCGCGGCAAATCAACCGGTGCGGCAAATAGATTGATCGTCACAGAAAAAGCTGAACTTTTGGCAGATCGGCCCGCATATCTGAATCGTACTTTTTACATTCATCTAATCTTTGCATGCTTTCGGTTTGCCGTATTTTTGTTAGAATCTGTCTGCACTGTTTGACATGCCTGCCTGTACGGAATCACATCAATATGCGCAGCGCCTAAGCGCCATTTTGCTGTTTTTTCATTCAATGCACCCATTTAAAAGCCGGCGGCATGGACCGTAAGCAAATGATCAATACAAATGAATATATTTAATTTAAAAGGTATTTTTATCCAATGACTGCAGCAACCCCAAATATTGATCTGAGTACGCTTACTCCTATGATGCAGCAGTATATGACGGTGAAAATGCAGCACCCGCATTCGCTGATGTTTTACCGCATGGGCGATTTTTACGAATTATTTTTTGAAGATGCACACAAAGCTGCAAAACTGCTGGGCATTACCTTAACCCACCGCGGCAAAGCCAATGGCGAACCGATTCCTATGGCTGGCGTACCCTATCATGCTGCAGAAGGCTACTTGGCCCGCTTGGTCAAAAAAGGTGAAACGGTCGTCATCTGCGAACAGATCGGCGAAGTTACTGGCAAAGCGCCTGTAGAGCGCGGTGTTGTACGGATCATTACACCCGGCACCTTAACCGATGATGCCCTTTTAACAGCGCACCAGACTTCAAATCTGGTGGCTTTATGCATCCAGCAGAATCAAATTGGCATCGCACTGCTGGACTTAAGTGCAGGCTTATTCAAAGTGCAGCAGCAGGAATTTAAAACAGAACAGCTGGCCATTGAGCTTTCCCGCTTAATGCCAAGCGAGATCATTATTGATGAAGACATCATTGATCCAAATATCATTGAGCATATTAAGCAGCAGCTGGATTGCCCAATCACCAAACGGCCGAATGTTGATTTCAACCTGAATAATGCGCAGAAAACCCTGTGTGATCAATTTGCCATATCGACTTTATCTGGTTTTGGCATCGACCATTTACCGCTGGCCAAAGCGGCGGCAGCGGCATTAATTCATTACGGTAAAGAAACGCAAAAAACTGCGCTGCCGCATATCCGCAGCATTCATCTGGAACAAAGCTCAGACTTTATCGCGCTTGATCCTGTGACCCGGCGCAATTTAGAACTGGTCGATCCCTTATTCGAACATGGCACGTCCCTGTTTCAGCTGATCAATGATTGCCAAACCGCCATGGGCGGCCGGCTGCTGCGCAGAACTTTGATGCAGCCGTTGCGCGATACCGCCATTTTAGATGGCCGCTTAGATGCCGCTCAGGCATTATTGAAAGGCTATCATGAAGCTCCCGTTCGCTTAGTCCTGAAAGAAATCAGCGATATTGAACGTGTCCTGAGCCGTGTCGCCCTTGGCAGCGCGCGCCCGCGGGATTTGGTTCAGTTGCGTCAAGCCTGTGCGCAAATTCCTTATTTACGCCACGCCTTGCAACCCGTAACGGACGCGAATCAGTCACAGCTGCTGAGCGAGCTGAATCATGAACTCGGCGACTTCAACGGCCTGCATGAACGCCTGATGTCCGCGATTGTGGAGCATCCGCCCGTGTTGCTGCGTGATGGCAATGTCATTGCAGAAGGCTTTGATGATGAACTGGATGAACTACGTAAAATCCGCGATCATGCAGGTCAATTCCTGATTGATTTAGAAATTAAAGAGCGTGAAGCCACAGGCATCAACACCCTTAAAATCGGCTATAACCGTGTCAGCGGCTACTATATCGAGTTAACCCGCGGGCAAGCCGATCAAGCGCCGGAACGCTATATCCGCCGTCAAACCCTGAAAAATGCAGAGCGCTATATCACCCCAGAACTGAAAGCATTTGAAGATAAAGTGCTGTCCAGTGAATCACGTGCATTAGCGCGGGAAAAAATGCTGTTCGAAATGCTGCTGGATGAGCTGCGCCAGGACATCGGCAATCTGCAAATGATGAGCAGCGCCATCGCGCAAGTCGATATGATTGCCAATTTCGCGCATCAAGCGCGCCTGCATCATTGGACCCGTCCAGAATTCAGCCCAGACATTGGTGTAAAAATTAAAGCCGGCCGCCATCCTGTGGTGGAATCGCTCAGCAAAACGGCCTTTACCCCGAATGATACAGTGCTGGACTTCAACCGCCGCATGGCGATTATTACCGGCCCGAACATGGGCGGTAAATCCACGTTTATGCGCCAGACGGCTTTAATTGCGCTTTTGGCGTACTGCGGCAGTTTCGTACCTGCAGATGCAGCTGTCTTGGGCCCAATCGACCGGATCTTCACCCGCATCGGCTCTGCAGATGATCTTTCAACCGGCAAATCGACCTTTATGGTGGAAATGACCGAAACCTCGCAGATTCTGCATCATGCCACCAGCCAATCTTTGGTGTTAATGGATGAAGTGGGCCGCGGCACCAGCACCTATGACGGTTTGTCGCTGGCTTGGGCCTGCGTGCTGGATTTGACCAAACGCATCAAATGCCTCTGCTTGTTCGCTACGCACTATTTTGAGCTGACCGAACTGGGCAAAGAGCCCAGCATTGACAACTATCACGTCACGGCAAAAGAGCTTAACGGCAACCTGATTCTGCTGCATAAAGTCCAGCATGGCCCTGCCAGCCAAAGCCATGGCCTGCAAGTGGCGAAACTCGCCGGCATTCCGGCCAATGTCATTAAAGAAGCGCAAAACCGCCTGCGCATTTTGGAAAAACAGCAGCAGCTGCATTTGAATCATGCCGTGCAAAATGATCTGTTTGCCGAAAGCCAAGTGCCGGAAGTTGTTGAACGCATCGTCGAAGTTGAAAAAACCTCGCCGGCTTTAGAACTGCTAAAAGAACTGGATGTCGATAATTTAAGCCCGCGCGAAGCGCTGCAGCAGCTGTATATGCTCAAAGACAATCTCTAAGCCTGCGCTTGGAAATGAGCAAAATACGCTTCTAAAATTGCACCAGGAAAAAGCTCTCAATTGAGAGTTTTTTTCATTTATAAGTATTTTTGATGAATCTGAACGCTTTTTATCAAATTTAACAGTCCTATCTATATCAAATATCAATAAAAGGAATTGTTAGTTGCCTCTGTTTTTGCCTAAAATACAGCATTAGTTATTAGAACCATATTTTTAGGTAGCTGTCGCCATGACCTTTGTTGTCACTGAAAATTGTATTAAATGTAAATATCAAGACTGCGTTGAAGTTTGCCCTGTAGACTGTTTCTATGAAGGCCCGAACTTCCTTGTTATTAATCCTGATGAATGCATCGACTGCGCACTTTGCGAGCCGGAATGCCCTGCAAATGCAATCTTCTCAGAAGATGAGCTGCCAGAAGGTCAGGAAGTTTTCATTGAGCTGAATACTGAGCTTTCTCAAAAGTGGCCAAATATCACTCAAATCGGCGATCAGCCTGCTGACCGCGAAGCGTGGAATGGCAAAGCAGACAAACTGCAATATTTAGAAAAGTAATTTTTTTAAATTACAAAATTAAAAAAGATCAGCACCTGCTGATCTTTTTTATACTGAAAGCACACATTTCATTGCAATTTATTCAAATTTTCTTTGCTGTTTTAGATTAAAATATAAGTATTGTGTAAATAATTGATTTTTATAATGAAGCATTTTATGAAGGCATTGCTTGCAGTTACAGCAATACCTCTAATCTTTTTGGCTGGCTGCAGCACCTCGCCCAAAAAAGGTCAAACAATTACAACACCAGATGGTCAGCGGATTTTCATCCCTCAGGAACGCATCAGTTTTGAACGCAAAGCCCAGCCAAAAGTTGTGCCTTATGCGTATAACTCATGGGTTTCGGCCAGTGACAATTTACGCCAAGTCCGTGAGTATGAAATATTTTTAGAAAAAAATGGCGTCGGCAATATCATCCCGAGCTTTGAGCTGATGCGCACTGCACGGGATTGGCAAAAATGCGGCCGCTCGCAATATATGGTGCCCAACCGTGAACTTTGGGGCAACCAGATTCCTACGCTGCGCGTATTTAAATACTTGGTCGCTGCCAATATTTTGCCTGATTTTGAAGTAACTTCGGTTTACCGCGATTTGCCGCTGAACCAATGCGCCGGCGGCGCGAGTTCTTCACGCCATTTATATAACTCAGCCATCGATTTCCGCATCGGGCCTGAATATCCGCAGCCAGAAGACTATGCCTATATTGAAAATACCAAATTCAGATTATGCCAATTCTGGTCTCAGCATGGCCAAAGCCTGAATATGGGACTGGGCCTGTATGCAAGCGGTCAAATCCATATTGATACTCAGGGTTACCGTACGTGGGGCCCGGATCATTCCAGAAATTCATCTATGTGTAATTACTAAAGCATTACATTTCAAGCAAAGGCCTCAATTGGGGCCTTTTTTGCAGATAAATTCTGCAAATATGATGCAAAAAATTGCGCTTCATGATGAAAGGTTTAAAATGCATGCATCAAAAATGAGGCGTGACGACTATGCAGCAAATGTGGACAGAAATTGATGCTTATATTGATTCGCATTTAATTCCTGAAGACCCAATCTTAACCCAGACGCTGAAACATACCGATGAAAGCGGTTATCCAGATCATTTGGCTGTCGCGCCAAATCAAGGCATGCTGCTGCAGATGCTCATCCAGATGAATAAATGCAAGCGTGTGCTTGAATTGGGCACTTTTGCGGCTTACAGTACCATGTGGCTGGCTCGCGCCTTGCCTGAAAATGGCTATATTCTGACCATTGAAGGCCGTGACACGCATGCTGCGTTAGCGCAGGAAAATATTGATAACGCTAAGCTGCCGCAGACAATTGAACTGAAATGCGGACGCGCCGCAGATGTGCTGCGCGCGCTGCCTGAAGATACAGAAGCTTTTGACTTTATCTTTGTTGATGCCGACAAGCAAAGCTATCCGGAATACTTGGAGCTCAGCCTTAACTTGTCACATTCAGGTACGATTATTGTGCTGGACAATGTGATCCGCGCCGGTGAAATTTTAAATCCGGAAAATCACAAGCCGAGTATTGAAGGCATCCGCGACATGTTTAAAGCCATGCAGAACCATCCGCGCATCTTGTCGTGCACGGCGCTGCAGACGGTTGGCAGCAAAGGCCATGATGGTTTTGCCATCGCTATTGTGAAATAAGCAAAAATAGCGCAAAAATCACTCATTGTTTTATTTTTTAAATAAAACATAATGTTACAAATACTTACCACAGAGTTATCCACAATTTATGAGGATAACTCTTTTTTACGTTCTTCTTGGCTGTTTATACAGTGCCACAGTTCATGATGACGCTGCTCTGATTATTTGACCACCAGCAGCGGAACTGTAGAATTCCGGAAAATAGTGGTTGCAATGCTGCCTAAGAAGAACTGATGGATCTTGCTGTGGCTGAATGCGCCCAGCACAATCAGCTGAATGCCCTGCTCTTGCTGATACAGCAGAATATTTTCAGCTACATCGCCATAGCGGTATTCCGTGACGACATCCAAGCCTTCATTCTTTAAATACTGCATCGGTTCATTCAAAATTTCCGGATGGTCGCCGACATACAGCAAATGGCATTGCAGCAGCTTCAGCAAATCACTTTGCCCGACGCGCTTCATCAAATTAACGCAGGTCGGTGAGTATTCATAAGCAAAAATAAAGCGTGTAGGCGGCTTAAAGCTTGATCCGACCGTCATGACGGTGCATTTCGCGCCGCGGATGAAGTTTTCAACATTGCTGCCTATCGGCTTGTTGCGCTCTGCAGAACGCTCCCCGACACGGCCAATCACCACAATATCGTCATCGCGCAGCACATTGAAGCTTTGTTCTAAGAAGTCGCCTTTTTCCTGAATATGCGAAACGGTGACGCCATATTTCTCATGAATCATTTCAGAAATATGATTTAAAAGGTTATTGCTGTAATCCAGCGCCAGCTCACTTTGCTTTTGTTCTAATTCGGCCAATTCTTTTAACAGCATGGCATTGCTTTCAAAACCAATGACACCGCTGATCTCGCCTAAATGGTAGCTGGCCGGATAATAGTCCAGCACTTGAAGCAGAACGAGTTCCCGCTGGGTTTCTTTCGATACCCAGACAGCGGCTTCTGCCAGTGCATTAATGCACGGTGAAGAGTCAATACATGCAATTACGCGTTTCATAATTAGCCTCTCTTTCTGTAATAGCTGGGCTATAAATAATCTCTGTTTTTAACTTAGCACAACTTTTCACATCATGGCAGGCTTTTATGTAAGTACTTTTACAAATTGAATTTTTGCGTCAATCTGCTCAAAACTCAGCTCAATCCATACAGCTGCATTAATCGCGGTAACGAATGAATTTAGCCGGATTTCCGCCAATGACTGCTCTTTTTTCTACATTTTTAGTCACCATGCTGTTCATGCCGACGATAGCCTGATCCTCAATGCGGATGCCGTCTTTCACGCCGACATGCGCGCCCAGCCATACATCCCGCCCAATTTCAATGCCCCGCGAACGTACAGGCTGCTGATAAATCGGCTGATCAGCATCCATGCCATGATCAAAAGCATACAGGTGGCAATACGCCGCAATTCGGACCTGATCGTGCAGCTTGATCCCGGCGCGCCCGCCATCCAAGATGCAATGATGATTGATCGCAACTTCATTGCCGATGTCCAAGGGGCCATGCAGCGTGCAGTCCGCAGCGATAAAGGTATTATCGCCAATGGTGATTTTACGGCCAGGCTCGGCAAAAATATGCGCTAAAGGCGAAATAAAACAGTTTTGGCCAATTTCAACCGTTTCCATGGCCATAAGATAGGCTTGATATTCCTGTTGCCATGCTTCCGCCCAGCCTCTATTTTTCGGCTTTAAGCTCCAGTACAGCCAAGGCATGTAGTTCAGGCGGTGCTTATGCTGTTCGCGGTATTTCAGCAACGGATCAGCAGCGGAATTTTGCTCAGTCATCTTCAGGCTCTTCAATAATCTTCAGCTGTTCTCGGCCGCGTGTCACATCCTGCAGCTTTAATGCCAGCGGAGCAACCTGATGCACTTGCAGCAAGGCCTCAACACGCACGCCATCCGCCGTATATTCTTCACTATATTCAATTTGCTGGGTATTCAGCTCATATTGAAAGATCGCCCATTCATTGAATTGGCATTGAAAAGAGACTTTTTTCTTTTCAATCAATTCAATTTTTTCCGCCAGCAGCAGGCATTGCCCCGCTGTGCCGCCATAAGCCCGGACAAGCCCGCCAGTACCCAGCTTGATGCCGCCATACCAGCGGTTGACCAAAATCAGCACATTGGTCAATTCATTGCCTTCTATGGTCGCCAAGATGGGCCGCCCCGCAGTGCCTGAAGGCTCGCCATCATCATTAAAACGGACATTATGGCCAATTTTCCAAGCCCAGCATTGATGCGTCGTGCTGACATCTTTATGCGCTTCTAAAAAATCCTTGACGGCCTGCTCATTTTCTACAGGCGCCGCAATGGCTTGGAAGCGGCTTTTTTTAATGTCTTCTTCAAAATGGACTGGGCTGGCGATGGTAAACGGCATTCGGCTTCTTAATGTCAAAAATCCAAATGATTATAGCGTTTTATTGGCCAAAATGATTTCACTACGGCAAAGAAAAAGCCTCACGGCAAGGTGAGGCTTTTTCCTGCTGTCAGCAATCAGCGTTCACGCAGCGCTTCTTTGGCTTTGTTGAATGGCTTGATTAAATAATCCAGCACGGTTTTTTCCCCTGTCCTGATATCCACAGTCGCCACCATGCCCGGTGTAATCGCAAAACGCTGTCCCGCTTTATTCACCAGCTGATCACTGTCTGTACGGATATAAGCGCGGTAATAGAACTGATCCTGCTTCACTTCATCGCGCAGCGTATCCGGTGAAATGACCGTCACTTTGCCTTTTAAACCGCCATAAATCGAATAATCATACGCGGTAATTTTCACCAAAGCGTCTTGCTCAGGGCGGATAAACGCAATATCCCGCGGCGAAATACGCGCCTCGACCAGCAGCTGTTCATCCAGCGGCACAATCGTCATGATTTTGCCATTTTGCGGCACCACACCGCCGAGCGTCATCACATCAATTTCTTTCACCACACCGCGTACAGGCGATTTAAAGACAGTTCGGCTGAGTGTATCCGTTTTGCCTTTCACCACTTGCTGCTGCGTTTCAATATCGGTATTGGCCTTAGCCAATTCTTCACGAGCTTTGACAAAATACTGATTGCGGATATCATTCATTTGATTGCGCAGTTCGTTGGCTTGACGCTTTAAGCGCAGCACTTCTACTTCGCTGGCAGCGCCTTTCGCCACCAAGGGCTGGGTCATCGCCAATTCTTCTTCAACCAACGTTAAAGCCTGTTTCAGGCCTGCCAATGATTCTTCTAAATTGGCTCGGCGGGACTGATACAGCGCTGTTTCTTCATTGACCAATTTGGCATCTTTCACCACTTCCGCAGGGAAACTCAGCGGTGTGCCATTCACCTCTGCCCGCAGGCGCGCTGCAGATGCTTTGGTCGCCATCAGCAAGGATGCCGTTTCACCGACATTCGATTCAAAGCGGGTGGGATCAAGCTGAGCCAAAACTTGGCCTTGATTCACGATCTGCCCCTCTTTGACATAGATCTTGGTTAAAATACCGCCATCCAGTGACTGAATCACCTGCTCTTTGGAGGAAGGAACGACTTTGCCGGTTCCGGTTGAGACTTCTTCCAGTTTAAACAGCCACGCCCAGGCCAAGATTACCGCCAATCCAATGCAGATGATCCAAATCACCAGGCTGGCTTTCGGCAAGGGCAGCTCTTGAAATGACGTTTTTAAAGCGCGCGGAGCGACTGGATTGCTTTCACTTATTTGTTCACTCATGCCTGCGCTCCCATTGCGCGCTGCTGCGCTGCGCCAGATTGATTCAAAATTTGATCCCTTGGCCCATCCATGACAATTTTTCCGTCATTGATCACGATAATGCGGTCGACCAATTCCAGTACCGCACGGCGGTGCGTTGCCACCACCAATGTACGGTGCTTTAAATAAAAACGCAGATGATTAATTAGTTGCCTTTCCGACACATCATCTATCGAGGCTGTCGGCTCATCCAGCAGCAGAATATTCGGCTCACGAATCAGCAGCCGCGCCAGCAGCAGCGCTTGACGCTGGCCGCCTGAGAAGCCGACGCCGCCTTCCAGCACAATATGATCCAGCCCTTCTTTCTTTTCCTGCACAAAAGCCAAAGCGCCGGTAATATTCAAGACATGCAGAATCTGCTAATCAGTCGCCAGCGGCGCACCCATCGTCAGGTTGTCACGGATCGAACCGTAAAACAGCTGGGAGGTCTGATTCAGCTGCCCCATGTCGCGGCGCACATCCGATGGATCGATCAGGCTTAAGTCAATGCCATCCAGCTTCACTTTGCCTTGCGATGGCGACTGCATGCCGGAGAGCAGCTGCAGCAGGCTGGATTTTCCTGCGCCATTGCGCCCTAAAATCGCAATTTTTTCACCGGCTTTAATTTCCAGTTTCGGAATCACCAAGCTGGGCTTAGGATCATCATCCATATATTTGAACACCACACCATTCAGCTCATAGGCGCCATTGATCATTGGCCGGTGAATCAGGTGCGAATATTCCGGCTGATCGACATTCTTTTTCATCAATTCATCCAGGCCATTTTTCGCTACTTTGGCCTGCTGCCAGCGCCCGAGCACACCTGTCAGCTGCGCAATCGGCGCCAGCATGCGCGAAGATAGAATTGAACACGCCACCAAAGCGCCGGTGGTCATTTCACCTTTCATCACCGCAAAACAGCCCACCAATACCACCACGGCAAAGGTCAAGCCTTGGATTTTCTGTGTCCACGCATTCATGAATCCGACAATTTTGCGCTGCTGCATGCTGACATTGGCCGAAACTTCGTTCATGTGGTTCCACTGATTTTGAAAGCGCGACTCGGCCCGAAGCAATTTAATGTCTTCAATTCCCTGCACCGCTTCGACCAGCATAGCATTGCGGATGGCGGATTCACGCATGCCCATTTGCGCCAGCTGAGCCAATTTTTTCTGCGCAAGAAAACCCGGCAAGACCATAATCGGCACAATCAGCAGCATCACCCAAAACAAATTGCCGCCAATGATCCAGAATATGCCCAAGAACAGCAGGAAGAATGGCAAATCAGCAACCGCTGTCACGGTCGTGGAGGTCACCAGTTCACGCACGCCTTCCAGTTCACGGATTTGCGAGATGAATGTACCAGTCGATTTCGAGCGCTCATTGTTTTTAATGCGCAGCGCATGGCCAAAGACGCGGTCAGAAATGCGCAGATCCGAACGCTTGCCGATAATATCGGACAAATGAATGCGGGTAATGCGCAGCACAAATTCAAAAACCGCCGCCAGCAGCACGCCGCTGGCCAGCACCCAAAGTGTCGGCACGGACTGTGATGGAATCACGCGGTCATATACATTCATAGAGAACAGCACGGTCGCCAGCGCCAAGAGATTCGCCATCATTGATGCCAGCATGATGTCGATATAGCGCTTCCAGTCCTTGAGCACAATGCTCCAGAACCAGTTCTGTTCAAAAGGCTTGATGTATTCGTCTACCCGCACATCCGGCACTGAAGACTCTGGACGCAGGATGTAGATATTGCGGATGCCGTGATTCAAGCGTTCAATGGAAAACACCTGCGATAAGCCTTCATCCCCGCTGATCTGCACACTGACATTGCCGTCAGCATCAATGCGTTCAACAATGCCCGCTTCACCGCTGATAAATTCGACCAGCACAGGCAAACGCCATGGGTTCAGCAAGCTTGCATCGTACTTATTTTTCCGCACGCTCATGCCCAGCTGCTTCGCCATGACGGAAATCAGCTCATCTAAATTGCTGTGCTGATTCCAGTCCAGCTGCAGGCGTATTCGCTCTTCTGAAGCTTCAATGCGGTAATGCTTGGCAATATTGAACACCGCTTGCAGCCAAGGCTGATAGTTGATGATATGGGTCATGGCTGCACTTCAACTCCCTGAATCTTTATATTATTTAATTTATAGATTTCTCTGCTGCGTCCAGTCACTTGAATATATTGGGCAAGGGCTGCGTAAATATCGTATTGTGAATTGACAATTTCCATGGCTGCGCTATGAATCGACTGTTCTGCATTCAGCAGATCAACCACGGTCCGCGTGCCTAGCTTATATTGTTCTTGATACAGCTCTTTGGTCCGTGCCGTGGTTTCCCTGCGCTGCACCAGCACCGCCATTTGGCGTTCCTTGTTTTCAATTTGCTCGCGGATCAAGCGCACTTGATCCAGCACATCCAAATAAGCTGTATTGACCTGCGCGCGGGCGGCTTCTTCAGCAAAACCGGCTGCACGCGTCTGCGCGCCAATCGCCCCGCCTTGATAAAAATTACTGCTGGCCTCCAGCATGATTGAATTATAAAAGCCATTATCTTCATTATTATTCGGATTGCGCCCGCTGACCGCCTGGCTCAAGCTGCCTTTGACATGAATGGTCGGATAGGCGCTCAGTTTGGCTTGCTGTTTTTGCAGTTTGGCGACGTCAACAGCAGCCTGAGCCTGCATAATGCTCGGAATGAATCCATAATCAGGATCTTTATATAATTCTGAATTTTGCAAAACAGACACTGGAATATCCCATGGATTGCCTGTGATATCCAAGCCAAGCAAGGTTCTTAAGCGCTGCTGATACTGACGCAGCTGTGATTGCTGCACAATCAGGTTAGATTCGGCCGCTTCTAAATTCGACTGCGCCTGAATCGGGTCGGCCTGACTGCTGATGCCTGCTTTAGCGCGCAAATCCGCAATTTCAGCAATCCGTGCAATTCCCTTAATTTGCTGTTCTGCAATTTGGCCGAGTTCTTGATAGCGCTTAATATTGATGATGGCATTGGCCACATCATAAGACACCTGATCCAGACTCACTAAAAAGCCGGCCTGTTCCTGCAGCAACTTTGCTTCAGCTACATTGACGCTGCTTTTCACTTTGCCGAAGTCATACAGCAGCTGCGTGACATTAAGCGAATAAACCTGCCCGCCGCGCTCGCCTTTGGTCAGGTCAGCTGTACTGAACCCGCCTGACAGCTGCGGATAATATTGCGACTTGGAAAAATCGATATTGGCATTCTGCTCAGAAATCTGCGCAATGGTTTGGCTGATTTCCGGCCGGCGCTGTACAGCCCGATGAATGGCATCAAGGAAACTGAGCTTCCCGCTCAACGGGTCAGAGGCTATCCATGCCAAACTGTTGCTGGCATACGGCGCATTTTGATCAGCCGCAGAGAATGCATTCATTTTTGAACGCTCAAAAGGCCGCTTGCTCAGTTCAGTAATATCAATTTTTTCTGCAGAACGTTTCGGTTTGGCAGGAAATAGCTGACCGATTCCATCTTTTAAGCGATGAAATTGATTTTTTTCAGCATTTTCTGCATGCACATAGGAAAGTTGAAATAGAATAATCAGCAGAAATATGGCCGCTTTTTTATTTTTATCAAATTTTTCCCATAGTTTTATATACTTATGGCTTCTTATCAGCATGTTTTCTACGCAATAATTTTTATTGATTTTTTTTACTTAATTCGCAAATAAAATTACATTTATCGAATATTATTTTTATTTTATTGATTATTTACCCTCACAACAATGACCTGTTTCTCATTTTGTGAGGGTTTTGCGCTATTTAGACGGTGAAGTCATCGCCTAAATACACTTTACGGACCGTTTCATTTTCAAGAATTTCTTGCGGTGTTCCTTCAGCAATTACGGAACCTTCACTGACAATATAGGCATGTTCACAAATCGCCAGTGTTTCACGCACGTTATGATCGGTGATCAATACGCCAATACCGCGGTCTTTCAGGGTGCGGATAATGTCTTTGATATCGCCGACAGAAATCGGATCGACCCCTGCAAAAGGCTCATCCAGCAGCATAAATTTCGGATCCGCCGCCAAAGCGCGGGCAATTTCCGCACGGCGGCGTTCACCGCCAGATACGCTCATGCCCAAAGAGTCTTTAATATGGGTAATTTTAAAATCCGCCAATAGCTCCGCCAAACGCTGCTGGCGTTCCTGCTTGTTCAAGTCTTTGCGCGTTTCTAAAATAGACATGATATTTTCAGAAATGGTCAGCTTTCTAAAAATAGACGCTTCCTGCGGCAAGTAGCCAATGCCTTTGCGCGCGCGCTCATGCATGGCCAGATCCGACATATCCAAATCATCCAGATGGATTTCGCCTTTGTCCATGCGCACCAAGCCAACCACCATGTAGAAGCTGGTGGTCTTGCCGGCGCCGTTTGGCCCCAGCAAACCGACAATCTGGCCGCTTTGCATGCTGAAAGAAACGTCTTTCACCACCCAGCGTTTGCTGTAGTTTTTCGCCAAATGCTTAATGCATAAGGTCTGAGGCTGATTCAATGATTTCTCCATTAATCACGCGCTCCCGGGAATGACTTCGAGCTGGATGGCGGAATGACAATCTGTACACGGCCAGTAGATGAGCCAGAATTGTTTGGCGTGCCTTCGGCAACAATATCGCCTTTATTCATGCTGTATTTTAAGGTGTTGCCTTTAATGCTCGCGCCCTCTTGCTCTAATAATGCGCTGCCGGACATGGTGATGATGCCCGTTTCGGCATTATAAACAATTTTTTGCGCCTGGCCTTTGGCGAAGCCTTTGGCTGGATCTGTTTTTTGCTGGAAGCGCGCAGGGCCGCCTGTTGCGGTAATGGTGCTGATTTCTTTGCGGCCATTCAGATTGGCAACAATCGAATTCGCCTGCAGTTTCATGGTACCCTGTTCAATGATGACATTGCCGGTATATGTGGTCACGCCAGTTTTTTCATTGAAGGTTGCACGGTCAGCCACCAAGGAAATCGGCTGACTGCGGTCTGAAGGCAATGCAAAAGCCCCTGCTGAACACAGTGCAAGAGAACCCATCAGCACTGCCTGTTTAAGGAAAGATTTAGACACTAGCGGTTTATGATTAAGGTTCATACTTTCCTCGAATATTAAAAAATTCGTACTGACCGTCATTTAAATTGGCTTTCAGACCGTTGCTGACAAATTGGGCCTGCGGCGATTCCACAGTCACCTGCTTGTCAGTTTCAATTTCACGTGTTTTGGGATAAGCAGTCAATTCATCGGTTAAAAAGACCATTTGCCCAGTCTGCATTAATTTTGTCGCTTGCACTTCATGGCGAAGCACAACTTTTTCATTGTCATTATAGCCGTTGGCGACTTTGGCGAAGAAAGTCGCATCTACGCGCCCATCTTTATACATTGAAGCTTTCAGATTATCCAGCTGCGATGTTTTTTGCTGCAAATCCTGCTCTAAGCGGTCAACCTGAGCGCGTATATACAGCTTACCCTGTTCATCTGTTTGCGTCAGGTTAATATTTGACGCAGAGTAATTCATGCTGCGCGCAGAATCTGCTTGAAGCTTATTGCTCTTGCCACTGTAATAGTAATAACCGCCGCTTACAGCCGCAATTGCGATTGCAGTAACGTATAAAACTTTTGTATCCATAAGCGGTTGTTTAATCCAAATTTACTGAATTATTAAGTTATTAATGCGGTGCACTGGCAAATTTTTCAAGCATTTCTTGGTAAACGCCTTTAGACATCAGCAGCATATCGCAAATTTCACGCACAGCGCCGCGCCCGCCATAAGCTTGCGTCACCAAATCCGCACGGCGGCGAACTTCAACATGGCCATTCGGCACAGTAATTTTCATGCCGGCAATGGCAAATGCAGATAAATCCGGCCAGTCATCGCCCATATACAGGCAATCTTCTGGATCGAGATTAAGCTGCGCGCAGGCTTCACGCAGCGCTGTGCCTTTATCTTCACGGCCTTGAAAAACCAAGTCCACGCCAAGATCCGTCATGCGCTTGTCCACAATATTACTTTTACGGCCCGTAATAATAATGACTTTAATACCTGCTTTTTGTACGAGTTTCATGCCTAAACCGTCACGGATATCGAAAGATTTAATTTCGTCTCCCGAATTGGTCAAGGTCACAAAACCGTCGCTGAGGATACCGTCTACATCCAGTACCAGCGCTTGAATATGGCGCGCCTGCTCCAACAAAACATAAGATGCCATTAATTAATTTACCCCAGCCTGAATCAAGTCATGCATGCTGATGACGCCAATCACCTTGTTTTCGTCATCAACAACAATGAATTGATTGATTTTTTTCGTGTTCATCTTTTCAAGCGCTTCTACTGCGCGGGCTTCTTTCGAAATTGTAGACGGATGCTGAATCATCACCTCTGCAACCGGCAGGTTCACATCAAAGCCTTGCTGCTTGTCAATTAAGCGGCGCAAATCACCATCGGTAAAAATTCCCAGCAGTCTATCTTCTGCATCCACCACGGTCGTTAAACCGAGGCGCTTATTGGAAATTTCATACAGCACTTTATTCATTGGCGTATCTGGAGAGACTTTTGGCAGTTCATCGCCGGTATGCATCAGATGCTTCACATGCAGCAGCAAGCGTTTGCCTAATGCGCCTGCGGGATGGGAACGGGCAAAATCATCGGAAGTAAAGCCGCGCGCTTCCAGCAAGGCAACCGCCAGGGCATCGCCCAGTGCTAAAGTTGCAGTGGTGCTCGATGTAGGCGCCAAGCCCAGCGGGCAAGCTTCCTGAATATCGCCTAAAGTTAAAGCGACATCCGCATTTTTCGGCATTGGCCCTTGATCATGGCCTGAAATGGTAATGAGCGGTACGCCGACATGCTTGATCAGCGGCATCAGCATCATAATTTCATCGCTTTTGCCTGAATATGAAATTGCAATCAGCACATCGCCTTTGACCAGCATGCCCAAGTCGCCATGACCGGCTTCACCTGGATGCATGAAGAATGACGGTGTGCCTGTAGACGCAAACGTGGCCGCCATTTTACGGCCGATGTGGCCCGACTTGCCCATGCCTGTTACGACTAAACGGCCTTTGCATTGCAATATGATTTCGCAAGCTTTGGTAAAACGTTCATCTATTTCGGCTGCAAGCACCTCTAAACCATGGCGCTCAATGCTCAGTGTTTCGAGGGCGACTTTCTGAAAATCAATTTGATTTGGCATATTTGGTGGGTTCAAAGCCGTTTTACCTTTATTAAAGCTGCCAGCGCAGCGCTTCAATTACGAAGAATAATTTTGCGCATTTTAGCATATCTGCACAAATGCAACGCTTATAAATGTTCAATTTATAATACCTTACGGCTTTTTTTAACAATTTGAAGCAAAAAAAAACCTTAGTCCGAAAACTAAGGTTTTTTCATATTCTGGAGCGGGAAAGGAGACTCGAACTCCCGACCCCAACCTTGGCAAGGTTATGCTCTACCAACTGAGCTATTCCCGCAATATGGAAATGAATTATAGAGAATTTCACAAAACTGTCAACTCTCTATGCATTCATTTGGCGAATTAATCAGCACGGCGCCAAATTGTACCTTGACGGGTATCTTCCAGCACAACGCCTTGATCCAGCAAAGACTGGCGAATTTCATCCGCTTTGGCGAATTCTTTGGCTTTTTTCGCATCTTTGCGCTGCTGAATCAAATCTTCGATTTGCGCTTCAGTTAAGCTCAATGCTTCTTGGCCGATATCCGACTTTAAGAAGTCTTCAACATTGTGCTGCACCAAGCCTAAAATATTGGTCAAATGGCGAAGCGTAGAATAATACACCGCTGCTTGATCCGCCTGCTCTTCTTTCACTGCGCGGTTGAGTTCTTTGTTCACTTCAAACAGCACAGCAATGGCTTCAGCCGTATTGAAGTCGTCGCGCATGGCAGCATTGAACCGTTCAACCAAAGCCTCATCTAAAGCATCAACCGTTTTGTCTCCATACGCCTGCTGATAGGCTTTGAATGAATGATAGAAACGCGACAGCACGTTTTTCGATTCTTTCAGCGCTGCATCGGAGAAATTGACTGGACTGCGGTAGTGTGAAGACACAATAAAGAAGCGGATCACTTCAGGATGGAATTTCTCCATCACATCGCGGATGGTAAAGAAGTTGCCTAATGATTTAGACATTTTCTCGCCATCCACATTGATAAAGCCGACATGCATCCAGTAATTCACATACTGCTCACCTGTAGAGGCTTCGGACTGCGCAATTTCATTTTCATGATGCGGGAAAGTCAAGTCTGAACCGCCGCCATGAATATCAAAGTGGTTGCCTAGGCAGCAGGTAGACATGGCTGAACATTCGATATGCCAGCCCGGACGGCCATTGCCCCATGGAGAAGCCCAAGACGGCTCATTTTCTTTGGCGTGTTTCCACAGCACGAAGTCAAAGGGATGTTTCTTTTCCACTTCGACATCGACACGTTCAGATGCGCCCGCCTGCATATCTTCCAATTTACGGCCAGATAAACGGCCATATTTGGCAAATTTTTCAACTTCAAAATATACATCACCATTGCTTGAAGGATACGCTGTTCCTTTATTGACCAAGCTGCCGATCATATCCTGCATTTGGTCAATATAATCAGTCGCGCGCGGCGCTTCGTCTGGCTCAGCACAGCCCAAGTTCGCGGCATCTTCATTCATGGCTTGAATAAAGCGGTCGGTCAATGCCGTAATGCTTTCGCCATTTTCGTTGGCGCGCTTAATAATTTTGTCGTCAATATCAGTAATATTGCGCACATATTTGACATTCCAGCCCTGGCTGCGCAGGAAACGGATAATGTAGTCAAATGCAACCATGACCCGAGCATGTCCAATATGACAGTAGTCATAGACCGTCATACCGCACACATACATGTCGATATGCCCTTCTTTACGCGGTACAAATTCTACTTTTTTTCGCTGCTCAGAGTTATATAGAACAAAAGGTTGCATAGGTCTTTAAATTGTTTCTACCAAAAGATGGCTCATCTTAACCTAAGCATTATTTTTCATAAAGTTTTCCAAGGCGATTTTCGAAGAAATCTTTTACTCCCCCAATGCTCCCGCATCCTTCAACACTCTCCCTTGACTGCTTTTGCCGCATGCATCCGGTTTGACAGCTCAGCTTTCAGACCTTGTATTGCTCAGCCTGCCTATGCCGTTTTGCATGCCAATGCATGACCAATATCTGACGTTGCGGCTCATCTCATGCAATGCCTCCTTAAAATCCAGCTCCCCGCTTTCATTTACGCATAGCTTTAAGGAAAGATCCGGCGCGCAGTTTCTGCCGGCTGCGCATAGCTTTGCCACAGCGCGGTAAAAATCCCCTATTAAATTTAGGGAAATCAATTTATTAGGCCATCTCTATTTTTTCATAATTATTTTTCGTATGGATGCGTTTCGAGCGGTTTTCCTCAATCTTTCTCCACACTTTTAGACTAAGCTTACGCAAAATTACATTTGGTCAGCCGAATAATGAAATGCACGCCATCTCCTTTTAAACTGAGCGCCTTAACACTTGCCGTGCTCGCATTTTCTGCAGCTGCAGCAGCGCAAGATCAAACAGCGCCTGCCGCCCCTCAAGCCGCTGCAGTGCATACTTTAGAAACCATGACCATTGAAGTGGAGCAAGCGCCTGATGTTGAAAAAGATCCAGATATCAGCGCTGTCGCTAAAACCGTCATCAGCCGTGAAGAAATGGAAAAATTTGGCGACCAAAGTGTCAATGATGCGTTGCGCCGTGCAGCAGGCTTTCAGATGCCCGCACCTGGACAAGGCCCGCGCGGCGGCAATAGCAGCATGCGTTTCCGCGGCGGCGGCACGCCGGTCTTCTTGATTAATGGCGAACCTGTTCAAGGCGGTCCGCGCGGCGGCATGTCCGTCGTGGACAGCATTACCCCAGACATGATTGAACGCATTGAAATTGTGAAGCAGCCGAGCGTTGCGCAAGCCTCGGTTGCCTCTTCTGCGGTGATCAACATTATTTTGAAAGAGCCTTTGGATGGAACACGTATCAGCGGTACTGTCCGTGCAGGTTATGGCATGGCGAAGTCCAGTGAAAAAGAAGAACAGCGTAAAAATATTTCACTGCAAATGGACGGTAAAACCGATCCATGGTCGTACAGCCTGTCTGCCAATCACATATGGAACGACACAGACTCCGTCACCAAAATTGAAAATGCATCCGGTCAAATCTCATCGCAAAAGCGTGTGACCAACAGAACATCGCAAATGCTCAGCCCGCGCGCGGAATATGCCATTGATGATCAGCAGAAGCTGGTTGCGGAAGTGTTTTACCGCAATAATGAAAGCGAAGGCAGCATGCGTGATCAGATTCAGCAAGATAAAAACGACAGTATCCGCTTGAACACCCGCTATGAACGTAAAGATCGCGGCAATTCAGACAAGATCCGCCTGTCTGCAGAACAGCAAAAAGAATCTGAACTGACCCATTCCAGCCAGCGTCAAAGCTATATTGATGAGCAGATCAATGAATATGGCCTCGCATATGACGGTGTCCGCAAGTTTGACAGCACCAAGCAAGTTAAATTCGGCACCGATCTGCGTTCGAGCGAATTAGAAAGCAATATTGCCGATACTCTGGACGAGCAGCGCTATGCCTTATATACGGAAGGCAGCTGGCGCTTCACCCCGCGCCAAACAATCACCTTAGGCGCGCGCCAAGAATGGATCGACCGTTCCGGCTTGGTCGATTACAGCGATCAGCATTTAAGCCCAGTTTTGGCGCACCGTTTCGATTTTACCGAGTACTGGTCATTGCAAACCAATATCAGTCAAGCGTTTCGAAGCCCCAAATCAAATCAGCTGATGCCAACGGTGTCCGTTTCGACAGACAGCGATGCAGGTACGTTGAATAATCCTGACCGCGGCGGCAATCCTTATCTACGTCCTGAAAAAATTCAGGCTTATGAAACTACTTTAGGCTATAACACCCCATCGGGCGGCATAAATATCACGGCGTATTACCGCGAAATCAATGATTTCATTGAAAAAGCCATCCGCAGTGAAAATGCTTCAGGACAAAGCTGCAGCAATGATCCGACCTGCCGATTTGTAGAACGCCCTATCAACCAGGATAATGCCACTACTTACGGCGTTGAGCTGGCTGGACGCTATGCGCTGAAACAGACAGATGCCGGCCACTCCTTTATGCTGAATGCGCAGCTTTCTACAGTGCGCGCAAAAATTGAAGAAGAGAATGGCGTAAAACGCTTAGCCAGTGATGTCGCGCCTTATACGGCCAGTACAGGGCTTTCATACAATTATCAGCCTTGGCGTATATCCAGCAGCTTGAATCTAAACTACACCCCGGAGTATTCACGCGAGCTCAATAGCCAGCTGTATAACGGCGAACGCTACGAACGCACCGGCAATGAACGTATGAATGTCGATTTAAGCGTGACCAAACGCTTTGACCGCAACTGGGCGGCATCCATCAATGCGTGCAATATTTTCAGCACAGACTACAAAGAGCGCTTAACCAAAATCAGTGACGGCAGCCTGTATCAGGCCCGCTCCAATGAATCTATCCCAAGCCTGCTCTTGAGTGTGGAAAAGAAATTCTAAGTCCAAGACTTGAAACATTAAACTTAGGTTTAAGTGAGTGCAGCTTATGTAAAAAGCCGATTTTCAATGATCGGCTTTTTATGTTGTAGATCAAAATGAGTTTCTGAATTTTTATGGAATGAACCATCATCCGAATCGAAGCCTTCCCACTGAAGCGCTAGTGCTTTTGCAACTCTTTCAGCAGGCCCGCAACACGCAAGGTATTTTCTTTTTTCCCTTTTTTTTCCAATACTTTTTGTTCAATCCACCACAGATATTCAAAGATTTCAGATTCGCTTGATTTCTGTGTGATCAATTTGAAAATATTAGGCAAATAATCTTCATATTCATCACGCATAGCTGGAATATGCCGGATATGCAGCGGGTCCCATTCTTTGAGCAAAATTTTATGTATCGCATGCAGCAGCGTTGCATCACGCGTATGTTCTACATCCATGAAACTTCCTTCCCTATCTCTTTTTCTTTTTAATCAAATTTCTGGCAGCGGCAAAACCGGTTTCTTCACATTAAGCATTGTGCAAAACGCCATTAAAGATACTGAAAGCATCTCCAGATCAAATGTCCCAATGTTCTGATTTTTCATTTTTTTAATGTCTGGTTTAATATATATCACTTTTCAAAATATAGATTCAGCAATGATCGGCTGATGCAAAAATTTGCAAATAAATGCAGTGCTAATTTTAAATAAAATAATTTGAAATACATCTGATTTTTAAATTTTAATCTCTACCCAGCAGTCACTTTTTACTGCTTTTAATCGTATTTTTATTGATTTACATGCAATCGACTGAATAAGCGTCTTTATATTTCGTCTTTTTCAGCGTAGATTTCTATACATCTACGGATTAAAAAAATGCGATGAATACCGAATTTCCAAACACCATTTATGCTGTTCAGCATCTTGCCTTTGAAGATCTTGGAGCTTTAGAAGATCTGTTTTATCAAATGGGCTTCCGGGTCCGCTATTTTGAAGCGGGTGTGGATGATCTGAGCAAAGCCTTTGAACACACGGGCCTCACGATTATTTTAGGCGGACCGATCGGTGTATATGAAACAGAAGATTATCCTTTCCTGCAGCAAGAAATAGACTTACTTAAAGTGCGTTTGGAAAAAAACCTGCCAACCATCGGCATTTGCTTAGGCGCGCAGCTGATTGCGCGCGCTCTCGGCGCCAAAGTCTATGCGGGCCATAGCAAGGAAATCGGCTGGAGCATGCTTCAGCTGCCAAATCCATCCAATAATATTTTAGCGCCGCTGGCAGAAACTCCTGTGCTGCATTGGCATGGCGATACTTTTGATTTGCCTGAAGGCGCCGAACTGCTCGCCAGCTCACAGCTGTATCCGCATCAAGCATTCAGCATCGGAGAAAATATTTTAGCGCTGCAATTCCATCTTGAGGTGGCTGCGGACAGTTTGGAAAAATGGCTGATTGGGCACACTTGCGAATTGCGCAAGGCCAATGTGAATATTCCCGCCTTGCGCAAAGACAATCAACAGTTCGCTGCCGCATTAGAAATGCAGACAGCCAAAATATTCACGGCTTGGATGGCTCCATTTATCCATGCTTAATCCTGCTGCGGGAAAACGGTGCAGACAGCTGTCTTATTTAAACTGGCAGCCGTTTTCCCTTTATTTTTCAGCATGAGTGCAACATCGGCGGCATTCTTTCCGTTCTATTCCCCCTTATCTGCTCAAAGGCAGATAAGGCCTTTTTCTCTTTATTGACTGGGTTCAAATGACTCCTTTAATCAGCATCGCCCTTATTCATTTCTTCGCGCTGATCAGCCCTGGCCCAGATTTTTTCTTTGTCACCCAAAGCGCCATCCGTCAATCCCGTTCACATGCTTTATTTGCAGCATTAGGCATTTCACTCAGTATTTTAGTTTGGTCGATTTGCGCAGTGAGCGGCTTGCATTTTCTATTTCAAAAAATGGCTTGGCTGCAGCAAGTCCTGATGATTTTAGGCGGGCTGTATTTGCTTTATTTAGGCTATCAATTATTAAAATCCGCTTTTCAAAAAAGCCCAGCGCCTGCGGTACAGGAAGCGCAGCATCCTGCAGCGCAGAAGTCACACGGTAAAATCTTGCTGCAAGGCTTTTTCACCAATATGGCCAATCCTAAAGCCTTGGTCTATTTCAGCAGTGTCTTTTCGATTGGCATCAGCGCCAATGCCAGCATTTTTGCGCAAAGCTCCTTATTGGCCTTGGTGTTTATTGAAAGCCTGCTTTGGTTTTCTGCCGTTGCGCTGGTTTTTTCTGCGCCTAAAATGAATAAGTATTATCAAAAATTCAGCAAGAAGATCGACGGCATTACCGGCGGGATCTTTATCAGCTTTGGCACTTTGCTGCTGTTAAATCGTGACTAAGCCAATGGTAATGCGGATTATTTTTTGGTAAATAAGACATTAAAAAAGCACCCCATTCGGGTGCTTTTTTATTTTAACTCAGGAAATACTAAAGTTTATTTTGCTGCTGTTTTAGCTGCAGGCACTGCCGCCTCAGTAGTAATGTTCACAGTGATTTTATCGCCCACATTCGGTACATAAGCGCCGACGCCAAATGCTGAACGGTTGAATGAAGTGGTCGCATTGAAACCGACTGTTTCAGCCTTCGTCATTGGATGCACGCCTTGTTTATTCAATACAGCGTCCAATACCACAGGTTTAGTGACATTCTTAATAGTCAGATTACCCGTAATTTTGTATTTGGTTTTGCTGATGGCTTGCACTTTGGTGCTTTTAAACGTAATGTTTGGGTATTTTGCCGAATCAAAGAAATCCGCAGTTTGCAAATGCTCATCCAGAGCTTTCACATTGGTATTCAAGCTAGATAATGGAATGGTCACATTCACAGATGAATTTGACGGTTTCGCATTATCTACATTAATGACGCCTTGGATATCACTGAAGTTTGCAGACGGTGTAGAAAAACCAAAATGGCTCCAGCTGAATACTGTTGCGGTATGTGTTGGATCAATCTGGTAAGCCACTGGCTTAGCCATTGTGAATGTTGCTGCTGACGCGACTGCCAAACCGATTGTTAATGCTTTAAAGTTCATGTTTTTATCTCACTTTGGAATACAAACAAGTCTATAGATTTCTGCAGAAAATACATTGTTAAAGATAAAACGTTTTGTTGCATCTTTAGAACGCTATCGGCTTTCGCGCCATCCCATGCACGGCGCTTTGCTCATTTTTATGCAGCGGACTCAGTAAAATCTAATTTTTTAAAACTTCATGTTTAAAAATAGCGCGGCATTACATTCGGTATTGTATAAATCCTGTCTTTTTCGCTATGCGGTCATACAGCTGCTGAGCGGTCACGTTGCTTTCATGTGTCAGCCAATATACGCGGTCGCACTGACGCGCCATGGCGGCATCATAGACCTGCTGAATCAGCTTCCGCGCGATCCCTTGACCGCGATATTCTTCAAGTGTGAACAAATCCTGTAAATAGGCATAAGGCTTGATTGTCCAGCAGCTGTCATGCTCAATCACATGCACCATGCCGACGACTTGATTGCCAATCATCGCTGCAAAGCCATAGATATGCGGCACATCACTGCTGCTGAGTTTATGCCACGTATTTTGACTGATGTCTTCTGCAATATTTGCACCGTAAAATATTTGATAGCCTTGCCATAACGGCATCCATTGCTCTTTACCAATCGACTGTAAAGACTTGATTTCAACCACTAGACACCCCTTTTCCTCTATATTTTTAAACTTCGCTTTTAACATTTATTGAGTTTTAAAATTTACTTTCTTATAGATCATTTTTACATATCGCTTTTTGCATCATAACGTTCATAAATTCAAATTTAACCTTTTTATTATATAGTCACATCTTATTGTTTCTCTTTCTTTTATTTCTACTACTAGAAAACTACTGACAACACAAGCAGGATTTTCTAGTTTAATTTTTATGACCTTATAAAATAAAAGCCCCTTCCGGAGCTTTTATCATCTGTACTTAAAGCTTTTCAACCAATATGCGATCAACTTGCTTTAAACCCGTATGCTTCTCATGATTTTTGCGGCGAATCTTAATCACCTTATCTTCCTGCAAATCTTGCAGCATCAGCTCTACTGCAACCATTGCTTCAAGCTCTAGGTCTGCACCGATCCATTTTTGTTCACCAGCATCCATCAAGACAATTTCATCATTAATCTGATCGTAAAGACTCATCATTTCCTCACTTGGGCAATACGCCACCCACGGCTGAATACTGTATGAATGAATTAATTTTAAACCTTTAGCTTAATTCATTCGTTACAAATCGTTATTTTTACAATAAAAAAACGCCCCCTTTTACCGGGACGTCTTTTCGGCAGTTAATCTTGAAGGATTAAGCTGTAATTTCTTTTACCGCTGCAACAACCGCTTCAGCAGTAATGCCAAAGTGTTGATACAAATCTTTCGCAGGTGCAGATTCACCATAAGTAGTCATACCGATCACGCGACCGTCAAGACCTACGAATTTCCACCAGTAATCCACATGAGCCGCTTCAACCGCAACACGCGCACGAATTGCAGCTGGAAGCACTGCTTCACGGTAAGCCGCATCTTGCTTCACGAATTCTTCAGCACATGGCATAGACACCACACGAACGCCATCGAGTTGAGCGTAAGCATCCATTGCCAATGAAACTTCTGAACCTGTTGCGATAATGATCGCTTTTAATTCGCCTTTTTCTTTCGCAAGTACATAACCACCTTTCGCTACGTCAGCAATTTGATCTGCTGTACGTGTTTGGAATGGTAAATTTTGACGAGAGAAGATTAATGCTGTAGGGCCTTCGCTACGTAACAATGCAGATTTCCAAGAAATAGACGCTTCTACAGTGTCACATGGACGCCAAGTATTTAAGTTTGGTGTACCACGTAAAGATGCGATTTGTTCTACAGGCTGATGTGTAGGACCATCTTCACCTAGACCGATTGAGTCATGAGTATAAACATGAATCACACGCTGTTTCATCAATGCAGACATACGTACTGCATTACGTGCATATTCCATGAACATCAGGAATGTTGCGACATAAGGAACGAAACCGCCATGCAGCGCTACACCGTTCGCGATTGCTGTCATACCAAATTCACGTACGCCGTAATGAACGTAGTTACCTGCTGGGTTTGATTCAACGCCTTCCGCACCTTTCCAAAGGGTTAGGTTAGAACCTGCAAGGTCAGCAGAACCGCCTAAAATTTCAGGAAGTTGTGGCGCAAATGCTTGGATGGCATTTTGGCTTGCTTTACGTGTTGCGATGGTTTCCGCTTTTGCATTCACTTCTGCAATATATGCATCTGCTTTTGCAGCAAAGTCAGCAGGAAGATCACCAGACAGACGGCGTTTCAATTCAGCCGCTTCGGTTGGGTATTTTGCAGCATAAGCAGCAAATACTTCATTCCAAGCAGATTCTGATTGTGTACCTTTTGCTTTTGCATCCCAAGCCGCATAAACATCAGCAGGAATTTCAAATGGACCTTCTGTCCAGCCTAAAGCTTCACGTGTTAATGCAATTTCGTCATTGCCTAGTGGTGAACCGTGGCAATCTTCTTTACCTTGTTTATTTGGTGAACCTAAACCAATCACTGTTTTACAGATAATTAATGTAGGTTTAGCTGTTTCAGCTTTCGCCACTACAGTTGCTTCACGGATTGCGTCTGCATCGTGACCGTCAACTTTCAGCACTTGCCAGCCGTAAGCAAGGAAACGCTGTTCTGTATCGTCAGAGAACCAGCCTTCTACTTCACCGTCAATTGAAATGCCGTTGTCATCGTAATACGCAACAAGTTTGCCCAGACCTAAAGTGCCCGCTAATGAACATGCTTCGTGAGAAACACCTTCCATTAAGCAACCATCACCGAGGAAGCAGTAAGTGAAGTGATCTACAACTTTGATGTCTTCTTTGTTGAATTGAGCCGCTAAAGTTTTTTCAGCAAGCGCAAAACCAACCGCATTGGCAATACCTTGGCCTAATGGACCAGTGGTTGTTTCGATACCAGGTGCATAACCCAATTCTGGGTGGCCTGGCGTTTTAGAGTGTAATTGACGGAAAGATTTTAAATCTTCAATTGAAAGGTCATAACCTGTTAAGTGCAATAACGCATATTGCAACATTGAACCATGGCCGTTAGACAATACGAAACGGTCACGGTTTGCCCATTGTGGGTTTGCAGGGTTGTGGTTTAGAAATTCACGCCATACCACATCAGCAATGTCTGCCATCCCCATTGGAGCACCTGGATGTCCTGAATTTGCTTTTTGCACAGCATCCATTGCCAATACACGAATTGCGTTTGCAATACGACGTTCGTTAAGCGGGGTTGTCATAGGTCAGAGTCCAAACAAATGGTTTAAAGAGTAAGATGAATAAGAATTCAAAGATACGCGTATTGTCTTAAAAAAAGCGGAAGGGGTAAAGCCTCAGGGACAATATTTCGCTAAATATTCATATTGCACTGTAACATTGGGCACTTATTGTTCAACTTCAAGCCTATAAGGCTCGTTTATTTTGTATACAAGGCATTTAGAAATGTCGAAACAATGACGAATAGCAAATAGAACCACAGAATGAAAGAATAAATACTTGATTTATTTAAGAAAATTTTTTGGAGAATCGATCATCTCTAAACTTACGATTTATCTACTTACAAAATACTGCTCAATGAATTTTATTCAACTTAAAAAATAAGACATGAAAATACTCAATGATATTCAGTATTCTCAAGTGCATAAAAGCTAAACACCAGCACAGGAAGCTGGTAAATAACGTTGTGAAATATCATCAGATTTACAGTTCCACGCACCATTCACACCATCTGGAATACTAAAATAGATGCGCTTTGAACGCAGTGCAAAATTTACATCCGTTGCTTTAAAAGTAAAAACCACAGAACACTTCCCTGAAATATCCGCAATTTCACTCTTCGCAATATATTGGGTATTGATACTCTCATTAAGCGCAGTATTTAATTCAGCACAAGTCAGCTCTTCAGAATATTGCTCAATTAATTTTAATTTATAAGGTGACAACATCCCGAGAACTTCCGCTACCTGCGCACGAGCGACATAGCCATTATACGAAACAAGTGCTATCGCCGCTAAAATCCCAATGATCGCCACCACAATCATTATTTCAATTAAAGTGAAACCTGCTTGCTTCATTGCTGTATCTCCATATAACCATATGGAGATACAGCAATCTTTATACCAACACACAAAAATTTTATAGATAGAGGCTTTATGCAAATTCAATATTGATAAATTAGTCTATAACTGACATTTATGGGCACTATGTCACACATTTAAGCATTGCAAGGATCAAAAAATTATTAACGCGAATCGCATTCGTCATTAATCAATTCACATCAACTGCAAAATTATCGAAATAAAATATAAGTGGGCAATTAAACACGCTAAATCAGAATTTTATTAGTGATTACATGTCTCATATCAATTTTTCAGATGTTGATATCAATTAAAAAGTCATGAAAATGAATTAATTTCAGTCATTTTGGTCGTGTGATGCTAGTCCTCGACGCAATCTCGATGTAACATATCGCGTCTTTTAAATTTAACTGTGATAGGACTTATGCGCGAGTACGCTGTATTTACCTCGGAATCTGTAAGCGAAGGCCATCCAGATAAAATGGCTGACCAAATCAGTGATGCTATTTTGGATGCAATCTTAAAAGAAGACCCTTATGCGCGGGTTGCTTGTGAAACGCTTGTAAAAACAGGTGCTGTAGTACTTGCTGGTGAAATCACAACAACTGCCAACGTTGACTTTGAAGCAATCGTTCGCCATACCGTAAATGGCATCGGCTACCATCACACTGACTTAGGTTTTGATGGTTCAACTTGTGCGGTCATCAATATGATCGGCAAGCAGTCTCCTGAAATCGCTCAAGGTGTTGACCGTCAAAAACCTGAAGATCAAGGTGCTGGCGACCAAGGCCTTATGTTTGGTTATGCAAGCCGTGAAACAGATGTTTTAATGCCTGCCCCAATTTCATACGCGCACCGCTTAATGGAAAAACAAGCAGAGTTGCGTCGTGATGGCACTTTACCTTGGTTACGCCCAGATGCGAAAAGCCAAGTAACATTTGCTTATGAAAATGGTGTACCTGTACGCTTAGATGCTGTTGTACTTTCTACCCAGCACGATCCAGAAATCTCTCAAGCAAACTTGAAAGAAGCTGTGATTGAAGAAATTGTGAAAAAAATCATTCCTGCTGAAATGTTCCATGCCGGTACAAAATTCCACATCAACCCAACTGGCCTGTTTGTGATTGGCGGCCCTGTAGGTGACTGTGGTTTAACTGGCCGTAAAATCATTGTGGATACTTACGGTGGTATGGCACGTCATGGCGGTGGTGCTTTCTCTGGTAAAGATCCATCGAAAGTTGACCGTTCTGCTGCATATGCAGGTCGTTATGTTGCGAAAAACATTGTCGCTGCTGGCCTTGCAGATAAATGTGAAATTCAAGTGTCTTATGCAATTGGTGTTGCAGAGCCAACTTCGATTTCAATCAACACGTTCAACACAGGCAAAGTATCTGACGAACTGATTATCCAACTTGTTCGTGAGCACTTTGACTTACGTCCATACGGTATTACTCGTATGCTTGACCTGCTTCAACCAATGTATAAGCAAACTGCTGCTTATGGTCACTTTGGTCGTGAAGGTTCTGACACTGCATTTACATGGGAAAAAACAGATAAAGTTGAAGCGCTTAAAGCATCTGCTGGCCTTTAATTTTATTTTTCTCGAAAAGCCCGCATTGATGCGGGCTTTTTTTATTTTTGAATACTTGATTTCTTTTCGATATGATCCATACAGATCCTTATCTATTGAGAAATATGATGGCCGTTATTTTACAAGTTGATTTTCCATCTCCAGGCCCTTTTGGCGAGAAAATGGCGCAGATGATGCAGCCGCTTGCACAAAGCATCAATGAAGAGAAAGGCATGCTTTGGAAAATTTGGACTGAAAATGCAGACACTCAAGAAGCTGGCGGCATTTATCTATTTGAAAGCCAAGAACTGGCCGAAAAATATTTAGCGATGCACAGCGCACGGCTGGAATCTTTTGGGCTCAAAAATATCCGTTCTAAAATCTTCAATTACAATGCTGAACTCTCGCATTTGAACAAAGCCGCATTTTTAGAATAATCTGCCAGCACTTAAAAACAGCCCCTTATTGGACTACGATTCAGCCCCCTTACATGAATTGGAGCGGAGTCCTAAAAAGTTACACTTAATCAACAATTTTTGATCGATTTGTGCTTATTTTTTCAGCTAATATGTGTTCAGCCCATGCTGCGGGCATAACAAAAAAATGAGGAATAACACAATGAACAAATTACTTGTTGCTTTAGGTTTGGCTGCGACAGTTGCAATGGTTGGCTGCAGTAAAGAGAAAGCTCCTGAAACAGGCGCGACTGCTGGTGAGCATTTAGAAAATGCGGCAAGCCAAGCAACTCAAGATATTCAAAATGCGGCTGATCATGCTGCATCAGAAACGCAAGCCGCTGCAGACACGGCTGCTGCAAAAATTGATGCTGCTACAGATGAAGCGGCGGCTAAAACCGAAGCTGCGGCACATGACGTTAAGGAAGCAACTAAAGACGCAACTGCCAATGCCGCAGCTGCTGTTGAAAAAGGCGCTGCTGATGTGAAAGAAAAAGCGCAGCAATAATCCGCTGTTTATAAAAAAGCCTTCATTACGAAGGCTTTTTTTTCGTTTAATCACTGCACTGAGCTTGCATCCTCAAGGTAAAGCCATTCATCATGTAGAAAATTAAGGCAAAGAGCATGCAATATGTCTTTTTCACATCATAGCGAAAAACATTATATACAGCGCACCGGTTGGCTGCGCGCAGCGGTTTTGGGGGCAAATGACGGTATTATTTCTGTCACCAGCCTGATTATGGGCATGGCGGCCAGTGGCGCATCCACACATACTTTGCTGATTACCTGTGTCGCAGGCTTAATTTCCGGCGCCACTTCCATGGCTGCAGGTGAATATATTTCGGTTAAATCACAAGTCGATATTGAAGAAGCAGACTTGCATATGGAAGCCCGCGAACTGGAAAAAAATCCGCATCATGAATTAAAAGAACTCACGCAAATCTATATCCACCGCGGTTTAACGCCTGAACTTGCGCATGAGGTTGCTGTTCAGCTGACGGCCAAAGATGCTTTAGAGGCGCATGCCCGTGATGAAATCGGCATTCATGAAAACACAGCGGCCAATCCATTGCAGGCAGCAGGCTCATCCGCCGCCGCCTTTTCTCTAGGCGCGCTCTTCCCTATGCTGTCTATATTGCTCAGCCCAGATCAATATGTATCAAACGTGGTTATGGTGGTTGGGGTGCTGTCACTGGCTTTTTTAGGCGCGCTCTCAAGTTATTTTGCAGGCACGTCCATGCTGCGCGGCAGCCTGCGTGTCAGCATCTGGGGCATTATCGCCATGGCCTTTGCCGCGTGGATCGGCTCTATGTTTAATGTTTCACCCATCTAAACATATAAATTAAACTTATATTAAAAATCAAATATACACATTATGTATTTATACATAATGTGTTCTGAAGATATGTGAATTGCGTACAATATCCCGACTTTTTTAGTTTGAATTATCTCCTGTTCTTATGTCTGTTATTGCAGCACCTGCAAATCGGTCTAATGTGTCGATTTGGGTATCTTTTTTACTTTTAATTTTAGGTACACTTGGCGCATATCAAGTGGTTGGCATCACTCAAGCCTTATTATTCCTTATTGGCGGCGCGCTAGGCATGACGCTCTATCATGCATCTTTCGGCTTTACCTCAAGCTGGCGCGTCTTTATTAAAGAACGCCGCGGCCGCGGTTTACGCGCGCAAATGATCATGCTGGCCTTAGCGGTCTTGCTGTTCTTCCCCGCTTTAGGCGCAGGCGAACTGTTTGGCCAACCAGTCAAAGGCAATGTGAATCCAGTATCCATATCGGTGATGATTGGCGCATTCATTTTCGGCATTGGCATGCAGCTGGGCGGCGGCTGCGCTTCCGGCACGCTCTACACAGTCGGCGCAGGCAGCATGCGCATGATCGTGACCTTGATCTTTTTCTGCACTGGTTCTTTAATTGCGACAACTCACCTCGACTGGTGGTTCAGCTTACCGCATTTAGCGCCTATTTCCGTGGTGCAAAGCCTCGGGGTTATTCCCGCTTTGCTGGTCAATTTCGTACTCTTTGCCGCAATTGCAGCAGCAACCGTGTACTTTGAGAAAAAGCGCCATGGCAGTTTAGAAATTGAACCGGAAAGCCTAAACCAAGGCTTGAAACGCTTTTTGCGCGGCCCTTGGCCATTGGTTTGGGGCGGCATCATTCTGACTCTGCTGAACTTTGCGACACTAGCACTGGCTGGACGCCCTTGGGGAGTCACTTCCGCGCTGGCAGTCTGGGCAGCAAAAACCGCAAGCTTGATCGGCATTGATGTTGCCTCTTGGGCCTATTGGCAGCAGCCTGCCAATGCCAAAGCACTGACTGAATCTTTATGGTTTGATGTCACTTCCATGATGAACTTCGGCATTATGCTTGGCGCGCTCTTAGCCGCCAGCCTTGCCGGAAAATTTGCGCCGAACTTCAATATTCCAAAACGCTCACTCTTGGCAGCCATCATTGGCGGCTTAATGCTCGGCTATGGCGCGCGTTTAGCTTACGGCTGCAACATTGGCGCATATTTCAGCGGCATCGCCTCAGGTAGTGTGCATGGCTGGCTCTGGCTGGTCTTTGCCTTTCTAGGCAATAGCATTGGCGTAAAACTCCGCCCAATTTTCTTCCCAGGCGAACGCCCGCAGCCTGAAAAGCTGACAGGCTGCTGATTCAGATCTGCATCCTTAAAATAAAAAAGCCCATCTTTGGATGGGCTTTTTTGATTCAGCATGAATCTCAGTAAAGAGGCTTGAAATTATGGCGTTAAAGCATCACGCAAATTGCAGCCAAAGCCCATGATTTGCTGCGCTTGCTTATAGCTGCTGTAGTCATCCAATGCATAGGCATAAAAAGCATCGGCTGCTGCAAATTTCGGTTTCAATCCAGTCTGCGCTTTGCCGTTCAATACCGCGCCATCCAGCACATTCAAATTAAAATGCCCTAAGCGGTACAGCTCATTGAAATAGGCATTCATCATCTTGCAATACGCATCTTTCGTCGGCTTTAGCGATGTCGAGCTGACAGCATGCAAATGCAGGGTTTTAAAATTATTGACATCCAAAACAGACTGATCAGAAAAAGCCAAACTTTCTGTTTTTTTGAAGTTTTGGAAATCTTTAGAGAATTGCGCATTCAGCTGATCAATTTTCCGCTGCAAATCCTGCGTATTTTGGACGCGGTATGCTGCGGCATCTATCTCTGCCTGCGGTTTTTGATCCTGAGCACAGGCGGTCAATACGGCACATAAAAACACAGCAGCATAAATAGGTTTCATTTCACACTCGATTCAACATTCAATCTCGTGCGCCATTATGCCTGAAATCAGCTGCTAAAAAAGCCCATTGCCGATTTTAACCGTATCGTCTTACAGCATTTTCTCATTCATATAGCGCCAGTAGCGTTTAGGCACATGCTGGATGTGAAGCTTGATATTTTTACGCGCTTCAATGTTCACGCTGCGGAAATAGTCCTTCCAGAGCTGATCATACAGCGCCTCGTCTTCATCCAGTTCAATGCTGAAATCCTGGCTATGGCCTATCGCCGTTTGACGGTCCACAGCATGCGCATCCATCTGCACCTGATGCACATGGTTTAAATCATAATACAGGCCGTATTTGCGCTTTTCATCGTAGATTAACCAGCGCTGATCCTGATAACGGCGTTTAAAATGCCCTTCAATAACCGGCAGCACATTAAAATCCGGCGCAATCAAACTCAGGAATAAGCCATCCTTGCACTTTTTAAAGCGCACAAAGGCTTCCATGCGGTGCTTTTCCCGCCCGACCTGCTTCGCCCATTGCGACACTCCCAGCACATCGGCATGGCCATAATCCTGATCGACAGGCCGCTGTGACTGGAACACATACACTGCAAAATTAAAGCAGTGCTGAAAGGCCTGATCCTGCTCAGACAAAAAGCTGTAATAAAACCGCTCTAGCGCGCCCGCGGAGGCTTTCTGCTGCAGTCCTTGCCAAACGCGTCGTGCATGCTCATCTTTGGATACTACCTCTATAGAATCATCAAACAGCCCAGACTGCGCATGCGGATCGGCGCTCACAGACACATCAAATTCTTTAAATTGAAATGCTCTGAAGATGCAGCTCAGCAGGCCGGTCATGGTGCCGTCAAAGACATAGCGCGCCATGCTTAAAAGCCAAAGCCCAATTGCGGCGACAGCTGCTGCCTATATTTCGAATTTCCTGCCTGCAAAATCTGATTGCGGATTTGGCTGGGGCTTTGATCAGGCAGAAATTTAGGCGTACCTGCACAGCGGATAAAATGCTGAGCGCGGTTATAGGCTACCCCTATGCGTTTCAGCTGATCAATATGGATTTGGCCAAAACGGCGCGCCTGCACGATCTTTTTCGCCGAAGTGACACCGATACCGGGAACACGCAGAATCATGCGGTAATCCGCATGATTGATATCAACAGGAAAAGCTTCGGGGTGGCGCAGCGCCCAGCTCAATTTCGGATCGACATCCAAATCTAAATTGGGATGTGCATCGTCTACAATTTCCGCAGCGTCAAAACCGTAAAAGCGCATCAGCCAATCACTCTGATACAGCCGATTTTCCCGCAGCAGCGGCGGTGCAGAACCGATGGCAGGCAGCGCGCTGTCCTGTTCATTGATTGGGATATAGCCTGAAAAATACACCCGCTTCAGCTTAAATTCCTTATAGTGCCGATCCGCCATCATAATGACGTCCTGATCTGTTTCCTGCGCCGCGCCCACCACCATTTGCGTGGTTTGCCCTGCAGGTACAAATTTCGGCACAGAACGGATAATGTTGCGCTCATCTTTCAGCTGAATCAGCCGGTCGCGCACAATGCCTAAATCTTTTTGCACTTCGGCATGGCTTTTTTCCGGCGCAAACTGCTGTAAGCCTGCTTCGGTTGGCATTTCTAAATTAATGCTCATGCGGTCGACATACAGCCCCGCTTCCGTAATGATTTCCTGCGATGCGCCCGGTATGGTTTTTAAATGGATATAGCCATTGAAATTTTCTTCCAAACGCAATTTTTTCACCACTTGAAGCATGCGCTCCATGGTGTAATCGGCAGATTTAAAAATCCCCGAACTGAGGAATAAGCCTTCAATATAGTTGCGGCGGTAAAAATTCATGGTCAAATTAACCACTTCCTGCACCGTAAAAGCTGCCCGTTTCACATCATTGGAACGGCGCGACACACAATAAGCGCAGTCATAAATGCAGACATTGGAGAATAGAATTTTCAGCAGCGAAACGCAGCGGCCGTCTTCGGTATAGCTGTGGCAGATGCCGTTGCCCGCATTGCCGATGCCTTTATCTTTATTTTGGCGCTTGCTGCCGCTGGAAGAACACGACACATCATATTTAGCCGCATCTGCCAAGATTTGCAGCTTTTCACGGATCCGTTCAGACATGGGGACGCTTCACAGCAGATTGAATGTGGAGCGTGCATTATATGCTGCGCAGCTGGGCCAGACGGCTCGGGCCAGCTCTTTCACGACACAGCATGTCGTTTTGAAATGATGATTCGATCGTTTTCAAATCCTGCCTACATGCCCTATCTCAAATACTCATCAGCTTATTGCAGGCAAAACCATTCGGCAAAGAAATAATGAATATTATTTGCTTAATCTGCTGTGCTTGGGCAAAGTGAAGATATACAAGGAGATGCACCCATGACTTTATTAGAACAATTAGGCATTAAACATCCATTTCTTCTAGCGCCCATGGCTGGCGTATCTACACCGGAGCTGGCTGCAGAAGTTTCCAACCAAGGCGGTTTAGGTTCTTTAGGTTTAGGCGCCAGCACAGCATCTTCTGCCCGCGATCAAATTTTAAAAACCCAGTCGCTGACTGATCAGCCTTTTCAAGTGAACTTTTTCTGCCATCAGCCGGCTGTTTTAGATGCGCAAATCGCGCAACAATGGATTGATTATCTCAGCCCGCAATTTCAGAAATACGGCGCAACTGCGCCAGAACAGCTGCGCTGCATCTATCCCAGCTTCTTAGACAATGATGATTTCTTGAATATTGTACTGGAAACAAAACCGAAAGCGGTCAGCTTCCATTTTGGCATCCCGTATGCGCATCAAATTCAAGCGCTTAAAGCGGCCGGCATCATCACAATGGTTTCCGCTACAAATTTAGCAGAAGCTCAAGCGATAGAAAGCGCCGGGATTGATGTCATTATTGCGCAAGGCATTGAAGCCGGCGGACACCGCGGCATTTTCAACGAATCTTTTGACAGCAGCGTCAGAACGGCTGATCTGGTGCAATTGATCAAAAAGCATTGCCAGCTGCCGATTGTGGCTGCGGGCGGCATTATGTCCGGCCAGCAGGCGAAAGCGTTACTGAATTTGGGCGCCGATGCCGCGCAGCTGGGAACCGCATTCATTCAATGCAAAAGCTCAAATGCCAACCCTGCTTACCGCAAAGCGCTGTTTGATCAGCCCATTACACAAATCACCGCCAGCATTTCAGGCCGGCCCGCGCGCGGCTTGATCAATCATTGGCATATGGAAGTGGATACCCCGACCCGTCCGCAGGTTCCGGCCTATCCATATACTTATGACTTAGGCAAACAGCTGCATGCTGCGGCCGTTCAGCAAAATGATCATGGCTTCGGCGCTTTTTGGGCAGGCAGCAATGTTGCGCAGATCCGTGAATTGGCAGCCGCGGATTTAATCAATCAGCTGGTTTTGGAAATGAACTTTGCCTGATGCTGGATTGCAATTTTCTCATGCATTCACAGGGCAAATCGCGGGCGCTGCTTGATTCAGCCCCGCTATGGCCAAAGAGCTGATGAAGCATCGTTTTTTCTACGCAAGCGTTTAAAAATAATAGGAAAATACCCGAAAACAGGGATGCATATGAGTGCGGGCATTATGTTAGGATAAACACACTATTTTAAGAAACAGTACAATCGTATGGCTATCGCACTGCTTGCATTGGTTTTGGTTGGTTTTTCAGCAGATGCCATGATTCATTTCAAAAAAGACCGTGATGCGGCCAGCATGACGGTAGAACATCAGCCCTCAGAAAAATTGCAGGCTGCACCAACAGCGCAAGCGGCAACACAGTCACTTTCAGAAACAGAAGTTAAAGCTGCCAGTGAGCCTTCTCCAGCCGCAAAATAAAATGCGCTTAGAGCATTTTATAATTTAAAAAAGAATGCAATCACAGCGCGGGCAGATGCATCAGCGCTGTGAAATCCGCATTTAACTTTCTAGCAAATTCACGCTTTCAGTCTGCACATCGCTCATCAGATCGCCATGTGCAAGCAAATGATCGAAATAAGCCTCAACGACTTTATACTGATCTGCTGTTGATTCCACCTTATACATATTTTGACGGAATTCATTGCTGGAGCGCAGGCCTTTGGTGTACCAGGCAATATGCTTGCGCGAGATGCGGCAGCCTGAATATTCGCCATAGAATTCATACAATTCGCTTAAATGTCCAAGCAATACGGTTTTCACCTCTTCAATGCTCGGTGCCGCCAAATGCCCGCCGGTTTCCAAATAGTGCGCAATTTCCCGAAAAATCCATGGGCGGCCTTGCGCCGCACGGCCGATCATGACGGCGTCAGCGCCAGTATAGTCCAGCACATATTTGGCTTTTTCTGGACTGTCGATATCTCCGTTGGCAATCACAGGGATATTCAGCATGGCTTTCACTTCTTTGATCAATGAATAGCGTGCTGTATTCAAGTACATATCTTCACGCGTGCGGCCATGCAGCGCAAGGGCAGCAATCCCCGCGTCTTCCGCACGTTTGGCCACCCGCATAATATTTTCGTGGCCATTTAAAAAGCCCAAGCGGGTTTTCAGCGTGACCGGCACATCAACTGCCGCGACTACGGCATCTAAAATCCGCGCCACTAAATCTTCATCCTGCAGCAAAGCCGAACCCGCTAATTTATTGCAGACCTTCTTGGCTGGACAGCCCATATTGATGTCAACGATTTGCGCGCCGTTTGCCACTTGATAGCGAGCGGCTTCGGCTAAATCTTGAGGATCAGAACCTGCAATCTGTGCGGAAATCGGCGCAATTTCACCATCAAAATTGGCGCGGTACAGGCTTTTTTTACTCATACGCAGGGTTTTGTCTGAGGTCATCATTTCACTGACCGCATGGCCTGCGCCAAAGTATTTGCACAGTGTTCGAAATGGCCGGTCTGTAACCCCCGCCATCGGCGCCACCCATAGCTTTTGACCGATAGGCTTATCAAATAATTCTTTGATTACAGTATGCTGAGTCATGCAGTTTTTCCACGCGCTATGGGTTGAGGACGCTATTCCATAAATTGATCTTCCTAAAGATAAAACATATGCACTCAGGGCAAAACCGCATAAGCGGCTTACTGAACCCATTTGCGCTGCAAACAGATCAATCACTTTGGAATAGCGTGAAAGAGATTTTTAATGGGATGCAAGTCTAAAACTTTCTTCAGTAAAACTCTAGCCAAGCGGGCAATTAATGCTGAAGCAAAAGTATTTGGCTTCATCCATGAAAAACATGGCGCTGATCTGCAAAAGATCAGTCCCGCCCCCAGCACTGCAAACTGAACCAGCACTGAACAAAAAAGCCCTTTAAAAAAAAGGGCTTTGTTCATTTTCCGGCAATTTCAGCCCAGTCAGCGGCTTATGATTCAATCCTCACAATTTTACCGTGTTCATCATGGTGCACAATGCTGATTTTCTGCTGGCGGCCCTGTTCGACTTCCTGCACCGGAACATTAAAGTGATGCACATAATCCGTCATGGTCTTCACTTGCGTTTTTCTCACTTTTTTGGCCGGCACGTAGTTTGACCACAGCAGCAAGGCCGCTGCACAGGCAAATAAAGCCGTAATGCCATGTTCAAGGCCTAAGCCAAAAGAGCCGAATAAATGCTGCAGCACATGATGTTTCTGCAGGCTCATCAGCCCAGCTACAATCAGCACCGGACGCCAAAGCAGCAGCCAAATAGCCCACATCACAGCCGTGCTGGTGCTTGACGCATAACGTTTATGCCATGGCAGCTGGCGCCGTAAATCGATAATCAAACTATTACTTTTCATTGGTTTTATTCTCTAGTGAATTATTTAAGCGGATGCCCCGGTCTGGGCTCACCCAGCGCGCGCGCTGTCCAGTGCCTAATTTCAAAACTTTTGGAAATGCCACAATACTTGCTGTAATGGTGATCAGCCAAAATACAAAGGGATACCAGATCATCCAAAAATAATTTTTGCCCAGCGCCGGCTCGTAGCGGCTGTCCATCCATTTGCTGATCGCGAACTGCAGCAAGCAGGTTGCGCCAAGCAGCATGCCTGTACCATAAGGCAGGAATGGAGAATTGATTTCACCAATACCGCTAATCGGCACAATAAAATGCACCAGCCACACGACAGCCAAGATCAGCATGAGATACGACCATACCAAGGTCAGCATGAGCTCCATCATCAGCGGCCATAAAAAATTCAGCTGCGGCTTCAGCAATACATCAATATTTTTCAGCAGCACTTGCGCACCGCCCATGGCCCAGCGCAGACGCTGCTTCCATAAGCCCGTGAACGTCTCAGGCATTAAAATCCACACCAGCGCATTCGGTTCAAAATGGATATTCCAGCCTGCGCGCTGCAGCTTCCATGTGATATCAATATCTTCTGTCAGCATATCCGGCGACCAGTAGCCGACAGAATGCACGGCGCTTTTGCGAAAAGCAGTGATCACGCCGGATACGGTAAACAGGCGGCCAAAGCTCTGCTGCGCGCGCTTGATCATGCCGACAATGGAGGAGAACTCACCGACTTGAATCCGTCCGATTAAGGTTGAACGTGTACGGATGCGCGGGTTGCCTGTCACAGCAGCAACCGTTTCATCTTTTAAGAAATGGCGCATCATCCATGAAGCGGCATGCGGGTCGAGCAGCGCATCACCATCAATGCCGATTAAAAATTCAGCATCGGTCAGCAAACTGCCCGCCTGCAGCGCCATGGCTTTGCCTTGGTTTTTTGCCAAATGCACCACGCGCAGCTGTTCATATTGCCCAGCCAAGCGGTCCAGCACTTCGGCCGTATTATCTGAACTGCCGTCATTAATCGCGATCACTTCAAAATTTGGATATTGTAATGACAATGCATGACTGATGGTTTCTTCGGCATTGTCGCCCTCATTAAAGCAAGGCACCAAAACTGCGACTTTCGGCGATTCTGCCAAAACTGGCGGCTGCTGATACGGCGGGTCTTTACGTTCCTTCCAGTAAAAGATTATGGCGCCAATCATCCATAAATAAGACATGAACAGCGGATAATAAAAGACAAAGTGCAAAGCAGAATGCCAAAAGTGCTGGAGAGCTGACATATGAATTCCCCTAAGGAATAAGTTTGCTTGATTTCACATCAAAAGCTTTTCGCATCACCGCTGCATCTGGATGATCTTTAATCGGATCATCTGGATAATAGGCAACATGAATTGCACCCTGCTCATACAAAGACTGGATGGTTTTGGCCATTTCGTCCGATGGGATTTTTTGATTGCTGCGCCAATCGACCGCCTGCAATTCAAATACAGCTTTTTTCATGCCATCCGGATATTTTTTTACCCGGTTGATAATGTCTTTATAGAACTGATCGCTATTGGGCGCCTGCTCCATATAGGGCATTGCCATAATGGCAGTAAAGTCATAGCGTTTCAGCGACTCTTCCAAAGACTGTGAATACCAGTTTTCGGCATAAGGCTTCAAAGCCACTTGCGCATAGAGATTGCGCGCTGTCAGTAAAAATGGCTGATACAGGCGCACATCGGCCGCCAGCGACATTGCAAAATCATCAATCGCCTTGGTTTTAAAAGCCGTCCATTTCTGCAGGTCTGCATCATTGCCGCGGATAACGCTCAAATCAGTTGGCAAGCCAATGGCCGCATAGGCTTTCATTGCATCAGCGCTGGCGTCTTCGTAGTCTGACAATGTGGTATCGTCATGGAACAGCACGCCATTAAACGGTACAGATTTGGCTAAATCGGTATAAATGCCGGCAATGGTCTTACGCGCATCCGGTGAAAATGGGCTGAGGCGCTTATAGCCCATATTCAAGTGCTGGCTGTCACGGCTTTGCTGTGTCACCACCACATCATTGGCCACCGGATTGCTTTTCGGCAGCTCCCAAGCCAGCAGCGGCATCCATGCATAGACACGGCTGACATGCGTTCTCGTTTGAATCTGCCATGCCACACGGTTAAACAAATCCGCGCGCATCGGCAGGTAATGGTTCGGGAAATACACCATATCCGCTGAACCATTGGCATCTGGATCAGAAAACGCCTGCAGGTACACGGTATTCACTTTCATTGCTTCAATGCGGTCCAGCAGGTTGCCCAAATTGCGCTCCTGCTGCGCTGGATCTGGATCATAGATATAATCCAAATCAATATGCATGATTTTTTGCGGACGGTTATTGTCGCCTAAATGCTTTTCACGGTTTGCAATTTCCTGCGCCAAATCTGCGGTGCTCATATTGCCTTCCACCAAAATGCGGTTCAGCTGGCCCAGCGAGCCTTGCGCTGAATCCGCACCGTCATCCAGGCTGATGGCGATCGGCATGCCCAAATGCTTGGCGATAGACACTGTCTGCATGTTGTAGCGGCCATAAGGCCAAACCATCACCCGCGGCGACTGAATGCCATGCGCGGTCAGCAGTTTATTGTTGCGTCTCAAATCTTCAGTAATGCGCTGCTGATAATGCAGATCATCTTCATAAGCAGCCGTTTTAGGATCATACAAGCGCGTCACTGCCGCCGGCTCTGAATTGCCCTGAGGATTGCCCAGAATGCCGCGGTGCAGGTTATAGCTGTGGCTGGCGACTTCCACCAAGCCGCTGTTTTGCATTTCCTTCAGCTGCTCCCATGACAGCATGGCATTGCGCGGAATCATCTCATCGGAGAAATCCACTTTTTGATTGGCCGACGGTTCCAGCCATGAACCGACCACCGCTAAAACGGCTGGGATCTTATTCGCTTTCAGAATTGGGTAAGCATTTTGATAAAAAGATTCATAGCCGTCATCCACTGTCAACAACACAGGTTTGGACGGCAAGCGGTTTTTGCCTTGATGCGCTTTCAGCAGCTGGTCTATATTGATAAAGTGGTAGCCATTTTTCCGCAGCCACTCAATATGCTTTTCAAATTGAGCCGTAGTGACTGCATATTCCGGAATCAGCGATTTATTATTGGTAATTTCATGATAGCCAATAACAGTCAATGTTTGGTCACTTTGCGCATCTTTGCTCCATGCAGGAGAACAAAATAACGCAGCAGAAAGTGACGCAGCAAAAATATTTAGAAGAAAGCGAGTTTTCATGTAAAGGCTGCTCAAAATTAAAAGCAGAAACTGCAACTTAAACTTATTCATCATCCTGATGAATCGATTTTCCGTTAAGCATCATTTAAACCCAGTTCCCGTTTTGACTTTATAGCAAAACAACATGAAATGAATCTTAAAATTGCCAAACATAAGAGCGGTTTAGACACTATTCCTGCAAAATTTCACCCGCAAATCAGCGGTTCAAGATCATCTCGCATTTCTTGGAATACCGGGCTGCATCGCTGCTCTGAACGCAGAGGCCTCAAGCAGCAACATTAAAAACATGAATTTTCATCCATTAAAAAAACACTTTGCAATTCAATACATCCTAGATGCTGCGTTTCTATCAGCAGCCGGCTGCATTTAAAATGAGCGTTCCAAAAAATAAAACCGCGGCAGGCAGCGTAAACGCCCCCTTGCATAAGCCGCATAAAATACAGCCCTTCCGCCATGCCGCGCTCAAAAATAGTTCCCTGACAGCATAGACAAAGCCTGAAAACTTGCTGTATTTTCAACACGGGTTAAAAGATTAATTCATCTTTTTTTTCAGCAGCCATAGTATACTGCTTCTGCCAAGTGGCTCACCTTTTGGGAATATGCTTTCTTCAATATGAAAAACATTTTTGCATCCTCTGCTTGCGTCAAAACACTTTCTGTTTTGACGGTTTCTATCAGTTTGGCGGCCTGCGGCAACGGTTCTTGGTGGTCCAAAGATGATGAGCCGACTTTAAATGCAGAACAAATCCGCAAGGCGATTCCGCCGCGCGTGCATGACCGCACCTCTTGGGCGCAGGATATTTTTGATATTACAGACCAGCTTGGCATCCCTCAAACCAAACAAAATATCTGCTCCATCGTGGCTGTGGTGGATCAGGAATCCAACTTCGTCGCTGATCCTCAAGTTCCCGGCTTAGGCGAAAAAGCCGTTAAAGAAGTGCAGACCCGCCTGGATGAAAAGTTCAAAGACAAACTCGGTGACGGCATTGGCAGCACCGTGGCGGGCTATTTTGAAGAAGTGCTGAAAACTCAGCCGAGCCCTGACAATAATTATTTAAGCCAGATGCGCAAAGTCAAAACCGAACGTGAACTGGATGAGCTGTACCGTGAAATCTTCGACTATATGTCTAAGCATTATCATGTCAGCGCACTCACTGGCGCAGCCAAGCTGGTCGGCCAAGACTTTGGCGAAAAGATGAATCCGATCACTACTTTGGGCTCAATGCAGGTGCATATCGGCTATGCCAAAGACCATAAGCGCCAAGGCGGCAATATTGCCGAACTGCGCTCAGACATGTATACCCAATACGGTGGCTTGTATTACGGCATTCATCGTTTAATGATGTATCCGGCAGATTATGATAAGCCGATCTACCGTTTTGCTGATTATAATTCAGGCCGCTACTCTAGCCGCAACGCTGCATTCCAAAGCATGCTGAACGACTTGACTGCAGCCGAGCTCAGCTTGGATGGCGACTTGCTGCTGTACAATAAAGACGGTTCTCCGCGTTCGGCCAAGAGCGAATCTGAACGTGAATTGCTGAACGTTTTTGCGGCGAACAATGTCATTTTGACGCCGCGGCAAATCCGCTCAGATTTGAAAAAAGAAAAAGATAAAGACTTTGAAGATACGGCAACGTACCGCGCTGTCACCAAGCTTTATAAAGAAAAAACCGGCAAAGAGCCTTTTTATGCCATGATGCCTGAAGTGGTGATTTCAGGACCGAAACTGAGCCGGGAATACAATACCAACTGGTTTGCGAGCAGAGTAAATGGACGCTATCAAACATGCATGAACCGAATAAAACACCTAAAAATTTAGCGCTTTTTGATTTTGATGGAACCCTGTGCACCAAAGACAGCTTCACAGGGTTTATCTTTTATGCCTTGCGCAAGCGCCATATTGTGCGTCAGGGGCTAAAAATCCTGCCTTGGATTCAAGGCTACTACCTGAACCTCTACCCTGCACATGCCATGCGTCCAAAGCTGTACCGGGCCATGTTCAGTGAATCCAATGCCTTTGATGTGCAGCGCATGGCCGCCGAATATGCGCATACCTTGCTTGCGCATTTGAATCCTGAATTGCTGCGGCAGCTGCAGCGCCATCAAGCCTTGGGCGATGATGTTGTCATTGTTTCAGCGTCAGTCGATATTTACCTCAAACCCATTTGCGAGCTGCTGAATGTGCAATTAATCTGCACAGAACCGGTCATTTCAAATGGGCAATATACAGGCCACTATGCAACCCTCGATTGCAGCTGTGAACAAAAGAAACAGCGCATCTTAAAGCAGTTTGATTTATCTCAATACGATAGTGTTTACGCCTATGGCAACAGCTATGAAGATTTAGAAATGCTGAGCTTAGCGGATTACACTTACATGGCCGGTGAAAGTACCAAACTGCCCCCTCTTGAAAGCTTGAAGAAGATGGCCTGAGAGATTTCATTGCTGTTGTGAAAGCAATGTCATGAGGTGCATGGCAATCTTATTTACAATCAAGCCTGCACCGCAGCCATGAGGAAACAGCACATTGCTGATTAGCCTGAGTCTGGCTGCAGCTGCTCAGCGGCATGTTTGGTGCCATGAATAAGTTCATAACGAATGCTGTGAATAAAGAATGAATAAATCGTTCAGCGGTACAGCACGCTAAACGCTTGCATTAAAAAAGCCGCGGTAAAAGCGGCTTTTTTAATGCAAAACAATCTGCAAGGCATGTTATTTTTTGAATGGGAACGCATATTTCACAATGCGTTTTAATACACTGCCGTACTGCTTCACAAGGCTCGCATTGTTGTAATTCAAGCCATATTTTTCGCACACAGCCTGCACTTTTGGCGCCATTTTACGGTAACGGCGCGCAGGAATATCCGGATATAAATGGTGCTCAATTTGATGGCTTAAATGGCCAGTCAAAATATGAAATGCTTCCGATCCCGTTAAATTCGAAGAACCTCGGATTTGACGCATGTACCAATGGCCGCGGCTTTCATTCTGCAAGACAGATTTCGGGAACACCTCAACATCTTTAGTAAAATGGCCGCAGAAAATAATACTGAATGTCCAGACATTTCGGATGCCGTTTGCGACCAAATTGCCGGTAAACACAGGCAATGCTGCAGGGCCAGCAATCAGCGGGAAGAAGAAATAATCTTTAAAGAACTGCTTGCCGATTTTTTTCTGCGTCGGCTTCCACTCCTGCACAAACTGTTTCCATGTTTTGCGCTTATAAAGCACCTTGCCAATTTCAAGGTTTTGTATCGCCACGCCCCACTGGAACAGCAGGCAGAACGGAATGCTGTACAGCGGCTGCAAAAGATAGCCGGGCTTCCAGCGCTGTTCAGGGAATAAGCGCACCAAGCCATAACCGATGTCATCATCCATGCCTTTAATATTGGTATAGGTATGGTGCTTATAGTTATGGGTTTGACGCCAGTTGTCCGCAGTCCCGACAATGTCCCATTCATAGCTTGGGCCATGGAATTTCGGATCATTCATCCAGTCATATTGGCCATGCATCACATTATGGCCTAATTCCATATTTTCCATGATCTTGGCAAAGCCAAGCAGCCCTGTGCCCAATAGCCATGCCGGCGGGAACCAGCCAGCAAACAGCAAAGCGCGGCCGGCCAAAGACGAATAGCGGACTGTTGAATACACACGGCGGATATATTCGGCATCTTTTTCACCGATATCATCCAGAACTTCCTGCCTAATCGCATCAAGTTCGCGCGCAAGATTATCCAAGTCAGCCTGAGTCAGCTCACGATTTTTCGGGTTTCTAAAATATTCAATTTTTACAGGCATGTTCATATTAATTGTCCTACCTTATAAATCAATCACGAGATCAGACTGAGCTGAATTCACACAAATTTTAAGCGCATTGCCCGGTTCGGCATTCTGCGCGCCATTTAATAAATTTTTGGTTGCGCCTTCCGCTTTATTGCATACGCATTTATTGCAAATCCCCATGCGGCAGCCATGCGCAGGCTTGATATTCTGCTGTTCCAAACTTGCCAAAATAGACTGGCCTTTAGGAATGCTGAGCACTTTATTCGATTGGGTCAGCGTTACATTGACAAAGCCAATGTCATCATATACAGCCATGCTCATGCTGAATGCTTCGCTTTGGAAAGCCTTGGCTGCATGCGCAAATAATTCTTCCGCTTTAGCGGCAAAACCGGATGGGCCGCATGCGTATACGGTGCTTGCCGATAAGTCTGCAATAGCGGAGGCATGCGCGTCATTTAAACGGGCATCCGCTTCATCGGCTTGAGTATAGAAAATTTTGAAGCTGAAATTTTCATGCGTTTTCGCCAGCTGCTCAAAATAGCCTTTAAAAGCCGCATCTTCATGGCGCTTCACCCAATACAGCAGCTGCACTGGCTGTGCCTTCAACTGGCCGGATGCCTTTAAGGCATTCAGCATGCTGAACATCGGCGTGATGCCGCTGCCCGCTGCCAGCAGCACCAGAGGCGTGTCTGCAGGAACTGTCATATCGCCAAACGGCAGGCCGAATTCGAGAATATCGCCCTCTTTTACTTGCTCAGTCAGCCAAGTGCTGGCCTTGCCGCCTTCTACTTTTTTAGCGCTCAGCAGCACATGCTGCTGATCTAATTTGGTCAAGCTGTAGGTACGTTCATAGCGCACGCCATTTACAGTGATAAATACCGGATGATGCTGTCCAGCTTCGCCAAATTTAAAATGGCGGTTGACCAGCAGGGTCAAACTAACCAAATCGGCAGCAGCCATTTCTTTGTGCACGACTTTGGCTAAAGCTTGATTGCTTGACCACAGCGGATTGAATTTTTGCAGCCAAAAATTGACAGCATTCAAGTCAGCAACGCTTTCTGTAAAGAAGCTCAACGGCTGTTTAGTTTTTTGAAGAGCATGCATGGTCATGGACATCTCATTGCGGTTTTTAATTATTATACACATGTATATATATTTGTATATATATTCGTGCATTTAATCTATACCCTACAAAAACTGTAAGCTTTTGCTGTATTATGGTATGGTTTCCAATCCATTGAAAAATATGGCTCCGTCTGCATTGAAAGCGAAAATAGGTCCTATGCCCGAAGAACAAATACTCCCTGAAACGGTGACAGTGCGCACAGTTGGGCGTAAAGCAACCATTACAAAAGAAGAACTGTTTCAAGCAGCATTGCATTTAATTGGCCCGCAAAAAAGCATCGCCTCTTTGAGCCTGCGTGAAGTCGCACGCGAAGCAGGTATTGCACCAAATAGTTTTTACCGGCATTTCAAGGATATAGATGAACTTGCCATTGAGCTGATCGACCGTTCAGGCTTGGTTTTGCGTCAAATTTTGCATGAGGCGCGCTTAAAAGCTTCAAGACAAAACAGCATTATCCGCAGTTCGGTAGAAGTTTTTATTGATCAGCTGAATGAGGATGAAGGCAATTTAAGCCTGTTGCTGCGCGAAGGCTATACAGGTTCCACCTCATATAAGCAGGCTGTTGAGCGTCAGCTGAATTTTTTCCAGCAAGAATTGAAGGAAGATCTAATTGTGCTGGAACGTCTAAACAACAGCAAATTGTCGCACCCTGAAATTGTGGCCAAAGGCATTACTCAGCTAGTTTTCAATATGGGCGCCAAAGTGATTGATTTGCCGGCAGACGAACGCAAAGAAGTGGCTGAACAAACTATGATTATGATTCGGATGATTTTAGAAGGCGCGCGGCATTTGGATGAGGCGAAGATCCGCTAAACTCTCCATAAAATAAAAAATCAGCCTAGGCTGATTTTTTTTAAACGCATGCACTGATCTGCTCAGAATATTACTCAAGATATAGATTTTCAGCTTTACAATTGCTGCCAGCAGCCATTGCGTTTGAAATAGCTCTCATTAAAAAATCATTAATAGCAGCCTCATACCCATTATAAACAATTCATTTAAAACAATATTTGTGAAGTTTTAATGTATGTGCTGCATTTCAATAATTTTTGCAACTTTAGATGCCGTCATTTCAGGACTTTCCAGCGGAAACATATGCCCGCCCTCAACAACACTGAAATCTATGCCGTAGGCTTTTTTCATGCCTTGCGGCAAGCCCTGCTTATAAAAATGACTGTGCTCTGCTGTGATTAAATGTACGGGCATATTCGGCGCTTTACGCGGCGTGCGCCACCACCATGCCGGCACCGTGCGGAAAATATGCGCTTCCACATTTTTGGGAATGCTTAGGGTCACGCCGCCGCGGTTTTCATCTGCTCGAATGCCATGCTCGAAATAGTCATCAAAACATTGCTGATCAAAACTTTTAAACAGGCGGTTATTGCGCAGCGCAGCATAGGCCTCATCAAAACTTTGCCAGTGATCATTTCGCTTGAGGGTAATCCCGGCTGGAGTAATTTTATCCACCGCTTTCAGCTTTAACTTTTGCATGCCTTCAAAAATGGCGGATTTAGGCCCAATCACAAAGGGCGGATCCATAATCACCAACTGAGAGAACAAGTCTGGACGCTGATACGCGGCCATTAAAGTCACCAATGAACCAAATGAATGGCCTAATCCAATCACCTGCTGCTGCCCAAACTGCTGCTCAATATCTTGAATGACCTGATTGACCAAATGCTTCCAGGTATATGTCACAGGAAATCTGGAACTCATCCCCAGCATAGGAATGGCTTTAATGCTGTAGCCTTGGCCCAAAGCGCTTAAAAATTTTTGATAGCTGGCAGCGGGAATGCCATTGGCATGGGTGAAATGAATCGGCTGAGTCATAAATTGCAGAATAAGCGTAAGAATGCGCTCAGCCTAACCTGTAATTAGAAATTTTGTAATTGCACATTAAAATTTTAATTTGAATGCAGAGTCATTTCCTTTCTTCAGCCGGCATTTTTCAAAGTCGGTTTTGTATAGGCAGCCGTCTGTGCAGATGCAGACCCGCGTTATCGCCATCAACATGCTCTAGATATTTGAGCTGATGCTCATTCAATCCAATATTGAGGTTTAGCTTCAATAGGCCTGCCATGCAATCTCAGTTTATTAAAACTATCTCACCGAGGCTGCTCGATGCATTTTGCTTATTTCGCTTATTTTGCCGATACAACCAAATTTTGATTCGGCATGAAAGTCGCTCCGCAAGTGGTCTTATCCCCCGCAATCACAACCGCCCGACCTTTTACCGTTGTGGATTGGTCGGATGCGACGGCAGCCACAGCAGCATTGCATTTGGGACAGTAATGCTTCATGCCGTTTAAATGCACTGCAATGCCATTGATCGTAAATGAGCTTTCACATTCAGTAACGATGCCGCCATGCGAGGTCTGCGAGCCTAATGTCACCAGCGCTTTTGCCATGATTATGATCCTTTTTTATAATTTTGCGCATATTCTAGCCGAAAACCTGTGCATGCTCTAGATTTTTCCGCGTCGATGATTGCCATTTTCTTTATGGATGATTTACGCGTGGAAATTTTGCCTGACTGTTCGGCAATTCAGCGCCATCTTTTCGCAGCAGTTCAGTTTTATGCTGTATTAGCGATATAATGGCTTCAAAATCAATCATCCGCTTAGCGAGGCGCACCATGAACTCAGAAGAACGTTCTGAATTATTCATTCAGCAAATTCAAAACGTGCTGCTGCACGACTGGGATCCGTTAAATATCCGTAAAGATGCAGCCATGCAGGATGAATATGACGCCTATATTGCAGACATCTTAGATATTTTAGAAGATGAGCACGCCACAGCGGCTGAAATTGCAGATTGCCTGCAAGAAATCGAACATGAATTTTTGGGCCTTGCAAAAAACACGCCGCGCGCCGAAAAAGCGGCTGCTAAAATTTGGCAGCATTTTGAAGACTTTTTAGCTTAACGTTTTTCACTTCATTTTTAGTCCTGTACATTCAACGCCAATCAGAGCAAATTTCGCAACTGATTCAGCACATGCAAAGCAATAAAAAAGCGCCTTATCTAGGCGCTTTTTTATTCAGTTCAGCCTGAAATTTAAGGCTTCACCACCACCATCACTTGAATGGCTTCCGGCGTTACCGACAAGCCTTCCAGCAAGCCTAGGCCTTCTTTCTGCAATTTTTGCAGACGCGAAATTTCATCTTCACGGATGCTTGGGTTGAATTGCTTCAAGTAAGTCAAACGGTCAATTTCATATTGCCATTTGCTGCCATAAACTTCTTTTGCCTGCTGTTTAAAGTTTGGCAATGCCGCTTTGGCAATCTCCAGCGCTTGATTATAGCGTTCTTCAATCACGTCACGGCGCGCTTTTACCACTTGACGGCAGCTGTTGCTGTCCAAATGATGCAAATACGGTTTCAGAATTTCTGGCGCAATTTTTTGCGACAGGTCTTGGCCTTTTTCGCTGAGCAGTACACGTACCAATTGCTGCGGCAAGCTGGACGGCAAGTTCAGCGCTTTAGGCGCAATCACATCCACTTTAAACCACACTTCAATCAGCACCGAACCTTGCGGAAGCGCCGCTGATTTCAGCACCGCGACGTTGGTGCTGCCGAAACCTTGGGTGTTGATCATTTCCATCACGCTTTCCGTGAATGGATGCTCCAAAGTCAGGTATTGCGCATCTTCACGCAATTGCGCTTGGTCACGGTAGAATGTTGCAGTCATGCCATCTTCATCTAATGTCAGGCCTTGCACCTGCATTTGATCAGTTGGCTTAATGATGACCGTACCGTTGCTTTGCTCATCAAAATCAATATTAGTCGCCGCCATAAAGCGTTTCATAAACATTGGCAAAGTGGTGTTGTCGTCGTAATCTTCCAATGCAGTCACAATTTCCTGCGCCACAATTGGACGGCAAGAGTTGTATTCTAACAAGCGGTCACGGCCAGCCTGCAATTCAGCTTCCAGCGCTTCACGCTGCACAGAAACTTCTTCCAGCAAATCTTCAAACTGCTGGCCTAAATCTGCCAATAGGCAGTCTTTAAGGTTCACAATGAAGTTTTCCTGCAAGGTTTGCGCCGTCGGCGAAATATTGCTGAAAATGTTTAAGCCTTCGTTATACCAGCGGAACATGCGCTCTTGCGCAGTGCCGGATAAATACGGCACATGAATTTGAATGCGGTTTTCCTGGCCAATACGGTCCAAACGGCCGATACGCTGTTCCAGCACATCCGGGTTGGCCGGCAAGTCAAACAGCACCAGATCAGAAGCAAACTGAAAGTTGCGGCCTTCGGAACCAATTTCAGAACACAATAAAATTTGCGCGCCGTAAGATTCTTCTGCAAAGTAGGCTGCCGCTTGGTCACGTTCCAGCAGGCTCATGCCTTCATGGAACATCGCAGTACGGATGCCGGCATGCAGGCGAAGCACATTTTCCAGCGCTTCAACTACTGGCCCACTGCGGGCAATCAACAGCACTTTATTGTGTTTCAAATCTGTGCGCAGTTTTTCCATCAGCCACATCACGCGTGGATCATGTTCCATCCATGCGCCGTCCAGCTGCGCTTCTTCAGGCCACATTTGCTCACGCAGCTTGCCGTCTTTTGACCAGTTTTCCGGTGCCGGCAATGGCGCTGGCTGGCAGTCACGGCCCGGGAAGCCTTGAATCGCTTCGCGCGTATTGCGGAACAAAATACGGCCTGTGCCATGACGGTCTAAAATTTCGTGAATCGCGCGGAAACGCTGTTCCGGCGTATCTTCAATGCGCTGTCCCAATAAGGCTTCAACGGCATCTAAATGGCCTGCTTCCAGCGGAAAATCGGACATCAGCACTTCAGCAATTTTTGCTGTTTGCTGATACTGCTCTTCTTCATCCAAGAAACGGTCCAGCGAATTGAAACGTGATGGGTCAAGCAGGCGCAAACGCGCAAAATGGCTTTCGACACCCAGCTGCTCAGGAGTCGCTGTTAAGAGCAATACACCTGCCGTCTGCTGCGCCAATTCTTCAACCAGGTCGTAACGGTCGTTGCCGCCCTCTTCTTCATTCCACATCAAGTGATGCGCTTCATCGACCACCAGCAGGTCAAAACCGGCTTCTAAGGCTTGTTCACGCAAGTCATCATGGTCAATCATTAAATCAATGCTGGCGATGATGCGCTGTTCAGTCAAGAACGGGTTTTGATCTGGATCATGTTCTTTAATTGACGCTGTACGGGTCAAATCAAACAGAGAAAATTCAAGATTGAAGCGGCGGCGCATTTCAATCATCCACTGATATTGCAGTGAATCCGGCACTAAAATCAGGATGCGTTCAGAGCGGCCGGTTTTGAGTTGCTGATGAATAATCAGGCCTGCTTCAATGGTTTTACCCAAACCGACTTCATCGGCCAGCAAAACACGCGGCGCAAAACGCTTGCCGACTTCGTGGGCAATATACAGCTGATGCGGAATCAGGCCAACGCGCGAACCGACCAGGCCGCGCAATGGGCTAGACTTCATATTGGCCTGCATCAGCATGGCTTCAATACGCAAGTCGTACCATTCTTTATAGTCAATTTGACTCGCCAATAGGCGGTCTAAAGGCTTAGACAGCTGAATGTTCGCGCCAATACGGGTTTCATTCAGCGCTTTGCGCTCTTCAGTGCCGTCGGCTTGCGTGCGGATCACGTTATAGCGCAGCACGCCATTGCGGTCTTCAACCGATTCAACTGTCCAAGCTGTGCCTTCCTGATCCTGCAGCTCATCGCCTGCATTGAAGACAATGCGGGATAAAGGCGCATTGTGGCGCGCATATACCCGAGTCTCATCGCTTTTTGGAAAAAGAATGCTGACCGATCGCTCATCTACGTCAATGAGAACTCCTAATCCCAGTTCTGTTTCTGTGTCTGATAACCAACGTTGACCAATAGCGAACTGCTGCAATTTTTCCACCTTTTTCTTAAGTCAGGACTGCAAATTTATGATTCAAATCGTGTTTGATATTTGATCAAAAACCCGCACCGAATAGCAATAGATTTTGACATAAAGCCCACTAAAAAGTGAGCATCATTTTAAATGTTTAACAGGTATTTTCTAGAATGGCGCCGGACAGAAAAATTCAATCATTTTTTCTGCCGCAGGATGTTGAAAACTCAAGCGCTCTGCATGCAGGCAAAGACGCGGCATCAGCGCCTGATGCTGCTCATCTGCATACAGCGTATCCCCCACGATTGGGTGTCCTAAATACTGCATATGCACCCGCAGCTGATGTGAGCGGCCGGTAATCGGCGTCAGTTTAACCCGGGTTACAGGCACACCATTTATTTGGAAATTTTCAACCGCTTCCCAATGGGTAAGCGCTGGCTTATTGTGTGCAGGGTCTGCAATATGCAGTGGCGGACGTCTTGGATCATAGACCACGGGAACATCAACAGTGCCCTCGCCTTGCAACGTACCCGCCACAACAGCATGATAAGTTTTGGAGGTTTGGCGCTCTTGAAATTGACGGGAGATGCGGTTTTGACCTAAGCGGGACAATCCGAAAACCAAAATGCCCGATGTATCGCGGTCTAGGCGGTGAATCAGCAAGGTTTTCGGTTCTTCTTGAAGCAGGCGGCTGATGAGGCAATCCTGCAAATCTGGCGTTTTTCCTGGAACAGTGAGCAAGCCTGCCGGCTTATGAATCACCATAAAATCTTCATCACGATGAATCAGATGTTCTGTCAGGAAACTATTCAATGTTTAATCCAGGCCAATCGCGAAAACAAGGGCGCAATGATAAAAAGCTTAGCCAAGAAATACAATGCAAAATGGCCAATTTGATAATGATTTTTACGATTTAGCAGAAATATTTTTCCAATTATCTGCTTTTTAATTTTTAACCAGCAGAATTTGCAGCAAATCCTGCAAAGCAGGATGCTCAAAGAAATCTTCATAAGTGATATTTGCGCCATTGGCGCGCCATAAGCCAATCAGGCTGACCATCGCCACAGAGTCCAACCCGTACTGGCGCAAATCCACAGAAAGATCAATTTCGAGCGCTTCCATCTGCAGCTGTTCCGCTACCGCCAGCAAGATGCCTTTGACGGACAGCACATATTCTGTCGGCGCGCTTAAGCTCCATAAGCGGCTGATGCTGTAACTGTTCATATGATGGATGCCTTGCGCGGTGAGGCTATCCACCCATTGAATATGCAGCTCTTGATTGGGCAATAAAATAGCGTCATCAATAATGCAGATTTGCGCTGTGACGGTCATTAAATGCGGCAGGATCTGTTTCAGCAGCGGCGTGATCTGCCCTGCAATCATCAATTGCTGATAAGTGGACATCAGCTCGCCCAGCCGCTGCATGCCGTTCATCGCACCTGCACCGGATAAATCAACAATCGGAATATCCAGCGCTTTGGCTTTAGCCATGATGCTGTTTAAGTTTTGCATCAGCTCACTGTCTGAAAGTTCTCGGTTTGCCAGTAATTCACTCAGCCCTGCCACAGCCAAAACCGATTGTGTGGAGGCTGCCGCCCATTTTGCAGTGGAGGGTGCAAGTTGAATTTTCTTGGGCATGGAATACAGCATATGATCTCAGTGCAAATAAACGAACTTAATATGGGTATTCGGATGCTAACGCAGAATGAATCGCTGTGATTATTTTAGTGATGTGATTGCTTATTCTTTCAGCATGGGATGGGCTTTGATAGAAGGATATATTTTACAAGGTTCTTATTGCTTTACATTCAGTATACGAGATTTTATGTTAAATATGATTATTAAAATCAATAAAAATAACTTTTAATGGTATAAAAATGGTATAAATTGATAAATATTAAATATTATTGTTGAATAATTGGTGTTTTATGCTTCTAAGCTTTTCTTTTTCAAACTTTGCTTCATTTAAAAGTGTGCAAACTTTTTCTATGTTGGCATCGGAAAAAAATGTTGAGCATCCAGAGAATTTAATTGCTGGTAAAGTCTTAAAAAGCTCTTTAATTTATGGAGCTAATGCTAGTGGAAAAACAAATTTTGTCGATGCCTTCTATGACTTTAGAGATATCATGTTAGACTCAACAAGTTCAGAAGAAAAAGAGCCACAAATTAGCCAAACTTCACCATTTCTTTTGGATGACGAAAGTAGTGATGAACCCACTCAATTTGAAATTGTTTTCCAGGAAAATGCTGTAACCTATAGATATGGATTAGCATTCAATGAATTTGAAATATTAGAAGAATGGTTATACACAAAAACGGTAAGAGAGACAGAGGTCTTTTTTAGAGAGAAGCAAAAAATTATCTATAAAAAATCAAGATTTACAGAGCTTGATTCTTTTATTGAAAATGATGAACTTACTATAGATAAAACAATTCCTGTTGTTAGCGTTGCTGCACTATCTTCAAAAGAAATATGTAGAACTATTATTAATTTCGTGAAAAAAGTAAGAATTATTTCTGGGATTAATGAACGTGGTTTTAAAGCTATAACTTACAAATTATTTGAAGAAGATGAACAGTTTAGATCATGGGCCCTGAGCATCTTAAAAAATTTTAATATTCATAATTTAAATATTGAGCATATTAAAGAAGAATCAAGCCATATTAGGTCAAAAGTAACTCGATTAAAAGTAGAGGTAGTAAAAAAAACTAAGGATGGATTTGATGATTTCCCTATAAGTTTTGAGTCTGAGGGAACAAGAAAAGTTTTGTATCTTCTAGGACCTTTATACGATTCAATAATTTCAAATAACTTGTTGATTATTGATGAGTTTGATTCAAAATTTCATACTTTATTAACAAAAGAAATTTTAAAAATATTTCACCAATTCAGTAATAAAGAATCTCAATTAATAGCTGTTGTACAAGATTCTTGTTTAATGGATTCATCCTTATTAAGACCTGATCAAATTTGGTTTGTAGATAAAGATCAACTTACGAATGAGAGTCAACTATATTCATTGATTGAATATAAGATTAAAAAGAAAGAAAGCTATAGTAGTGATTACTTAGAAGGGCAATATGGAGCCATTCCATTATTTTCAAGTTACACTGAAATAGATGAGCTAATGAAAGGGTAAGCTAAAAAATGGTAAAAAGACCCTCTAAAGCTCCTTTAGGATCGAGTAATCGTAAGGATGGTACACGAGCTTTACAGTCCACAAATAGTGCTAACAATGTTCAAAATTTAGTCGTAATTAGTTTTTCATACTTTATAGATCAAGATACGGAATATTGTCAGTCTTTAAAAACATGGGAAACACTCAATTTACTTTCACTTATGAATATAGCATTTATCCAATTATGCAAAGAAAGCTCAGTAAACCCACAAAGAATTACCAAATATGGACACTATCCTGAAAGAGAAAAAACAAAGTTTCCTGTATGCCCTAAAAATTTATCTTCATCAGCAAACTGGTCATCATTGCGCTTACAAGGATCTGTTAGGGTAATTGGGATTATGGATAATAATATTTTTTATGTGGTATTTTTAGATAAAGATCATTTGTTTTATTTATCGCCAAAGAAGCATACATAATTAGGATTACCTGAACCAAATTTAGACAATTCCCCCGACATTCTGTCGGGGTTTTTCATATTTGATGCTTAGGTATCTCCTATCGTACCTCACATTCCTTGTATCTAATCTTGTTATTATTATTTGGAGCATCCTGATATCTATATCCCCATGATAAGAAATCAGCGTGAGGTCGTATAGTAGCAAAGGGCAGGAATTTTTGTGAGCAAATACGTACAAAACTGCTTAAATTTCACCCCAAAGGTTATCCGCAGAAATTGCGGGATAGTTTGAGCAATGGAAGGGTGGATAACATTCAAAATAGCAAGTTGGCTTCCTCACATGGAGGATCTTCAATGAAGTAGCGAGGAAACTTATACTTCATATTGTAGTTATGACTGAAAACATCTGAAAACTAGTAGGACATACAAAAAAATTACCTACAGACAGGCATTCACACATATTTTTTTGTTCTTTAAAGTTTTTCTAAAATTAACATCATACACGTTATGCGAAATGCTTTAAATTTTCTTTTTAGCATCAATTTTTTAGTAAAAACCATTCCAAGCTTAAGCGCAATGAAACGGCATTTTTATTGATATATCACGTTCCACGCATCATTAACTATGGAACTGAGACATCTGTATAAAGTTAAACTTACGAAACTTTATTAAAATAATTATACCTGCGCTAAAAACTTCTCAATCGCCTGCTGTGCAATTTCCGCATCCTGAAAAGACTTCACACCAGACACTCCCATTGCGCCAACCAGCTGCCCTTCATACAAAATCGGCTCACCGCCTTCCAGCATGCCGTTAAATGTCGGCATAGTCAGAAAGCCCATCTGCCCGCCTTTGATTAAATCTTCAAACAGTTTAGATGGCCGCTTGCTGACCGCTGAACATTTGGCTTTTTCCAAACATAGATTGGCTGTCATTGATGATGCCCCATCCATACGCTTCATTGCCAGCAAATTGCCGGTTTCATCCGTTACCGCAATGCTGACATTAAAACCATGTTCAATAGCATATTGATGCGCTTGATTCAGTAAAAATTCTGCATCGACCAAAGTTAAATAATGCTTAGTTTTCATTTAAAAATCCTTTTCTTAATACCTACTGAATCATGCGGAAACAATAAAGCCCGCAGCTGGCTGCGGGCTTTATTCTAAATCAGAATCAGCTGATTTAAATGAAAATTACTTCATTTCTGCAAAAACTTCTTTCGCCATTTCAATGGTAAACGCAATATCTTCATCGCTGTGCGCGCTTGAGAAGAAACCTGCTTCAAAAGCAGACGGCGCCAAGTTCACACCGCGCTGCAGCATACCGTGGAAGAATGTGCGGAAAGCGTCTACATCACATTTCAAAATAGAATCAAAACCAGTGATTTCAGTTTGATCCGTGAAATAAAGTCCAAACATGCCGCCGACTTGCTGCGTAAAGAATGGAATGCCCGCTTCATCTGCAGCAGCCTGTAGACCTGCAAGCAAGCCTGCCAATTTTTCAGTCAGCGTTTCATAGAAACCCGGCTGGCGCAGATGCTTGAACATTTCAATACCGGCACGCATGGCCAATGGGTTGCCTGACAATGTGCCCGCTTGATACACCTTGCCCAATGGCGCAATGCATTCCATCACTTCGCGTTTACCGCCAAATGCGCCGACTGGCAAGCCAGCGCCAATGATTTTGCCCAAAGTGGTTAAATCAGGCGTTACGCCATAATGCGCTTGCGCGCCGCCTAAGCCTACACGGAAACCGGTCATCACTTCATCAATGATAAAGACCGAACCATGCTCATCACACACATCGCGAATCGCTTGCAGGAAACCGTCAATCGGTTTCACCAAGTTCATGTTGCCCGCAACAGGCTCAACAATCACACCGGCAATTTCTGAACCGAATTTTGCAAAGCATTCTTTGAGCATTGCAATATCGTTATACGGCAGGGTTAAAGTGTGCTTCGCAAAATCTGCAGGCACACCCGCAGACGTCGCTTCGCCCTCACCTTTGGTCAGCAAGCCAGAACCTGCTTTTACTAAAAGCGAATCTGAATGGCCGTGGTAACAGCCTTCAAATTTCACAATTTTGTCACGGCCAGTATAGCCGCGCGCAAGGCGGATGGCGGTCATGGTCGCTTCAGTGCCCGAGTTGGTCATGCGCACCAATTCAATTGACGGCATAATTTCACAAATGATGTCCGCCAAAGTCGTTTCATGCACGGTTGGTGCACCAAAGCTTAGACCATCGACTGCTGCTTCCTGCACTGCTTTAATAATATCTGGCTGTGCATGGCCTAAAATCATTGGGCCCCAAGAACCGACATAATCTACATAACGTTTACCATCTACATCGTAAAGGTATGCGCCTTGCGCTTTTTCAATAAATACTGGTGTACCGCCTACACCATTAAATGCACGCACAGGAGAGTTCACACCGCCAGGTATATGTTTGCTGGCTTGTTTAAAAAGCTGTTCTTGTTTAGCAGATAAAGTCATGAAAAATACTCAACAAAAAAATTAAAACACAAATCTACAATTATGCTTTTTCAGCAAAAAGCTCTGACCAGTCGTATACACGCTGCCCGACAACAGACATCGAACGGCCCAGCACGTCACTGATGACAGCGCAAAGGTCTGCACCCGCTTCGATTACTTCGGCAGAGTTTTCTACGGTCAAACCGCCAATGGCGCAAATCGGGACATTCAGTTTCGCTTTGGCCTGCTTTAAGGTTTCAAGGCCAATATGGCCTGCTTCAGGTTTAGTCTCAGTCGCAAAAATTGCGCCAAATGCCACGTAATTAGCGCCATCCGCAATCGCCTGTTCTGCAAGCTCTATAGAATTATTGCAGCTGCGGCCAATTAAGACATTTTTTGGCAAACGCGCCACAGCATCTGCAATTGAACCGTCGTCTTGTCCTAAATGCACGCCTACACCGTAGTGCACCGCTGCTTCTAAATCATCATTAATCACAAATGGCACTTTGTACTGTGCGCATAGGTGTTTCATATAGCCAATTTCATAGTCCTGATTTTCTTTTGCAACATTTTTACGGCGATATTGCAAAACAGCGACTTCATAAGTCGCCATTGCGCCTTCCAGCTTCGCCAAAAGCAATTCAATAGGATCATCATTGGTAATTAGATATAAACCGCGCATACAACATTCACAACTTTTAAGTTGCCCCTATTATAGGCAGAACTCTAATAAGATTAAGCATTTCTTGCCATAAAAATACAATGTTCAGCATTATTCAGCGGCATTGCCCTCTTCATCCGCATAAAAGTGATAAATAAATTTTTTTTAACGCAAAATACCCAAATTTGGGGATATACACGGCTCATTGGGTTTGTACAATTAAACACATAAGAACAATAAAAAATAAACTTCATAAAAAAGAACTACGCGCAAGATTAGGCTTTTTGATGATTCAGCAAAACGTTTGGGGAACGTGAATCATCAAAAAGCCTGCCCTATTTTATCGATTCATCAACTTTGTAATAAAAATTTCAACAGCCTGTTTTTACATGATTTATAAATAAGCGGCATAAAAAAAGCCTAGAGAAAGGTCGCTCTAGGCTTGGAAAACATTGAATTTTTCAAGATCATGCTGAGTGTCTGATCTGGCGATAAAATTCATTCAATTATTTTTAAAGCAATTATTCTAAAAATGCAATATCAAACATACGCTACAAACTCAACCATTTGATAAAAAAATAAATTAATCCCAAAAATCTGAATTCAACCCAAGATCGCTTGCACTTTTCATCCATCACATGCTTTAAAAATACAGTAAAACCCGGCTATCAGCTTTCGATTTTATCCAGATCCCGATGTTTCAGGCTTAAATTTCCGCGCAGCACATCTGACAGCATGCGCCAATCCGAAATAAAGCTGTACAGCGGCTGCTTAAAGCTGGCAGGCTTATTTTTTTCAAAAACAAAATGCCCTACCCATGCGCAAGCATAGCCAGACAGCAATCCCAAGGCAAAATATTTTGCTTTGCGCTGGCGAATGCCTTTAGAAAAAAAATACAGACCGATCGTACTGCCGGCCACATGCAGGCGCCGGCTCATAATATTGCGGTGCTCTGTAAGATAAAAACGGTAGAATTCTGAATAATTGCTGATCGGCATGACAGCCTGAGGTTCAGATGGCGGTTCTTGCGGAACTGGAGCTTGAGCATTCATGGACATCATCCTGATGATTTTTAATCACCATAGCGCAAATTTCAGCCGCTGAAAAGCCAATCCCATGACCAGCTGGATAACCGGTTTAAAGCATTGCAAGCGGCAAATGAACATCGCGCCGCAGCTTGCTGCTAATCTCTGCTCGATTAGGCGCTTTAATCCTGCGTCAAGTCTTACATCAATTTTGTTTTTGGTTAGAATCAGTAATTAAAATGACAGCAAGGCATCACTGCAAGACATCCTTTCGCTCTGCAGCCACAATGGCGTAGCGCAATAAAGCGGATGAACCGCGGTCATGCCCAATATAAATTAGGACAGAAACATGGTTGAAGTTGAGTTGAAATTTCAAATTCCTGAAGCGCGCCGCACTGCGCTGCTCAAGGCAATTGATCCAAAAAAATCACAGCAGATTCAACTGAAAGCCAAATATTTTGATACGCCAGACCGTTTAATGGCGCAAAAGCATGCCGCTTTACGTCAGCGCCTTGAAGGCAGCCGCTGGATTCAGACCTTGAAAGCAGCGGGTAAAAGCCACATCGAACGCTTTGAACATAATCTAGATCTAGGCGAACTAGAACAGGCACCTGAGCTTAAACTCGACATTTATGCAGACCATCCAGAAGCGAAAACCGTCCTGCAAAATGCATTAGGGACAGAGCAAGATCAGTTAACCCTGCAATTTGAAACAGATATTACTCGAACTTTCCGTGTGATTGAATATCAAGATGCGCAAATTGAAGTGTGCTTAGATATTGGCTGTATCCGTACTGCATCTTCAGAACAGGAAGTACATGAAGTTGAATTTGAACTGAAAAGCGGTTCAATTCAGTCTTTATTGGCCTTTAGTTTTGAATGGGTTAAAAAATATCAGCTTTGGCTTGATGTGCGTAGCAAAGCTGAACTGGGCAATTTATTGGCAATGCAGCAGGCGGCTAGCCCGGCAACCCAATCCAAAGAGTTTGTGCTCAGCAAAAAAGACCCAGCCAATAAAAACCTGCGCCAGCTGGTTGCGCAGCAGCTGCAGCACCTACTGCCGAATATTGCCGCCATGTCTGCGCAAACCGCGTCGCAGGAACATATTGATGAAGCACAATTGGCGCTGCAGCACTTGCAGCTGACTCTTTCCCTCTTTAAGGATTGGAACAGTGATATCTCCGATAAATGGGGCTATCAGCTAGAAGCTTTTGAGCAGCAGTTTGCGCAGCTGCAGCATTTTGAACATATGCAAAACACGTTGGGCACTTTCTTGCAGAACCGTACAACGTCTGAGAGCTTGGCCAAAGACATTCTGTATGCCAAAGAAAAGCTGCATAATTTAGTGAAATCTACCCTGAATGTGCATCACTATTTAGAGCTAATGATGTTCAGCCTGAATACTCAAGATCAGCCGCAGCAGCATGACTTAAAATGGTATGCGCAAAATACCCTGCAAAATCAATATAAGGCGCTGCAGGAATGCCTGAATGAAGCGGATATTGCCAACTTTGAAAGCCTAGATGCGCTGGCGGCCAGAATTCAGGAACTGAAATTCAGTTTCCCAGTTTTAACCTCAATTTACGATGTCAAAAATCTGCAGAAATACAGCAAAGCCTTGAATGATGCGCAATTGGCTGCGAAAGAGTATCAAGTGCTGGCGACATCTGCCGCGTATATTCAGCAGACCGAACTGGAAGCCAGCGACTGGTTTGTCTTAGGCTGGCTGACCGCCAAGCAGGAAGTGTATGCGCAAAAGCTGCTGGAAGCGACTGAACAGTTTATGGTGAGCCGCAAGTTCATTAAATAATGCGCTTTTAATGTTCCTAACGACTCCGAAGCTTAGAATACAATCCCTATCACCTGCCAACGCTGGTGATACAGGTGCTGTTTCAGCTAAGAGCGTTAAACCAATGCGGGCATTCATCTGTCCGCATTTTTTATGCTGCCAGCATAATCCACATGTATATTTATTAATCAATTCATTCTATAGTTGAATCTCTTGCTGATGCGCCGCGGCTTTTATTTGAGCATAAGGATTGTACTGCGATGATAGAGATTGAGCTTAAATTTCAGATACCTGCGGCCAAACGTAAAGCCTTGGCCCGCGCTGTGCTACAGCAAAAGCCTGAACACGTTGAACTGCATGCCAAGTATTTTGATACCGCAGATCATTTTCTGCAGCGGCATCACATCTCGCTGCGTCAGCGCCAAGAAAATGGCCAATGGCGGCAAACCTTAAAAGCGCCTAAAAACCATCTTGAACGCATTGAAATCGAGACGGAGCTTGACAGTGAAGATCCCTCCCATGCAGCAGCGCTGAATGATGCTGACAGCCGCATTGATGTGCTGCCCTATCTGCAGCAAAAAAACCTGCGTAAGCTGCTCAAACCGCTTGTGAAAACGGCATGCAGCCTGCAATTCGAAACGCAGATCCGGCGCCAGCGCTTTATTCAGTTCATCCATTCCCCTCAAACCCACTCTCCTCCAGAAGACAATGGCGCGATCAATGCTGAAACAATCAATGCCAGCCAAATTGAAGTTTCTTTAGATCAAGGCCTGATTTTAGCCAATGGCAACAGCCATGAAGTATATGAAATTGAATTTGAACTGAAGCAAGGCAGCATTCAGGATTTAATTGACACGATCAAACCTTGGATCAAAAAATACGGCATCTGGCTGGACAGCAGCAGCAAAGCGCTTTGCGGTCAGCGGCTGCAGCAAGGCTTAAACACAGCGCCCGTACAGTATCAAACCGCCCTGCTGCTGAATCAACAAGACAACAGCCGCAGCGCGCTGCAAAAAATGACCGCCAATTGCCTTGAGCATCTGCTGCCAAACTCCAGCGCAATTGCACTGAATCAGTATCAGCCTGAGCATGTGCACCAAGCCCGTGTTGCAATACGGCGCTTGCGCAGCGCACTCAAAACCTTTGCTTTTGAAGCGCCGATTATCTCAAGAGCGGCCATTTGGCAGCAGCAGCTCGCAGACCTGTTTCGGCAGCTGGGCAGCACCCGCAACTACGACGCCCTCACAGAAAGCCTCATGCCTCAGCTGGCGGCTGCCGGTTCGCCCATCCTGCAGTTGCCGCCGGCACTGAATGAGACAGAGCAGAACATCAGCCTGATCTTTCAAAAACAGGAGACGGCTTTTCTGTTGCTGGAGCTGATTGCATTTGCGCATGCCGTGCCGCAAAAAAGCATCGAACTGGACAAAGCGTTGAAAAAACGGCTGCACAGCATGCATTCACGCATTTGCCAAGCCGCACTGCAGTTTGAACACCTGCCGGATGAAGACAAGCACCGTTTGCGCAAACGCGTTAAAACGCTGCGCTACAGCATCGAATTTGCAGCATCACACTATGAAAAAAAGGCTGTCAAAGCCTATTTAAAAGCGCTAAAACCCTTGCAGGAAGATTTGGGCCGCTTGAATGACCTCGCTGTCGCGCACGCTATTTTTGAGGCCGCGGCTGCTGAACAGCCAAAACATTGGTTTGTATTGGGCTGGATCGCGGCGGAAAAACAGCAGATCACCAAACACATCATGCAAAGCCTGAAAGCATTTCGCCAAGCCAAACCCTTTTGGTAAGCACCTATTCAGTTAAGCAAGCTAAATCAAGTAAGCCAAGTTCTGAGCTGCCGCAAAATCCCTCAGGCTCTTGCTATAGATTTGGCATAGGCCTGAAAATGATCGCTTTGAGCAGCACATATTTGAAGATTAGCAGTTGATTTTAAAACTATGTCAAAGCTGAAAATCAGGACATTTTAGAATTTTGAATAGCTGACCGCCTGCAGATCTTACAGCCATTGCAGCCGTGTTATCAGAACATACTTTTTATCAGACCAAACCATTCATCTGGGTATTCATGCGGATATTCATACAGGTATCCGCGCTGGATTTTCAGCCTCAATCATCAACTATAGAGGGACGTTAGATGATGAATAAAATGCTTTCAGCCTTGATCTTCAGCTGGCATCTCAGCACCTGCAGCGAGCCAAACTCACAGCCGCAGGATCATGCTTCCGCCTCATATTCCAATACTGCGCAAACTGATCCTTCCTCGGCAAACAGCAGCAACCCTTCGGCCTCTCGCAATACAGCGCATAATCAGCCGAATCCAGATAAAAACATATCTCAAAACGATAGGCAGAAAAGCGCTCCGCCCGCGGACGCGGCTCAGCGCAAAGCCAACAGCAAAGTCTTTAAAGTTTTAGACAATAATCCAGACAATTACGGCGAAGAATCCTATCAGATTCAAACCACAGAAGGACAGTTAAGCATCTATACGCTGAATTTATCCAGGCACAATGCAGCGGCGCTTTCCGAAGTCAAAGCAGGTGACTGTTTAAAGCTCACATTGCAAAGCGGTACTTTTCAGGCCATGCAGGGATTTATTGCCATTGATGAGCTGCAGAATGCCTCAATTCAGGCATGTCCTTAAAAGCCCGTCTCCCCAGCAAACCATGCCATACACAATCTCTCTGAATCACCCGGCTGAGCAGCGCTGCATTTTATAGCAGCTGTTAACGGTATTTGCCAAACACTTTCCAGGTTTTATTGTCTGCCAGCGGGTCACTGTAGCTGTCATTGCGCTGTTTACGCGGCTTATCACGCGCATCGACCAGCTGAAAATCATTTTCCACACTCAGCACGATGCCATTCACATAAAACCGCGTGCGGGTATATTCGCTTTGCCCATATTGGAATACATAGGTGCGTAAATCGATAAACTCACGGTGCGCCACCAAAGCCGCGCTGTCATCTGCATCCAGCCAGCGGTGCATAGCGGCGATTTCATGCGCTTCAAATTGCCCGCATTTCTCCACCAGGCTGGCAATGCCGCGGAAAGTTTTGGATTCTTTGGCGCGGGTTTTATTAATGCGGATGCGATCCACATGAAAATAGAACAGCGGCAGATTCAAATGGCTCGGCAGATGCACAGCATCCAGCACCTCATCTTCCATAAAAGGCTGAAACAGATCCTGCGCCCGCTCAATCAGCCCTGCCCATTGCTTATAGTATTCATCCACCTGCGCTTTGCTGCCGTAGTAAATCGGCAGGCCCTCCACATTGGCTAAATTTGCCGGCGGCCAGATGTTTTGACGCAATAAAGCAATGTCGCTTTTTAAACTTTGTACTGCAATTGCATCTTGCATGGGAACGGTCCATATTGCTTAGGCTATTTTTAGATTAAGTCAATGGTTTTGTTTCTGCAAGGCTTTGCCTATAATTAGCCTTTAAGATTTTAGATGTCAGGAAAAATTCATGGTTCAAAAGATTGATGCAGCCGATGTAACGGAAGAAGAAGCGTTAAATGCGGCTTTCTTTGAACGTGCTGATGAATTTATCAAACTTGCAAACGAATTCAGCCGTGCAGAAAAAGGCAGCCAAGAAAAACCGGCAGAAAAGCGCGGTCAAGTCAGCGCCGCCATGCTGTTCGGCACAGCCCGTTTCAATACATGGGTAGCCGCCAACAACTTCAAAGACGGCAATGAAATGCGCGATGCGAAAGATCAAGTGATGTCTTATATTTTGCAGCAGTTCCAAATGATGCTGGAAGACAATTACGACGAATACTGCGAACAGTTCGAAAACTATTTGCGCTTCCGCCACAATGAAGAATTCCATGCCAATAAGCATGATCATGACCACGATCATTAAACGCGCCCCGTTTGAGCGCAGCCTTTTATTGCTGTGCTAAATAAACGATTTAAAAGCCCTGCGGGGCTTTTATTGTTTGCATGGAGCGCATTTTTCCACCATCAAATCAGCAGCGTTTTGTCAATTTTTTACAGATTTGCTTTATTTTTATGATAAAAGTTTGATTGATCATTATTTCTGCACTTTAGGGAAAATTATGCAGCAGCTCGATTTTGGCATTATTGATGCACATATACACCAATGGGATCCCTATCACACGCCGCATGCGGCCTCTGCTGCTGTAAAACTGCTGGGCAAGCATCCCAAGCTGCTGGACAAAATGATGCGCATGCTCAAGCCTGACGATCTGATTGAAACGCTCGGCCTGACTCAGCATGTCACCTCGCCCTATCTGCCTGCCCATTATAAAGCCGATACAGGCCGCTATGCTGTCGATCAGGCGGTGCATGTCGAAGCCAGCTGGCATAACAGCAAAGGCAAAGGCGTCGTTGGTGAAACTGAATTTGTCTCTCAGCTGCCTTTTGAGCAGGAAGGCTTAAAGCTGGGCGCAATCGTCGGCACAGCAGACCCAAGGGACAGCAGCTTTAAGAAAATTTTAAAACTGCATCAAAAAGCGTCCAGCCGATTCCGCGGCATCCGCAAAATGGCCGCTGTTCATGAAGACCGCCGCATTCATGCCTGGGCGGATGAACCGCATTTGTACAGCAATAAAAAATTCATGAAAGGTTTTGAAGCGCTGGCCTCCATGGATTTAAGCTTCGATGCCTGGGTTTATTCCACACAGCTGCCGGATCTCATCCAATTGGCAAAAGCTTTTCCAGAAACCTCCATTGTTTTGGATCATTTCGGCACGCCTGCCGGTTTATTCGGTTCTATCGGCGCATATACCGGTGTCACCAAAACAGCGCGTGAAAATATCCTGTTCCGCTGGCAGGAAGATATTGCTGAACTGTCGCGCTGTCCGAATGTCTATACCAAAATGTCCGGCTTATTTATGCCCGTATTGGGCCACGGCTTTCATAAAGAGCGCCGTTTAGCCAGCAAGGAAGAAATCTTTGATTTGGCGCATCCGCTGATCAGCCATGCGCTCAGCTGCTTTGGCCCCTACCGCGTGATGTTCGCCTCCAACTTCCCGATGGACAGTGTCAGCGCTTCACTGGTCAGTCTTATTGATGCTTTCAGTGATGCGGTCGCCGCGTATGATCCCGATGCGCTGCCGCAGGTCTTTAGAAATAATGCCAAACAGTTTTACCGCATGTGAATCTGTCTTGAACTCCGCTGCTCTAAAACAGCTCACACTGCTCCCAATAAATCAAAACCCCGCAATAAAAAACTCCCAGAGCTTGAAGCTGCTGGGAGTTTTTTGCTGAAGCTCAATCAAGCTGATTGGGTTCCAAGGCGTTCAGCAAAGCCATAACGCTTTAAAAAGCGCCATCACTTTATTTTTTAGCAGTACCCTGCGCCTGGCCATATTGATCCGCCATCACTTCCACCAGCTGATCGAGGCGGATATATTTTTTAATCGCCGCGTCTACATCTGCCTTGGTTAATTTCGCAATGTCTTGATCGCGTTTTTCACGGTCAACCAAATCGCGCCCTTTTTCCAGCTGCGGAATCAGCATGCTGTGAATACGGCGCTCATCTTCCAGCGCAGTTACACGCTTTTTCAGCAGCGAAGCCTTTGCAGACTCTAGCTCCTGTTCAGTCACGCCTTTATCCAGCATGCGCTGCAGCACTTGATGCACGGTTTGTGAAACCTGTGCGGATTTTCCAGCGGTATAATTAGCGCTGATCAGCAAAGCGCCTGAATCCGTCCAGCTGTCAAAATTCACATCGGCGCCAAAACCATACACCAGCGCATTTTTCTCACGCAGCTCTTGCGCTAAACGTGAAGACAGCTGCGAATCGCCCAAAATATGACGGAACACTTGCAATGCCGGCATGTCTGGGTTTTCTATCCCCACAGGCAAGGTCAGCATAGCTTGATAGCTGCCAAACTCGCGCTGCTCTGACAAAGCATGCACTTTCTGCGCTTTATAAACGGTATATTCATCGGTTAAGCGCGCATAAGGCTCAGAAGTTTTCCAATTGCCGAATTCTTTTTTCAGCAGCTTTTGCATGCGTTTGGCATCAAAATCACCAGTAATGGCAATTTGTGCATGATTGGTTTTAAAGAACTGCTGATACAGCTGCTGCACCTGTTCACGGGTGGCGGCCTGATATTGCTGCTTCGCCAAGTCCGGTTCAAAATGGTAGCGCAGGTCTCCCGGCTGATGTATTTCAATTAAACGCGCCATAGTCAGCGCCGCCACAGTATCCGGTTCGGTATACGGACGGTCTAAGCTGGACAGGCTTTGCGATTTAATCAGATCAAACTGTGTCTGTTCAAATTCAGGCGTTTTCAGCGCTTCTAAGAAATATTTGAAGAAATCTTCAAATTGGTCTTTTTTCGCTGAAATTTGCAGGTTAAAGCTATTGCCGCTGGCGCTGACACTGGCAGAACCGCCGGATTCAATAATTTTATCCGCAATCTGCTGCAGGCTCTTGCCTTCAGATGCGCGGAACAGCAGATAGGCGGCCAGATCTAAAGTCACATCTTTATTCATCAGCGATTCGGCTGTGCCAAAATCCAAGGCAATCGATGCATAGGTTTTGTCATCGCGCGTTGCGGTTGGGTACAGTGCATATTGAATGCCATTTTTCAATTTGCCGCGCTGAATCTGCTTTTCTTTCTGCTCTAAATAGTCTTTAGACTGCTGCAGGTATTGTTGCACTTCCGCTTTATACACACTGGCATCTTTCAGCGGCTCTTCCTGAGCGGCTTGCTGATCCAGTGTTTTTGCCGGCCCTTCTTTTTTCTGCTCCACCGCCTTTTTTTGATCTTCCGGCGTTGGCAAAATGTCGCCGCTGATGCGGTGCGCTGGTGTCAGAAAAGCTTTATAAGCTTGATTGACTTCGGCCGGCGTCAGCTTTTGAATGCCATCCAAATCTTTAAAGTATTGTGTCCAGTCACCATTATGCGCCACATAATAATCACTGATGCGCGATCCCAAAGCCGCGGCATTGTTCTTAATGTTATCTGCCTGATTGCGTGTCATGCTTTTGACACGGTTCAGCTCCGTCTCATCAAAATCATTGCTGTGCTCGACACCGTTATTCAGCTCAGCCTGAACTTTTTTGGCATCATGATTCGGCGCGTATACTGCGCCTAAGAACACCAAATTAAAATCTTTATCCAGCCAGGTCGAAGCCATTACTCCCGTGGCCACCCCGGTTTCGACAATGCTTTTATACAAATGCCCGCTCGGCTGCATGGTATAAAGCACCGGCGTTAACGAAAGCGCTTTCACAATAGACGGATCTTCGCCATTCAAATAAATATTGAACTTGGCAAGATCGCTGCCTTTTTGCACGCTGAACTGGCGCTGCTGAATTTTACTGCCATCCAGTTTCGGCACAACCGCCTGCGCGGGTATGGCGCGTGAAGCAATCGGGCTGAATTGCGCATCAATTTGCTTCAGCACAGCGGCTTTATCAAACTTGCCCGACAGCACCATGACCGCATTATTCGGCGCATACCATGCACGGTAGAATTGATTCAGCTCGCGCATATTAATCGACTGCAGCTCATTCAAGTCGCCAATCGGCAAACGGCCCAAATCCTGATTGCCGTAGGCGCTTTTAAACACCTGATCCATCAGCACTGCAAACGGCTGATCCAAACGGACTTCACGTTCGCGCTTTACAATCGCAATTTCCGACGGTACATATTTTTCCTGCAGCACCAGCTTGTCCATACGTTCAGCTTCAAGATGAATCACCTCATTTAAAGCCGCCTGTTCAGGACGCACAATATTGGTATATTTGGTCGAATAATAATCCGTACTGGCATTGGTCGATAAAGTATATTGATCTAAACGGCGCTGGAACTCATCGCCTTGAACATTCTGCGTGCCTTTAAAGGCCAAATGCTCCAGCAAATGCGCCAAACCGCCTTTGCCTTTTGGATCGTTCAATGAACCCGTCTGATAGACCGTATTCATAAAAATTTTGTTTTCTTTATTATTCTGCGCAAGAATAATGCGGAAACCGTTATCCAATTTATATTCTTCAATATTTTGTTCTGTTTTCACCAGAACAGGCTGCGCGAATATCGCTGAACTGCAGCCAAGGAAAAAAAGTGAGAGAGTCAGCTGTTTAAAACGCATGGATAAAATCTTTCCAATCAAGTCTATTAATTTGTAATGCTGTTCATTTTAGAGAATGATTCTCATCATATACCGTAATTTGGCATTTTGGCTGTATCTTTTCTGCATCTGCCGCATGAATCCAGCAAAGGCACGAAGATGCGCTCAAACCATGCCTGCTATGCGGAATAAGAAAATACGGAATAAAAATTAACGGGCAAAACTGAATGCCCGCTTAATTTTCTGCAATTTTACGCGTCTATTGAAATTTCCGCCTGCATATACAGCTTGGCATAACCCGAAATTTCAATCCGCTCATTCTCCAAAATACGGCAATACAGCTCACCGCCGCGCGCCGAAGCCTGATACGCCATCAGCTCATTTTTACCCAGCTTAGCGGCCCAAATCGGCACGATGCCAGTATGGATCGAACCCGTCACCGGATCTTCAGGAATGCCGTTTGCCGGTGCAAAATAGCGGGATACGCAATCGTACTGCGGACTGTTTGAGGTAATAGCAACATCCAGCGAAACATCCGCATCTGAAGCGGTAATCGCTGTACGGATGCGGCCCAATTGCTTCAGCAGCTCAAAATCAGGCTGCTCATCCAGCACATCCTGCACCGATTCATATTCGACAATATAGGCCTGCGCGTTCAAATACACCTGCTTAAACGGCTTCGTCAAAGCCTGCCTTAACAGTTCAGGATAGTCCTGCACGGCCTGCGCGCGGCGCATGGGAAAATTCATTTGAATCTTGCCATCTGCGGCCTGCTCTACTGTAAAGATGCCTAAATTTGCAACATGAAACTGAATCTGTGAAGCATCGGTAAAATCTTTGAATATGACATGGCTGCTGGCCAGTGTGGCATGGCCGCAAAAGTCCACCTCTGTGGTCGGTGTAAACCAGCGGATTTCATAATTTTGCGCATCCAGCACTTTGACGAAAGCCGTTTCAGATAGATTATTTTCCAGTGCGATATTTTGCATCAGCGTGTCATCCAGCCAGTCGTGCAGCACAATAACCGCTGCGGGATTGCCTTTAAATAACTGCTGTGTGAACGCATCTACCTGATACATTTTCATGTATATCTTCCCCTGCTTGATGAACGGATAAGCTCTGCCCGCCAGACTTTTCCAGCTAAAAAAATAAAAGCCAATACATGCGGTATTGGCTTTTATCATTGAACTTATAGGATGAACCATATGTTCAGATTGTGGCTTTAAACATGCGTTAAATCCACATCATCTTGATTGAAAATTGTTTTATTTGTTTGCCCCAGCAATTGACTGGTCACTGTTCCGGCAGTCATTGAGCCGCTCACATTCAATGCCGTACGGCCCATGTCAATCAGCGGTTCAATCGAAATCAGCAAAGCCACCAAAGTCACCGGCAGGCCCATGATCGGAAGCACTATCAGCGCAGCAAATGTCGCGCCGCCGCCGACTCCAGCAACCCCAATCGAACTGAGGGTAACCACTGAGATCAAGGTCAAGATCCATAAAGGGTCCAGCGGGTTAATGCCGACTGTCGGCGCCACCATCACCGCCAGCATGGCTGGATACAGTCCAGCGCAGCCATTTTGCCCAATGGTTGTGCCAAAGGAGGCAGAAAAACTGGCGATCGATTCCGGCACGCCAACGCGGCGGGTTTGCGCTTCAATATTTAAAGGAATACTGGCCGCGCTGGAACGGCTGGTAAAAGCAAACGCCAAGACCGGCATGACTTTTTTAAAGAATTTCAGCGGGTTGATGCCTGTCATAAGCAAAATCAGCGCATGTACAGCAAACATAATCGCGAGGCCGATATAAGACGCCGCTAAAAATCCGCCGAGATTCCATATATCTGCCGCATTTGAACTTGCGACAACTTTAGTAATTAAAGCAAACACGCCATATGGGGTCAGCAGCATGACCAGACGCACCAGTTTCATGACCCAGCCTTGCAGCGTTTCAATCGCAATCAGCACCCGGTGGCCTTTTTCAGCATCCTCATTAATCAGCTTAATGCCGGCCATGCCCAGCATCGCTGCGAAAATCACCACGCTGATGATAGACGTTGGATGCGCGCCGGTCAGTTCAGCAAAAGGATTGGTTGGAATAAATGACAGCACCAAATCCGGTACGCTTAAATCCGTCACTTTAGATATGTATTCAGTATTCAGCTGGTTTAAACACTCCGTTTCCTGCGTGCCCTGCACCAACCCAGCAGCCGTCAGGCCAAATAGGTTTGTTACGATGACACCAACCAAAGCGGCAATAAAAGTCGTGATCAGCAGCGTGCCAATGCTGATGACACTGATTTTCCCTAATGAACTGGCGTCATGCAGCCGAATGACGGCCCCTAAAATTGAAACAAACACCAGCGGCATCACCACCATTTGCAGCAGCCGGACATAGCCGCTGCCGACAATATTGAACCACTGAATTGATTCGGTTAACACCTCTGGCGAACTGCCGTAAACCGCATGCAGCCCAAAGCCAAATAATACCCCTAAGCCCAGACCCGCAAAAACTTTCTTTGACAGGCTCCATTGGGTTTTATGCATTTGCGCCAAAACGAGCAAAAGCGCAATAAACACTGCAATATTCAGTATTAATGGCGTATTCATGATGATTCCTTGATTTCCATTTGGCTATTATACCCTTGCTGGCGGTTGATCCCAGCGGCATATTTTGTAATAGTCTAAAAATGGATTTCGGCTGCTGGTCAGAAATAATCCATTGATGCAGATCAGATTATTCCAGGCTTATTCAATATTTCGCTTGCGTCCTGCTCAGCAGCACAAACATCCCGCCTTATCTTTAAAATAGAGTCTTAATTCAGGTTTACTGCATGCTTTCACATCTTCTTCCCGTTGAGTTGGAAAAATCATACCGCTTGCTGAATCATGGCCCGACTGTGCTGGTCTCCGCCCAAGATGGAGCTCATGCCGATGTCATGACCGCCGCTTGGGCATGCGCCTTGGAATTCAGTCCGGCGAAAGTGACGGTCGTGCTGGATAAAAGCACAAAGACCCGTGAAATCATTGAAAAATCCGGCTATTTTGCCCTGCAGGTGCCGACGCTCAAACAGCTCAAAATGGTCTATGCCTTGGGCATGATCAGTTTAAAAGATGCGCCGGAAAAGCTCCGCCAATCCGGTACGGAATTATTTCACTTTCCAAATTCCACTATTCCCGCCGTTGCAGGCTGTTCTGCATGGCTGCTGTGTGAATTGATTTCCGAACCGCATAATCAGCAGTCTCATGATTTATTTATCGGCAAAGTCATTGCCGCCTATGCGGATGAACGGGTTTTCAGAGATGGCCACTGGCATTATGAAGATGCCGATGACGAATGGAAAAGCCTGCACCATGTCGCCGGCGGTCATTTTTACACCATTGGCAGCCCGGTCAGCATCGGCCATGATGAATAGGCCCTAAAATTCACTCAGCCCTAAAGATGAATAGGCTTATAAATCCCTTGAGGATTCAAAACTGATCTGCACATTCTGCCGTCTTTTTTGAAGCGTATTCATCTCAATATTCTTGATCGAAGATTCAACTTTTTGGATTTAGATGCTACATTGATTTCAATGCAAAAATTATGAGAAGTGTATCCAATGACTTTTAAAATCCACTGTATAGACGTCAAAAATGCGCTTCAAAATTATATCTGGCTGCTCGAACATGAAAGCTCGCATGACGTCATTGCTGTTGATCCCACTGAAGCCGATTTAGTCGAGCAATACTGCCAGGAACATCAGCTGAACTTAACGCAAATTTGGCTGACGCATTGGCATAAAGACCATATCGGCGGCGTGCCTGCGCTGATCGCTGGGCGCAATATTCCGGTATATGGCCCGCGGGATGAACTCAGCAAAATACCGTTTATCACTCATCCGCTGGCAGATGAAGGCCATGTGGAGTTTCATGGCTTGAATATCGATATTATTGCCGTACCTGGACACACTCTAGGCCACATTGTTTATTTTATTGATGCGCTGGATGTGCTGTTCTGCGGCGATACGTTATTTGCCATGGGCTGCGGCCGCGTCTTTGAAGGCACGCATCAGCAGATGTTCAGCTCCTTGACCAGCTTGGCTGCCCTGCCGCCGCGCACCAAAGTGTACTGCACGCATGAATATACGCTTTCCAACGCCCAGTTTGCACTGCAGGCAGAACCGCATAACAAGGCCATACAGGAACGCTTTGAGCACGTTGAAGCGCAGCGCATGCTCGGTCAATGCACTTTGCCCAGCACCATTGAGCTGGAACTGGAAACCAATCCATTTATCCGGGCAGAAAATACAGCTGAATTTCAGCGCTTAAGAGAAATGAAAGATAACTTTTAAGTTTAGAACTTTTAAATCTTCAATGATGATTCACGTTTTAATGCTGAAAAAGCCGAGCTTAATTGCGGGTCATCGGCTCTACGCATTCAAACATATGGATATTCGCTTTAACGCTTAAAGGATGCGTAATATCCCATCCACGCCGGCAATCCAATTACAGAATTTGATTGCCTTGCGCAAACTCATCCAGTTCAGGCTGTGTGACCACACGCAGCGCATGCATTTCATCTACACGGACTAAAAGCAAACCGCCTAGCGCCGGCTGATAGCGTCTCGCGCTGCCAAAGGGTGTGTAAGCCACCTCTGACTGCTCCGCAAAGATCAGCCAATCTTCATGCCCCAGCATGACCGCAGCCGGCTGCTGATTGTCCTGCTGCATTTTTTCAATGCGATTGGCCACAAATTGTTCAATTGTTTCGGACCGCATGCTGATTGCTCCTTCTTTTCTGTTTTTCATCTGCAGGTTGAATAAAGGCAAAATGCGCCCTGCTTTATTTTAAACATAAAGCAATTCAGTCATATGATGGCATATTAGTGTGATCGGCATGTTTATATTCTTTTTATAACAGATGAATTGTTATCATTTGCATGATCTGCAGTCAATCAAGCCAGAGTATAAGACCTATTGATGAACTATTTGTTTCAAGTTAATTCTGAATATAATTGGTTACATTGTTATTTTTTAATTTTAAATCAGCAACATATTCTATGATTCAGATCAAATCACCACTTATCTCAGTTTGTTTTTCAAGCAAAAAAATGTAATTTAGAAAAATATTGATTTTTGCCCTTTAAAAAATATTTAAACATCCCTATTAAATATTTATTAATGAATAAGGAGTTCGCTCGTGAAAAAAGTGGTTAAAGCAAAAAATCTGATCGCATTTCGTCTTTGGCTTGAAAAATTAGGCTATAACGTCCGGACTTTAGCAGACAATAAAGGTTTCTCTTTCAGCTTTAAAAAAGAATACGGCTTGGTGACTTATGACCTTAGCGGCAATGCTTTAGCCATGCAGCTGGGTGAAGAATTTGAAGATCATCTGAAGGCATAAATCATCTTTGCCAATTTTGATCGAGAAAAATGGATTTTTCGGAACAAATACAGCCCTCCTCTGCGAGGGTTTTTTAATGCGCAGAATTTGATTGATATGATCTTTGCGCCAGCCTATATATTTTTCAGCCAGCTCGCTGCCCGGCCATAAATCCAATGCCTGCGTTATTTCAGGCAATAAAAAAGCAAGGCCTATAGCCTTGCTTTTTTGAATTTGGTGGGGATAGAGAGACTCGAACTCTCACGCCCAGAGGGCGCTGCGACCTGAACACAGTGCGTCTACCAATTCCGCCATATCCCCGTAGGTCGCCAATTATACTCGCATATAAGTGGACTTTTAAGCTTTATTTACGATGGTGGGGACGGAGAGACTCGAACTCTCACACCTCGCGGCGCTGGAACCTAAATCCAGTGCGTCTACCAATTTCGCCACGTCCCCATCAGGGTGCTGACCTAAGTCAGTCTTTCTTAAAGCTTGGCAGAGGATCAAGGACTCGAACCTTGACGAACGGTTTTGGAGACCGTCATGCTACCATTACACCAATCCTCTATTTTCTTAATCCTCAAGCTTGCGCTCAAGTTTTAAGTGGTGGGGACGGAGAGACTCGAACTCTCACACCTCGCGGCGCTGGAACCTAAATCCAGTGCGTCTACCAATTTCGCCACGTCCCCATCGGGTGCCAGTTATATCAAAATAAATGGACTTTCTGTACTTTTTTGCTTCAAAATCCTGCAATAAAAAAGCAAGGTAAAACTGACCTTGCTTTAATACTTGATGGTGGGGACGGAGAGACTCGAACTCTCACACCTCGCGGCGCTGGAACCTAAATCCAGTGCGTCTACCAATTTCGCCACGTCCCCATCAGGGTGCTGACCTAAGTCAGTCTTTCTTAAAGCTTGGCAGAGGATCAAGGACTCGAACCTTGACGAACGGTTTTGGAGACCGTCATGCTACCATTACACCAATCCTCTATTTTCTTAATCCTCAAGCTTGCGCTCAAGTTTTAAGTGGTGGGGACGGAGAGACTCGAACTCTCACACCTCGCGGCGCTGGAACCTAAATCCAGTGCGTCTACCAATTTCGCCACGTCCCCGATGGCTGTGTATATTATAGAGATCACCTGTATATGACAAGCCTTTTTTAGAAAAAAGCCTTTTGTTTGCTTAAATAAAAAACAAAAAAAGATTTCAGCGCTTTTCTTAAACAATTTCAGTCATTAAGCGCATTTTTATTTGATAATAATCACGTATTCTGAGCGTTTTTTTCTTGGCAAGCATGGTCTGCAAAATCGGCAGGAATACCTCAAATTGTTCCGGAAGATCAATTATTAACCACTGGCAATGCAAATATGCCCAGTCCTGATAGCTGCGGGCCTGCAGCCTTTGCCCCGTCAGCCATTCCAGCAGCACAATCCCCAAAGCATAAATTTCGCTTTGCATGCTTTTTGCTTCACCATGAAACAATTCCGGCGCCATATAGCGCGGGGTCGCATTCATCACTGCCGGAGGTTCAGCCTCCATCATGACGGCCTGCTCAAAATCAATCAGCTTGACTTGCCCCGCATAAACAACGAAATGCTCAGCTTTTAAGTCGGCATGAATCCACCCTGTTTGCGCCAAGGCATCTAAAGCATTCACCGCCTGCATGATTAAGGCGGCAATAGCATCGCTGCGCAGAGATTTCGGGTCTTGCTCAAAAAATGACGGCGCATGCGGCAGCAGCAAGGCTTGCGGATGCATCTGCGCGCCGCCGATTTCTACGGGCAGCTGCGCAATGGAAAGAATCTGATGCGGAAGCAAAAAGCTGGCCCGCTGCTCTGACCATTGCTGATACGAGGACAGCTCTTGCAAAAAACCGCTTTGCGCATGCTTGGAGCCATTGGGCTGCATGCTCTGCCCTTTTAGCCAAAACGCTGCGGCACCCCATGAAGCATCAGCAGATGTTTCAATGCACTTAGCCGGATTGAACTGCAGCTGATATAAATAACGGCCAAAGCTCAAACTTTGCGTTTTGCTCATGCATTGAACATCAGCATTTTGCAGCAGTCGAAGATCAAACGGCAATATATTCGGCATGCTGCTGTTCAGGCGCGTTTTTATAATTCAGCACTTCCAAGCAGTGCTGAATGGTTTTGCCCACCCGCGCATGGATTTCAATCAGTGAAATTTTAGGCCATGTGGCCCGCTCGCCTTCGCGCTGCAAGGTTTTAAATAAATATGGACGGGGATTCTGTAGCATGTAGCTGTAATGGCGCAGGCTGTGCTTGCCGACAATATTCACATCGCCATAATAACGCTGATCGACCACACCATAGCCATGATCCAGCAAACGGCGGATAGGCGGCACGCTTCCGACACGTTCCCGGGCAAAATCCATCACGCCTTTGGTGATCACTTTACCCTGCCGGCGGATAATCCGTTCCGGCCAGCTCAGCATATCTTTACGAAATCTGGACACGTCATTTTGCATAAACGGCACAATGTGCGGATTCACCTGGCTGGCAATCGTATAATTGATATTGTACAGGCGCGCCATTTTTTCTTGCGGAAAATCACTGCGTACACTGCCATCCACCCAGCGGGTAGATGCCATATACGGCGTATACTGGCCATCATAACGCTTGCTGGTCAGCTTCACAGGTGGAAATAAAATCGGCACAGCACACGATGCCAGCACGGCGCTCCACACCAGCAAGTCTGGCGAGGTATAGGCATTCATAATGCGGGCATCTTGCGAGGTGTCATAAGGAGCAACTGCAATATTGATATTCAGGCCCGAATTTTTTTGCGCTTCAGCAAAAGTCACATCACCCAAATTTTCCTTGAGGAAGTTTTTTAAATATTTAACATCGGCCAAGCCGCCATTGCCGCGCAGCAAATCGCTGAGCTTTCTAAAATGAAAGGCTTCGCTGTAAAAATTATGGCCTTTTAAAATTTCCATAAAGTCGGAAGGCTTAGATACGCCCAGCATGCCCGTCATAATGGCGCCCGCGCTCGATCCAGACAGCACTTTAGGCATCAAATCCTGTTCCATCAGCGCCTTGCATACACCGGTATGGAACAACCCCAATGTAGAACCGCCAGAGAACATCAGCGCCGGCTGGCCAAATGCTTTCTGGCTGTGTTCAAAAAACGTGATTTTCTCTTCAAGGCTCAGGCATTCGCATTGTTCCGAAGCAATATACGCCAAGCTCTCACTCACTTCTGCAACGTAGTCTTCAATGATTTTTTTGGTGCCGACATAGGTCACTGAAAATAAAAGCGGATGCGCAATATTGGCAATATCATAGGTTAAGCCTTCACTTAAAATATACATTAAATCGCGCGTGCGGTTTTGCTGCCTGTAGCGCTTCAGCAGCGACAAGCGGTGCACAATGATTTCGGCATCAAAATAAGGAGAACAGTTGTCCAGCTTCCATTCCTGAGCGCCGGATTCTTCGTCAATTTTCAGTGCAGTATTCTTCCATTCTTCGTAGCTTTCCGCAGTGTCCAATTTGCGCTGTAATTTTTTTATGCGATACGCTTGGTGCGGATTAATATCCCTAGCAAAGTCTTTCAGTAGCATATCTATCTCTCTGCGCTGGCTTTGATTGTCTGCATCTTTTATGCATATTCAACTGTTGCAAAATTTGAACTTCAATTCAATAGCTAAAATTTTGCAACAGTTGGCATATCTTGCCGAAATGCTATACATTATTGAAATACTATACATTATTAATGCAATACTGCATCTATTCATTGATTAATCACAAGCTGAAAACTCATGCCAACCATTGATTTGCCAGATAATATTTTAGAGTCACTCTCTACTGTGCTCTTGCAATTGCAGCAAAGCTTGCCTGAAATTAAAAAAGCGCCCGACTTTTCCAGCGCCGCCTATAAATGGCAAGACAAACAGCTCAAAGCCATTCATCAGCCCAAGAAAATGTATCTGGACGATTTAAAAGGCATCGAACGGCAAAAAGAAAAAGTGATTCAAAATACATTGCAATTCTTACAGGGCTTGCCGGCCAATGATGTGCTGCTGACCGGTTCCCGCGGAACAGGAAAATCATCCATTGTCCGCGCCCTGCTGACCGAATATGAATCTGCCGGTTTGCGCCTGATTGAAATTGAACGCGACGATTTATCTGATTTGCCTGAAATTCAAAAACTGATCGCGGATCGCCCAGAAAAATTCATCGTGTATTGCGATGATTTAGCGTTCAATGCCGAAGATGAAAATTACCGCAGTTTAAAAAGTGTTTTAGATGGTTCTTTGCAGTCCGGTTCCAGCAATTTCATCATTTACGCCACCAGCAACCGCCGTCATTTGCTGCCTGAATTCATGCATGAAAATACGCCCGTCACCAAAGTCGACGTGCCGCAATATACCGAGCTGCATCCACAGGAAGCGATTGAAGAAAAAATTTCACTGTCTGACCGTTTTGGCTTATGGCTCTCTTTCTACCCAATGGATCAAAAACTGTATTTGGAAATTGTTGAGCACTATTTGGCGAAAGCATCTATGCCATGGACTGAAGAAGCGCGCGCTGAAGCCTTAAGATGGTGCCAAAGCCGCGGGCAGCGTTCAGGCCGTGCAGCGTATCAATTTTCAAAGCATTGGATTGGTTCGCAGCAGTTGAAACAAATATAGTCATCAATAAAAAGAACCGCTTTTGCGGTTCTTTTTTGTCTCAGCTTTAAATCTCAGGAAGCATTAAACAATTTAATCCTGACAGCGCGGCGGCAAAACAGATCGAATATTTAAGCCATTCGCAATTTTTTGCACAGCATTCATCACTTTCGCATCATTGCCCTGATATGAGGCCAGCTGAATTCCCATAGGCAAGCCATTCTCACTCTGCCCTATTGGGAAGGCATAACTAGGCGCATCTAGATAATTAAATGGCCGAGTATATTCACCTACGTGGCTAAACTCAGTATCAGCCGCGCTTGATACTGCTGAAATAAATGGACTCACTGGAAAGAGCAAACACTGGCCATTTAAAGACGCCTCAAAATCTTGCTGAAATTGAGCACGCTCTGCAATTAACGTCTCATATCGCTGCGGGGTAATTGTTTTCCCGCGCAGAATACGCTGTCGAACCAGCTCCCACATCGGAATTTCATGATTTTCAGCTGAATCACCATGATATAGATAACTTTCATACGCAATAATGTCGGACGTTCGATCTGACAAATCCTGAAAATCAAAATTCAAAGGCGGCTGCCAAGCTTTAACTTCAATCCCCAAAGATTCTATGCGTTTCACCCCTTCACGCCATAGAGCCAATACTTCCGGCTCGAGCGGATAAGGAAATGCAGATTCATCCAAAGCGTAAATCACATTTTCAGCTGAAGCGGATTCAGCACTTACCTTACTTAGCAGCGGAAACAAAGTGCTGATATCATCAGCAAAACGTGAAAAAGGCCCTAATGTATCCAAGGTTTTAGATAACGGAACTGCACCATAGCCTGCAATTTGATAACTCGATGGCTTAAACCCAAACACGCCATTTAAAGCTCCAGGAGTTCGAATTGAACCGCCAGTATCGCCGCCAAATGCCATAGGACACAGACCGGAAGCCACAGCGACAGCTGAGCCAGATGAAGAGCCGCCTGGAGCAAATTGCTGTTCAGCCCAAGGATTTTTAGGTGTGCCCTGCATTGGGTTCTGTCCTGACAGGCCAAATGCCAGCTCCGTCATCTTGGTTTTACCCAAAATCACAAAGCCCAAAGCCTGCAGCTGATCTGCAAGTTCGCAGTTCGCTTGCGCTATTTGATCGAGATAAACTGTTCCAGCATGCGTGATATGACCTGCCACATCCAAATTATCTTTCAATAAAATTGGCACGCCATGAAATGGGCTCAACCGCGTGCCTTGCTGAAGCAGCTCATCCAAATGTTTCGCTTGTTCCAAAGCCTCAGACTCGAACAGTTCCGAAATGCAGTTGAGATCTTTAAATTTCAGATTTCGATCAATATAAAATTGAACTGATTCAGCTGAAGTTATCTTTTTGCAGGCAATTTGACGGCCCAGCTCAAGTGCAGATAAATTCACTATATTCATTTTATATCTTCCAAACCTTTTCCTGCCGTTTCAGGCATTTTAATAAATGTGATTAACGTTAATAAAGCGCCGACTAAAACCATAAAATAGAAGTAATCCTGCTTACCGATACTTTGCAGCCAAGTGAGCACGTAAGGCGTTGTACCGCCGAGCAAAGCCACCATTAAGTTATATGGCGCGCCAATGCCTACGGCTCGGACTTCCGTTGGAAACTGTTCTGACATAACCGCTGGGCCAATGGCCGTATATAAAGCATATAAAACCAGTCCAAAAAGTTCGACCAATAAAATCGAAGCAAATGTTCCATCCATCCATTTAATAATTGGATAAAAGAAAACCAAATAGCCAACAGCAAACACGATCAATTGCGGTTTACGGCCGATTTTATCTGATAACCATCCAAAAACAGGCTGGCACAGCATAAAGATAATCATGCTGACTGTATTTGCAGCAAAAGCTGTCTGCGGCTCAGCACCCAGCACTTTAATCGCGTAGGTCGGGACATAAACCACAAAAATATAGAACGCAAAGGTCGTTAAAATTGAAATGCCGACAATCCGCATGGTTTCTTTTGGATGGCGTTTAATCAGCACAGCCAAAGGGTTCTTTACCGTATCTTTTTTATGGGTCATTTCGCTGTCAGGTACGGACTTACGGATCCACATGCCAATTAAGCCGCCAATTGCGCCAAGAATAAAAGGAACACGCCATCCGTATTCATTCATTTGCATCTCAGTCAAAGCGCTTGTTAAGCCCCAAGCAAGACCTGATGCCATTAAAATACCAATCGCCGAACTAAAAAACATAAAGCTCGAATAAAAACCGCGCTTATGTTTTGGCGCCATCTCTGAAAGATAGGTCGCGGCTGAAGCAAACTCACCGCCTAAAGATAAGCCTTGCAGCAATCGCGCCAGCACCAGAATAATCGGCGCAAAGATACCGATTGATTCATACGTTGGAGAAAGGCCGATCATCAATGAACCGCCCGCCATCATGATGATGGTGGCAGCCAATGCCGCTTTTCGGCCAAAACGGTCAGAAAAGATGCCCAGCACGATTCCGCCCAGCGGACGCATAAAGAATCCGACAGCAAAAATTGCAAAGGTCGCAAGCAATGATGCCGTTGGATCATCTGATGGGAAAAACTGTTTTGAGAAAAATACCGCAAAAGTCGCATAAATCGTCCAGTCAAACCATTCAATAGCATTTCCTACAGTTCCTGCAAGAATAACTTTCTTTTGTGATACATTTCCCTCGGTGGAAATTGTTTTTTGCATTTTAGACTCATCCATAAGCGTCTCATTTAATATTTAGACATAAATACACAATGTATTTTATTTTCTAGACTTAAATTAAGATTATAATTAGTTTTTAGACAAGTCAATCATCATGAGTGAATCTTTTAGTCTCGACGAAATCGATATAGCATGTATCAAAGCGTTAATATCCAATCCAAGAGGATCATGGCGCGAACTCAGTCAGACCAGCGACGTTCCTGAAAAAAAGCTTTCGCGGCGGCTCAGTAAATTGCTGGATGAACAGGTTATACGCACCGCTATTGAATTGAATCCTGTAGTCGCCAATAAAGGCTATACCGTTCATGTGTGGATCAGCGTGAAATTTGGCAAAGAAAAAGAAGTGGCGCAATTTTTCGCAAATCGCCCAGAAGTCCGCATTGTTTTCTTAACCACAGGACTTGCCGATATTTTTCTTGAAATTGGATTAGAAAAACCCGCGGATCTTTCTGTATGGATGCATGACTTTGTCACTCAAATACCTGATATTAAAACGGTAGAGACTCAAGCCGTCTTAAAACCATTTACCTGGGCCAGCAAGCCTAAAACGCTAGAAGGCTGCACCGATAAAAATGTAGGTTTCAGATCTTTAAGTGAAATAGAATTAAAACTCATTCATTTGCTTTCAATCGATGGCCGTTCATCCATCAAAAGTTTGGCTGAACAAATTGAATTGAGCGAGCATAAAACTCAGAAATTACTGAATGACTTATTGGAAGAAGGGATTTTCAATATTCGAGTCGATGTCGAACCGAGTCTAATGGGGTTTAAATCCGAAGCCATCATTTTGATCAAAGCTCGGCCAGATGCAGCCAATAAAATTGCCAGTACTTTATCGGAACTTAAAAATACGCGCTGCCTGTTTGGCATTAGTGGGGATTCACAATTTTTCTGGCATGTACTGTGCAATGATTTAAGTGATTTATGGCAGTTGATTACTGAAGATTTAGGCAATTTTGAGGGCATTCAGTCCTGCAATACCAATATGGTGACCTTGGCCTTAAAACGCGCCGGCTTTATGCGTAAAATCAGCAGCGCGCAATTATTCTCAGGCCTAGATTAAAATAAAAAAGAACCGCATTTGCGGTTCTTTTTAAACTCAGCTCAATTAGGCTTCATTCGGATTACTCAGCTCAGTCATTGGCCAGCGCGGTGTCGTGGTCACAGCCAAACCATCGTGCTGCCCTGCTTTTAACCGCTGATAGCCAGCAAAAGCAATCATGGCGCCATTGTCAGTACACAAGGCTGGTTCAGCATAGAACACCGTTGCGCGGATTTTGGCTAAATCCGCTTCCAAGCGTTCACGCAAGCGTTTATTGGCACTGACCCCGCCTGCAATCACTAAGCGCTTCAAGCCAGTTTGCTTTAAGGCTTTGACAGATTTTTTAACTAAGGTATCCACCAACGCTTCTTGGAAAGATGCCGCAATATCCGCTTCACGGCCTTCGCCTTCCACTTTTTTCAATTGCACAGATACCGCAGTTTTTAAACCGCTGAATGAAAAATCCAAACCTTGATGCAGCATTGGACGCGGGAATTCAAAGGCATTCATGTCACCTTCCATCGCCAATTTAGAAATATTTGGACCGCCGGGATAAGCAAGACCCATCATTTTCGCCACTTTATCAAAAGCTTCGCCCGCCGCATCATCAATCGACTCACCCAGCAGCTCATATTGGCCAATACCGTAAGCGGCCATGAGTTGGGTATGGCCGCCTGAAACCAATAGTGCAACAAAAGGAAATTCCGGCGGTGTTTTCGACAGCAATGGCGCCAGCATATGGCCTTCCATATGATGCACGCCAATCGCAGGCTTATTCAGCGCAAAGGCTAAAGTTCGGCCAAACAGCGCGCCAGTCATCAGCGCGCCCATCAAACCCGGCCCGCGAGTGTAGGCAATCGCATCAATTTCAGATTTTTTGATGCCGCTGTCTGCCAAAAGCTGTGTAATGAGCGGAATTAATTTGCGCACATGATCGCGTGAAGCCAGTTCTGGCACTACGCCGCCATATTCTGCATGCAGTTTAATCTGGCTATACAGCACTTGCCCGCGCAAACCCAACTCGCTGTCATACAGCGCAAGTCCTGTTTCATCACAAGATGTTTCTAAGCCTAAAACGATCATTAAACTGCCTATAACCTGTATCAAATCTGTCGCGGAGCCTATTATAGACTTGTGGTCTGAGATGTAAATGAGTAAAATACTGACCTTCACTTGTGATCAAAGGCAATTCTGCCTAGATCTTATCCATAACTTAATGAGGATTCTTCATGCCACAAGTTAAATTGAAAGAAGGCGAACCAGTAGACGTAGCTATCCGTCGTTTCAAACGTTCATGCGAAAAAGCAGGCGTTCTTGCTGATGTTCGTAAACGTGAATTCTACGAAAAACCTACTCAAGAACGTAAACGTAAAAAAGCTGCTGCTGTTAAACGCTACCAAAAGAAATTGGCGCGTGAATCAGTACGTACGACTCGCCTTTACTAAGATTAATTTGTGATTGATTGACTAACCTGGACAAGATAAATGACTACTTTAAAAAACCAAATAACTGAAGTTTTAAAAGCCGCTATGCGTGCTAAAGAAATGGATAAGTTAACGGTAATACGTAGTCTGCAGGCAGCAATCAAGCAAATTGAAGTCGATGAGCGCATAGAGCTTGACGATAAGCAAGTTCTTGCGGTCATTGAAAAGCAAATAAAACAACGTAAAGAATCGATCAAAGCCTTCAGTGGCGCTGGTCGAGAAGATTTAGCTAGTAAGGAACAAGCCGAACTTGAGGTTTTATCTCAATTTCTACCAGAAGCTATGACTGAGGAAGAACTTGATTCCATTATTGCGCAAACAATTGCTGCGCAAGAAGCTACTAGCATGAAAGATATGGGTAAGGTGATGAACTCTCTGCGTCCGCTCATAGCCGGACGCGCCGATCCTTCTCAAGTTTCTGTAAAAATTAAAGCAAAACTTGCTTAATCCCTAAATTGCTTCCCTCTTTTGCGTTGAACTGCCTTAATCTGTAAATACAACCTTTAAGACAGTTCTTCTGTAAATTTTAAATCAAATAATGTTTAAAACTAAATAATTTAAAAACCAAGCATTTTCAATTCCAGACACTCTATTTCAAAGCACCGAAAATCATTCTGCTGTTTTATCAATTCAAACTGCATTGAACATCATAGCGTTTCAGCATCTGCATCTCTTTAGAGCTTAATACCTGCGCAATCACATCCTTCTTGGTAAGATTGGCAAATTGCTTGTCCAAATAAGCTCGATTTGTGTCCGCTGCCGCGTATAAATCATCCGCATATTTACCCAGTATTTTACAAAAATCCGCCTGCTGCGCAGCAGTGAATCCCCGCTGCATTGGATCCAAGGTATTTAAAAAATTACGTGTGCTCTGTTTATAGCCTTCATTGATTTTATCAACAGCCAGCACATACTGTTCTGCGCTTGCCGCCTGAACTGGCTGACCAAGCTGAAGCAGCAATCCCAAACCCAAGCAGGCAAATTTTATTTGTTTCATATCGTTAATCTTTTTCATCATTGAAAGCGCTCAAGCGCATTGTAACATTAGCCAAGGCGCACGCCCAAATACAGCATCAACACCAATTCAAAACCCATGAATGCAAATAAAATCAGGCTGATGCTGCTGATAAGCCAACTCAGCAGGCGCCGGCACATAACCTTCTGTCACCGTGCCTAAACGCAGCCGCAGCACATTCGGCAGATCGGTGCGGAAAGAATAAATTGGGCTGCCGCACTGACTGCAAAAGACCCGCGCTTTGTTTTCTGTGTGGAAATATTCTGTTAAGTATGGATGCCCTTGCAGCAACTCAAACTTAGATTGATCAATGGGGCTATTCCAGCCAAATGCAGCGCCTTGCGCCAATCTGCAATGCTGGCAAAAGCACAAAATGCTTTGCGGCAGCTCAGCATGATATCGGTATTGGACCGCACCGCATAAACATTGCCCCTGAATCATCCCATTCCTCTTTCTTATAATAATGACAGAACTATCCAACATAAATTTTTTGATTTAAATCATCTGCTCAGTTCTGAAACCGCAATGCCCAGAACATCATTTAGACGTTCAGCTGGCGTTCTTTCTGCATCTGAGTCAAGCGCTGCTCAATAACCGGCAATAGTGATTTATTGTCTTTTGCCAGCCGTTTTGCATGTAAAAGCGACTTAATAGCATTTTCTTCACTGCCCGACCAAAATTCCACTTCTGCGCGGTAACGCAGCACATTAACCGAACGCAAGGCTGATGCGCTGTCCGCATTTGCAGATTGCTGCATCAGCCTCCAGCCAGACACATCACGCGGATTGCTATTCAAAAATTGGCGCACAATCATTTCAGCCCGAGCAGACTGCTTATTGCGGATTAACGCCTCTGCATATTTATAATTCAGCGCGCGATTTTCCGGCATAATCGTGGCCGCGCTGCTAATGAGTGCCAGCGCATCACTGATCTTATTTTGCCCCAAATAAATATCGGTTTGCAGCAAAGTCATCAGTACATGACTGGACTTAACCGTTTTTGCTTTATCAATGGCGCTTTGCGCTGCTACAAAATCACCATGCTGAATCTGCCATGCCGCCAGCGCCAGCAAACCGGCAAAATTATTCCGCCCAGCCAGCGCCTGCAGCTGCTGTTCACTGCTTTGCCCTGAAAGCACACGGCTGTATTGCCGCAGCACCTCAAAATCTTCATTATTTAAATTTGGCTTCACTTTCGGCAGCTGGTTCGCGCGCAAGCGCGCCTCGCTCATCCGCTGAGAAGTGAGCGGATGCGTCAGCCAGAAATCCGGTAAAAAACTGACGCGGCTGGTTTCCCTGTTCATCACTTCAAAGAAATCCGCCATGCTTTGCGGATTATAGCCAGAGGTATACATATACTGCATGCCAATACGGTCTGCCTCACGTTCTTGATTCCGGCTATACGTCAGCTGCTTGTCCAGCAAAGCTGCCTGTGAACCAAGCATGACTGCAGCGCCGGCATCGCCGTCAGCTTTCGAGGCCACCAATGCACCGACCAAAATGCCCGCCAAAGACAACAGGCCCTGCCCCTTAAAAGCCTCCTGCGAACGGCTGTAATGACGCTGCGTCACGTGCGCAATTTCATGCGCCATAACCCCCGCCATCTCATCCATATTGCGCGCAGAATTAATCAAGCCTGCATTCAACGCAAACAGGCCGCCAGGCACAGCAAAGGCATTAATTTGCGGATCATTGATAATAAGCAAGCCAACAGGCTGATTTAACTGAGTTTGACTTAAAATATTTGAAAATACCGAATACAGGCGGTCTTCCAGCCACGGGTTCTGCATGACAGGCATCTGCTTATTTACTTCGCGGAAAACTTTTTCCCCAATGGCGCGCTCTTTTTGCTGATCAAGCAAGCCTACGCCGCCGCCAATTTCAGGAACAGAAAACTGCGCTGCTGAATTAAATTCTACCGTTGCAGAATCAGACGCTTGAACCTGCGCAGCTGCTGTAAATACCCCCAAACTGCAGGCCAGTAAAATTCTTTTCAATGCTGAACCCAATCCAATTACCGCTCAATGAATGCAATATAGCATTGAAAATTGAGCAATTATGAAAGAAAGTGTTATTAATTTTTAACGCTTATGCTGATTTAACGCAATATTGAGGCTGCCTACCCTCCAAGGCGTCAACCAAGTTTTTATAGGCCAGTTCAACCATGCGTTTTCGGGTTTGAGCCGTCGCAGAACCCACATGAGGCAACGTCACTGCATTATCCAGCTGAAATAATTCAGACTGCTGAAGTGGTTCTTTCTCATACACATCCAAACCTGCGGCAAAAATGCTGCGGTTTTTTAAGGCCTGAATAAGCGCCTGCTCATCCACCACCGAGCCGCGTGCAATATTAACCAGCACGGCATGCGGCTGCATCAGTTGCAATTCTTTTGCTCCAATCAGCGCCCGAGATTCAGCATTCAAATCCACAGCAACCACCACAAAATCCGAGCGGCTTAAAAGCTCATTCAGCGTGCAAAATTCCGCCTTGAATTGCTCAGCCGTTTCAATTTTTTCGCGGCGGCTATGATATAGCACATTCATATTGAAGCCATGAAAGCCGCGGCGGGCAATAGCGGCGCCGATGTGCCCCAGCCCAATAATGCCTAAAGTCTTGCCGTAAATATCCACACCAAATTGATCTGGCCCAGCTGTTCTGCTCCACTGCCCGTGTTTAGTCCACGCATCCAATGAAGGCACTTTTCGCGCTGCGCTCATCAATAATGCAAAAGCTAAGTCTGCGGTTGTTTCTGTCAGCACATGCGGGGTATGCGCCAGCCAAATATTTTTTTGATTCAAGTAGCCAACATCATAATTATCATATCCAACACTGACGCTGGAAATGACTTTCAATTTTTCAGCATGCTTTAAATTGCGTTCGTTCAGCACACGTCCGGCGCCGATCATGCCATCAGCATCGCGGCTGGCTTCCAAAATCTGCTGATTCACATCACCGTTTTTGGGATTGATTTGAACAACCTGATAGCGCTGTTCCAGTTTCATCAAAATTTCACGATCGATTTGGCTAAAAACAACCACTTTCTGGCTCATATCAATATCATTCCTTGATTTTATTTTGCATAAATTGCCAAAGGCGCTTCTTCAGCAGCGGCTGATCCAGCATGTCCTGAAGGGAAGCCAAATGAATGGATTGGGAAGACTGCAAGTATGGAACCTCTCCCAAGCACAACACGGTTTTTTCCATACTGAACGCATCTGCAAAACCCTGCACATAAGACGCGGCGCCGCGACCATCCTGCATATTTTGCCATGCAAATGGCCACATCAGATGATGAAACTCGGCAGAAACGGCACGCTGAATATTGCGCCACAGCATCTGCTGCTCTGCAGTCACCGCCGTAGAATCAATCAACAGCACACATTGCGGCAAAATCAGCGCTTCAATTGCAAATGCGGGAATCTGCAGTATTGGAACGGCAGGTTCTTGTGAAACAACCGGCGCAGCAGGCTGCTCTTTTACAGCGGCATGCTGAGCGGATTGGTCTGCAAAAACCGCTGAATCTTCATGCGCATTCAGCACCGGCGCAGGCGGCTGCAAGCGCTCTGCAATGGGTTTCGTCAGTAAAATTTCTGAAATATTTTCTGCAAAACCGGATGAAATCATGTCTTCCGGCGCTTGATCACGCCATACAGCAGGCTGATGCGGCTGGCATGGCGCATCCCTAGGAATCCAAACATCAATTCCCAATACTGCCATTATGTCCCGCTGATGCCCCATCATGCTTTCATCATCATCAAATTCATCGTTCATATTCTAGCGAGATTGGCCGCATTTTGCTGTAACTTTCTTTCAAATCAGCTCAAAGCCTAATCATCTCTATTTTTGAGCAGCGCACGTCTGCAAGGCAGATTTTGAATCAGAATGCAGTAAAATCAATTTACCTCAAATAATCATCAAGTTATTCATTTTCTGCATAAATTCAATCATTTCATCCGTTTCAAACCCTAAGCGCCAGTACAGCAGCTCCAGCACATCCAGCTCATCCTGGGTAATAATCCGGTCGCTCCACAGGCAATATTCAGCAATCGTCAAAATACTGAAGCGGTCGCGCAGCAACAGTCCAGCAATATCATTCAGAATTTCCGCCAAATCAATTGGCTCATCCGAGATGTCGCTATACATTTCCAATTCGCTTGGGCTCAAAATACGCTGCAGAATTCTTTCACGCACATCCAGCTGATTGTCGCTGTTAATCTGCTGCACATGAAGCAAAGCGTCAATCAGGCGCACGATGCTCGGTTTGACATCTTCCAGTGAGGTCGCCATATGCATCGGCATCAAATTCAATTCGAATTTCACACGCTCCAGCAGCAAGGCGTCCAGCAAGCCAATTTCACCATCTTCTTGAATGATGCGCGCCAGCTTCATTAAAAATTGACGCGCAATCGTTGCCGGCATGCCGCCAATGTTCTGACAAGCCTCTTTGAAAATCGCAACATGCACGCGGCCATCCAAATTCAGCAATGAATCCACAATCGCGCGGCTCACTTCCGCTTCTGTCGGAATGAATTCACGGTACTGGCGGATCATCAAGATGGCCACCATCACTTCACGCGAGCCTGTTGAGGTCTGCAGCGCGCGGTCAATCAGTTCCGGCCGCTGCCAGTTGGCGCGGATTTCGGGTTTCAGCGGCTTGATTGCATCCTTGATCGCAAAGCTGATTGGAGACAAACGAAGCAAAGGCAGCGGCTGCGGCGAGCTCCACGGCATAGCGACATTGGGGCTGATATCTTCCAGCGAACGGAACAAACTGAATAAAGGCTGATTTTTGAGCTTTTTCAAATTTTCCAGCTGCAGATCTTGAATAATGCCGGGATTCAATTCAAAAATGCGCTGTTCAATGCTGGGATGAATATTCATCCAGTTTTGCTGGCTCAGCGCATTGGCAAAGCACATATGCGAAATCGATTCCGCATACTCACTGTGTATTTGCGAACCTGAATGATGCACATAAATCCGCAGCAAAGTCTGAATATTGGCGTCATTTTGAATTAAGCGCTTGGTCTTCTGATCGTTCTTATAAGTGCGCCCGCCCAAGGTAATAAATTTGATAAAACGGGTGATCAGCACCCCCAAGCAGCCTGTCAGCCAAATCAGCGCGCCGATAGCGACATACAGCGTTTCAAATTTATTTTCACGGACATAGCCATTGCGGTAAAACCCGCGTTTGGCAATTTTACTGCCCCATTGGCTGAACGTGGTTAAGCCGCTGTATAAAATTTTCAAGCGGGTATTTTCCGCGGCTTCACCAGAAAGAATCTTATTGAATTCATGGCTTAATAAACCATACAGCTCCATTTCATCCAGATTCTGCATTGCCCCCCAAGTCAGGATAATGGCCGTATCTCTAGGATGAAAGCCTGCGGTTAAAGCATTCACCCCCACTTCATTCGGCAGAACATACAAGGCCGGCGTATCAATTAAAAAAGTGCCGGCCAGCTGTTCGGTAATTTTCAGCGCGGCATTTTCTTCCGGAATGCTCTCAACCAAGCTTAAGCGGCGCGCGCCCAGCTGCTTGGCCAAAGAATGCCCACCCATACGGAAAACATAGACTTCATAAAGCACGGACACTGACATAATCAGCAGCAAAAGCGCAATCAGATAAGGGCTTAATGCATGCCAATAGATCGATTGGGTTGGATCCGCATAAAAAACCAAGAGGCCGGCAATGGTATTGAGAATTGCAATGGTTAAAAGCACTGCGACCGCACAAATAAAAGCGGACCAAAATATATTTTTGCTTTTTATAAAACCGTAGCCTGCTCGTCTCAATGCAATCCCTAAAACAACATTGCCTTTTGTTTAACCATCATAAATGAAAAAAGCGGGAAATTCCCGCTTTTTCATAGACTTTTTGAAGCGCTTAGCTTTCGCGAACGCCTGTTAAATCGACCGATGCAGCATCAATATTGACATCGATATATTTATCTTTGCTTTCCAGCTTTGCAAAATCATTGCGCTGTTTTTCCAAAGCCGCCAGATATTCATCATCAATGCCGCCAGCCACATATACGCCGTCAAATACGGAACAGTCAAATTCCTGCAGTTCCGGCACTTTGGTGGTGCGTACAGCCGCTTTTAAGTCTTCCAAGTCCTGGAACACCAAACGGTCTGCGCCAATGATTTCACGAATTTCTTCAACACTGCGGTCTGATGCAATCAGCTCAGATTTTGCTGGCATATCAATACCGTACACGTTTGGATATTTCACCATAGGCGCTGCAGAGGCAAAGAATACTTTTTTCGCGCCCGCATCACGCGCCATTTGGATAATTTCGTTGCAGGTCGTGCCGCGTACAATGGAGTCATCCACCAGCAAGACATTTTTGCCTTGGAATTCAAGCTCTACAGGGTTCAGCTTTTGACGTACAGATTTTTTACGCAGCTGCTGGCCCGGCATAATGAAGGTACGGCCAATATAGCGGTTCTTCATAAAGCCTTCGCGGAATTTCACGCCCAGTACATTCGCCAATTCCAGCGCAGAAGTACGCGATGTATCCGGAATTGGAATCACGACATCAATATCGTGCTCATCGCTCCACTCGCGCAGAATTTTTTGCGCCAGTTTTTCACCCATTTTCAGGCGGGCTTTATATACAGAAATGCCGTCAATTGTGGCATCTGGACGCGCAAAATAGACATATTCAAAAATACATGGACGGTATTCTGGCGCAGGCGCACACTGCTTGGTGCTCATCTCGCCATTTGCTGTAATGAAAATCGCTTCGCCCGGCTTGATATCGCGCTCAACCTTAAAGCCCAGCGCAGTAATTGCCACAGACTCAGAAGCAATGATGTACTCCTTGCCCTGCTCTGTTTCACGCGAACCATAAATTAAAGGACGGATGCCGTTTGGATCACGGAAGCCGACCAAGCCTTGGCCAGTAATCATCGCAACGACAGCATAGCCGCCTTTGCAGCGGTCATGCACGCGTGTAACCACTTCAAAAATATCTTCTGCAGCCGCAGTCAATTTGCTGCGTTTTTGCAATTCATGCGCAAAAACGTTCAGCAGCACTTCAGAATCCGAATCGGTATTCATGTGACGCAAATCTGTTTTAAACAGGTCGTCATGAATTTCAGCCGCATTGGTCAAGTTGCCGTTATGCGCCAAAGTAATGCCATAAGGCGAGTTCACATAAAACGGCTGCGCTTCAGCGCTGCTTGAAGATCCTGCTGTTGGATAACGCACATGGCCGATACCGTAATTGCCCTGCAACGCGCGCATATGACGAGTATGGAACACGTCGCGCACCATGCCGGTATCCTTGCGCAGGAACAGGCGTCCTTCATGGCAAGTGACGATCCCAGCAGCATCTTGTCCACGATGCTGTAACATCGTTAATGCATCAAACAACATTTGGTTAACAGGTGATTTACCAGCTATACCAACTACTCCACACATAGCAACCTCGCAGACAAGCTAGGATTAATAAAAAGGATTATTTGTTGACTCACCTGAAGGCTGCCCTTTTTTAGGCGCAGCGCCAGATGCAGATTCTGAAGATTTTGGCTGATCTTCAGAATGTATATGATGCAAGGCTTCATTGGCAGCATCTTTGGACATTTGCGCAGCCCAAGGAGCATAAGGCAATAAAGCCTGAATAAATTTTGACTGCTTCCAATGCGGTGAGCTTTCCACCCAAGGGCCAACACCCTGAATGGTAATCAGCACCACCAGCAAGCCTTTTAAACCGCCGAATACGCCGCCGGCCAAACGGTTCAATGGCCCTAATTTCAAGCTTTTTAAAATGCCGTTCAGCAAAGAAGTGGCAATCCACGTCAAAACCACAATCAGCAGCACAATAAAAGCAAAAGCGGCTATCTTCTGCACCACTGGATCTGAACTGAGCGCAAGCATCGAAGGTGCCAAAACGGATGCATATTTTGCCGCAACAATTAATGCCAGAATCCATCCTGCCAAGTTCGCAAAGGCTTTAATAAATCCTTGACGCAAACCGTTAAGCCCTCCGATGAGCAATATGATCAGTATAAAGATATCAATGGTGTTCATGATCTTTACAATGCGTCGACGCAGTCTTTTACAAGCTTAGGTCCTGTATATATGAGGCCGCTGTAAACTTGTACAAGGGCAGCGCCCGCATTCTTTTTCGCCAGCGCATCTTCGCCGGACAAAATACCGCCCACGCCGATCAATGGAATTTGACCTTTCAGCACCTTTGCAAAAGCCGCCAGGCAGGCAGTACTTTTAACAAAAACCGGCGCGCCAGACAAACCGCCCGCTTCATCGCCATGCTTCAGGTTTTCAACACCTTCGCGCGACAATGTCGTATTGGTTACAATCAAGCCATCAATTTTAAATTGCAGCAATTGATTGCTGATGAACTGAATATCTTCCTGCTCTAAATCAGGCGCAACTTTCAGTACCAAAGGCACATAATGCTGGTATTCATCCGCCAGTTCAAGCTGACGCTTTTTCAAAGTTTCCAGCAATTCAGTCAGCGCATCGCCGCTTTGCAGGCTGCGCAGGTTCTTGGTATTTGGGGAAGAAATATTAACCGTGATATATGATGCGTAGTTATAGACTTTTTCCAGGCAGATTAAATAATCGTCAACTGCATTTTCTACCGGTGTCGCTGCATTTTTACCAATGTTGATGCCGAGCACGCCTTTAAATTTAGCCGCTTTGACATTTTCAATCAGCTGATCAACACCGTCATTATTAAAGCCCATGCGGTTGATGATGGCTTTTGCTTCAGGCAAACGGAAAAGGCGCGGTTCAGGATTGCCCGGCTGAGGCTTAGGCGTAATCGTGCCAATTTCGATGAAACCGAAGCCTTGCGCCGCCAGCGCATCAATATAAGCGCCGTTTTTATCCAAGCCTGCCGCCAAACCAACAGGATTAGGAAACTCAATACCCATGCACGTTACTGGTTTTGCAGCAACAGCCTGTCGCATCAAGCCCATTTTGTGGGATGATTTCAAAAGGGATAATGTCAGCTCATGTGCACGCTCTGGTGCTAAAGAAAACAACAAAGGGCGGGCAAGAGAATACAACATATCTGTAAAAGTCTACTGCTTTTTAAGTCGCCATATTATAGGCATAGCCCAGCAAAAACACCATGCTTGACCATTCTTTATTTTTACCGATTATTGTACAGTCGCTGTTAATTTAATCTGGCCCGCTTCCGAATTCAGTTCCATTTTTTCTATGCTTAAGCCCATTTGCGCCATTTGCGTCAAAAAATTGGCCAGAACGGCATAATTTTCATGCATGACCGCAATCTGAATTTGATCACCGGATTGCTGTGAAGCGACGGAAAGCCCCTGCTGCTGCGCTGCCCGCTGCACTTTATCCGCCGCAGATAAAACCGTATCACCTGCAGGCTTCATGGTGACGGCGTTGCTTTGCATCCAAACAACGGTATCTTTCAAATCATTGAGGCGCTTTTGCTGAAACTCGGCGGCCTTATGCATATAAAACAATGCCGATCCCACAGCCGCGACAATCACAAAGACTGCAGTGAAAATCACCATCACCCGCTCGCGCACAGAGAGGCTGTCTAAATAATCAGTGACCTGCTCAATACGCTGATCAATGCCCTGCTGTAAATGGTCTAATGCTTTCATTATTGTATTTTCACCAATCCGACAACCCCTGAACTGCCAGGCTGAATATTCCCCAATTCCACTTTAAAGCCTTGCTGATTCAGCTGCTGCGTTAAATTTTGCAGCATTTCAGCAGAACTGGCTTTCAGCTCCATATTTAAAGCGGAAGCATCATACGAAACACGGTTGGCCGTGATCTGCTGCTGCATCAGCAATGGCCCGACACGGCTCAGCAAAGACAGTGCCTGCGTACTGCCGCTTTGATTTTGCCGCAGCTGGCTTTCGAACTGGCTTTTCAGCGTTTGCTCAGTCACCGGATAGCTCTGGCCAAACCAATACTTGAATTGATCAATCGCCTGAACCGCCATAGCATTCGCCACTTTTTTATTTTGATGCCAGCGCACAGCATCAAAGCTGAATTGAACAATCAGCAAGCCCAGCAGCACCGCTGCACAAGCTTTCCAATAGCCCGACACGCCTTGCTGATTCTTGGCTTTCGGCAGCACATTAAAAGGATGCTGCTTTGCCTTTTTAATGTCCGACACTTCATACTGAAAGCTTTGCAGCTGATCTTCAGTAACAACTGCCCGCAAGCTGTCCATCTGCTCTGAAGTTAAATTGGTGATTTGGTAGAGTGCATCCGCAGGCTGAAAATCTAAAAACAAAGACAGATCATCAACCGATTGCCCCAAATATTCATTCTGACGCACCAAAAGATGGCCTTCGATACTGCCTAAAACCGTCTTGCCTTCTTCTGGAACCGGCAGCAGCAGGAAATCCGGCAAAATGGATGCAACTTTTACAGGAATCAGAGTCAGCGCATGCTGCAAAGTTTCTACCGCAGCATTGGCCACTCCCATCACAGTCAACTGTTCCGGATTCTGAAAATGATGCAGCACCTTCATCGCATCTAAAGGCAGAATCACATACTCTTCCAACAGGTATTTCACGCCATCTGCGCCGAGCTTTTTATACTGCGCTTTAGGGAAAGACTGCTGAATGAACTGCGCATCTCGGCTTGGAAAGAAAACCACCGCCTCTTTTCCATGATGAGGCTGTATATCTTGAATCAGCTGTTCCAGACTCGCCGACTGCTGCCAGCGCTCCCCATCCGACCACTGCCAAACCCCATTGGCTTCAGGTGTCCATAAGTACAACATCGTTTTTTGTCTGCCGTTATAATGAGTTTATTATGCTGCGGGAATAAAACGCTTAATTTCTGTCGAAAGCCCAGATGCAATCACCGCCTGCTCATAAATCCGGGCTTCCGCCAAGGCATAAGGATTGAATGATTCTGCCAGCAAGATGGATGCAATATGCGCGACAACATTCATATGGCAAACCACTGCGATCGACTCATAAGGCAAATGCGACAGCCACTCAACTGCCGCCTGCGCATCATCATCCGGCTTAATGGTATTGCAAATCACCACAGGCACTTCAGGAAAATGCTGACGCAAATGCGCTAAGGTTTCCTGAGCGCGCAAAAGCGGGCTCACTACAAATACTTCAGGCTGAATCATGCCTTTTAAAAATGCAGCTGTTTGCTCCGCTTGCAGATGGCCGCATTCTGTCAGCGGACGCTTGGTATCATTTCCCATCACTGGCGGCGCCGCTTCCCCGTGACGGACTAAAGTCAGTTGCATGCTGTTTCCTTTTTTCTATGCCGCAGTATATTTTCTATTTATGACCGTATCACGTCGATGATGGTCTTTATCATGCATTTTGCAGAGCTTAAAACATCATAAGCGCCAAATTCAACAGCAAATGTTCTACAGATCTGATTCAGCGCTTAAATCCCCGAATGAATCGTCTTCAATTTATTGATGCGGCAGCACAAACTCCACATCGCTGCGGTGTCCATTCTTCATCAATGAAAGCGCAATGCTCAGCGGCGGCGCGCCTTCAAAAATCACATCATACAGCGCGCATGTAATCGGCATATACACATTCAGCGCTTCCGAACGCGCTTTGACTTGCACAATGGTATTAATGCCTTCGGCGGTTTGCCCCAGCTCCTTGGTTGCCTGTTCCAAAGTTTTGCCAGAACCCAGGGCAAATCCCACTTGATAGTTGCGGCTCAGCGGGCTGCTGCAGGTTGCAAACAAATCCCCTACGCCGGAAAGCCCCAAGAAAGTCAGCGGATTGGCGCCCAGCTCCACAGCAAAACGGCTCATTTCCGCCAGCGCGCGGGTCAAAATCATACTCTTGGTGTTTTCACCGACGCCATAAGCTGCCGCCATCCCCATCGCAACGGCATAAATATTTTTCAGCGCGCCGCCCAGCTCAACACCATGCACATCATCGCTGGCAAAAACACGGAATAACGCGCTATGCAAGGCCTGCTGCACCACTGAACGCACCAGTTCAGAATCACTGGCAATAACTGTGCCGGCTGGCTGCCCTGCAACAATTTCTTTGGCTAAATTCGGGCCTGACAATACGCCATACGGCACTTCAGGCAAAACACCGCGAATAATATCGCTCATAAAGCTGAAGGTTTTTGCTTCAATGCCTTTCGTTAAAGAAACGACCGCTTGAGCAGTGATAAACGGCTTGATTTGTTCCAATACGCTGCGGAAAGAATGGCTCGGAATCGCCACAAAAATGATATCGCGGCCGCAAACAGCCTCTTCCAAATTCGAAGTCGCTTTTAAGCCTGCTTCCAGCTGAAAGTCCGGCAAATAACGTTTATTGATATGTGATGTATTGATATCCGCTGCAGCATCTTCATCACGAATCCAGATCATGGTATCGCAACCATTACGCACGGCCGTATTCGCCATCGCTGTGCCAAAACTGCCGCCGCCCAATACGGTGACGCGCAAAGCAGGCTTATCCGTTGGCGCAGCAGGCTCAACTAAATCTGAAAATTTAAGTTCTGACATTGTTTTTATTTCCTGAACCGCTCAATTTGAACGCTTATTTTTTCCAATTGCTGACAAATTCTGAAACATTAATTTCTGGGCGCGGCGGAATAGCTTTAACCGCAGTGCCGATATAAATAATCCCTGAAATCAAATCATCCGCTTTTAAACCCAGCGCTTTTTTAAATAATAACGACTCAACTACCGCCCCGCTGCGCCACATGGTCGAAAACCCCTGAGACTGCAAAGACAGCAGAAAGTTTTGCACGGCTGCGCCTGAACTCAAAATTTGTTCAAAATGCGGCACCTTAGGATGATCCTGCAGCTGGGTCAAAGCCAAAACCAGCAGCGGCGCACGGAATGGATGGTGTTTTACACGCTCTAGCTGCGCTTCCTCCTTCTGGCCGGTATCAGCCAAAGCTTTAGACAGCAGCTCACCAAAAGCTTCGCGCTCAGCTTCGGCAACCACCACAAAACGTGTCGGTTTTAACCGATGATGATCCGGCGCAGTCAATGCTGCGGCAAAAGCCATTTCCAGCTGCGCCGCATTGGGTGCCGGCGCAACAAGATGCCCAATCGATTGTCGCTGATGAATGTTTTGATGAACCGTTTCAACCGCAAGATCTGTCATTGATTTTCTTTATCACTTAATATCGCTGCCTCAAGATTAGCATATTCTCAAGCACTTACTCCATAAGCATAAGACCGCGAATTTTCAAAAATACTTCGGTATTTTTTACTGTACAGTGTATTCAAGAAAAGCTGCATAATTTATACAGGTTTCACGCATCTTCTTTATCAAGCTATGTTCAAATAGACAGAATGTTTATCCTTAACGGGGAAAAGTTATGAAAAAACAAATACTCATCTGCACTTCAATTGCTTCTGCACTTTTACTCAGCGCATGTGCGTCAACTCCTACCCAGTCATTGGCTATTCAAAAAGCCGACAATCAATATGAAGTCACCGGTGTCGGAAAATCAGCATTAATTTCAAAAAATAATGCCATCAGCGCAGCCAACAGCACATGCGGCAAAAATGCTGTGCCTGTCATTACGGATGAAAAAAGCGAATACAATGGCGCATTAAAAGGCGTTTTGGATGAAAAAACCGGCCAGATGGTGCAAGCTGCCGCCAGCGTATTAGGCACAATTACCGGCACTAACGGCAATTTAAATAAAGATGATGACTATCAAACCGTCTTGACCTTTACATGCCGCGCTAAATAACTGAGACTCAGCAGCTTGGATCACACCAATTCAAAGCGCCCTGTTTCCAATTTATCAATGAATTGAAAAACATAGGAAATAAAAAACCGCTCAACAGAGCGGTTTTTTATGAAGTGCATTTGCCTATTTCACAAAATCAGCAATAGCCTTCCAAACGTGTTAATGGCAATTTTTGGCCAATTGCTTTTTCAATTTCAGGCAGATAGAACGCATCATCTTCAGACAGGAAACTGATACTGACGCCGCGTGAACCTGCACGTCCGGTACGGCCAATACGGTGCACATAATCATCCGACTGTTCCGGCAAGGTGAAGTTCACCACATGAGAAACGCCATCCACATGAATGCCGCGGCCTGCAACATCGGTTGCAATCATAATGTTATGTTTGCCGTTTTTGAATTGATCCAGCATTTTCAAACGTTTGTCTTGCGCAATTTCACCAGACAGCATAACGACTTTATAGCCATCTTTTTTCAAGTGGTCGTATAAGCGGCGCACTTGATCACGGCGGTTAGCAAAAATCATCACCTTTTCAATCGGCTCATCGCGCAGAATATCTTCCAGCAATTTATATTTGTCAGACTTCGCCACCATATATACGCGCTGTTCAACGTCCGCATTGGTTTTCTTTTCCGGCTCAATTTCAACCGTCACCGGTTCAAACAGCCATTGCTGCGCCAAATTCAGTACGTCATAGCTGAATGTTGCAGAGAACATCAAGGTTTGGCGCTGCTCTTTGCGCGGCGAGAAACGCACAATACGTTTCACTGAAGGAATAAAGCCCATATCCAGCAAACGGTCAGCTTCATCAATCACCAAGAATTCAATCTGATCCAGCCAAACTTCTTTCTGTTCGACCAAATCAATTAAACGGCCTGGGGTTGCCACAATAATATCTACAAAGTTTTTCGCCAGCTGGCCTTTCTGCTTGTCAAAATCCACCCCGCCCAGCAGTGTTACAACATGCAGGTTGGTAAATTTTGTTAATTCTTTGGCATCGCTTTCGATCTGCAGCGCCAATTCACGTGTCGGCGCTAAAATCAATGCGCGAGGCTCGCCGCGGAAACGCTCAGTCTGAATCGGGTTGTTCAGCAAATCATTAATTACGCTGACCAAGAAGGCTGCTGTTTTACCCGTACCCGTCTGTGCACGGCCAATAGCGTCATGTCCAGCCAAAGTAAACTTTAAAACTTTTTGCTGGATTGGCGTCATTTCTTTGAAACCCAAAGCATCAATTGCTTGTTTCAATTGCGGATGTAAATTTAAGGTTTCAAAACCGGATGACATATAAATGCGCTCTAACGTTAGTAATCACAAAAAACTTGAACCATTATAAACAAAAAACGCCCCAATTTACATTGGAGCGTTTTTAAGACTTATTAGACTATTAGTCTAATGGCTGAACTTCTTCAGCTTGGAAGCCTTTTTGACCTTTTACTACGCTGAATTCAACGCGTTGGCCGTCACGAAGTGAACGGTGGCCTTCGCCTTGGATAGCGCGGAAGTGAACGAATACATCGTCGCCGCCGTTACGTTGAATAAAGCCGAAACCTTTAGTATCGTTGAACCATTTAACAACGCCTTGTTCACGAGCTGTCATAAGTTAATCCTCATTGTATTGCATAAAAAGGACCACCCGGTGTTGCAAACAGCAGAGCAAACAAAGTTTAAAAATATTTTTATTTCTAAGCTTGTAATCATTCTGTAAAACTATTAACAAAATCCCGGTTACATCCATTTGAAATAGGGCGACAAGCAACTTTTGCCTATCTGAAATCCTAAATACGCATCGAGCTTATCACGGGTTTATGACAAATAATAGAATTTTTTTCATCATTATCAATTTTATCTCATATTATTTTTTTCACAGGCTCCATAATTTTCGTAAATTGCATCGTAAAGACAAATATATTGCTTTTCATTTGGGATTTTGCATCCAGTTTGCTAAAATTTATGTTCTTTTTTAAAAATCGTGAATGGATTTTGAAGTGAGTGAAAATTCGTCCGGCGCATTGCTTGCAAATGACCCGGCTGCAGATCCGATGCTGATTGATGCAATGGGTAAACCCTGCCCCATGCCGCTGCTGCTGCTGAAGAAAGCGCTGAAGAGCCATGCTGGCAAAATTCTGCTGCTGAAGTCATCAGATCCGCACAGCCAGCAGGATGTTTCACGTTACTGTCAACTTCATGCTTTAAACTGCCAAATGCATAAAGTTTCCGATTATGAATATCACTACTTAATTGAATCTTAAATATTTTCAATTAAACTAAACGCTTTCAGATTCGTATAAAAGTTTACATTTCGCTACCCAAATTTCCATATTTCAGGTAAATATTAGATTAAGATGAATCTTAATTAATAGGTTAAAACCTTTTGACTCTTAAGGAGAACACATGAGTGACAGCAGCAATCAATTGATGCCCCTGTCATTATCGGCGCCTGGGGTGAATCTTGGTGCTTATATCAGTACTGTCAACCAGATTCCAATTCTTACAGCTGAACAAGAAAAAGAGCTGGCAGAACGCTATTATTACGACCAAGACTTAGACGCCGCAAAAATGCTGGTCATGTCTCATTTACGCTTTGTCGTTCATATTGCACGCAGTTATGCGGGCTATGGCCTGCCTCAAGGCGATTTAATCCAAGAAGGCAATTTAGGCTTAATGAAAGCCGTAAAACGTTTTGACCCAAATATGGGCGTGCGTTTAGTGTCCTTTGCCGTGCACTGGATTAAAGCTGAAATTCACGAATATGTGATCCGCAACTGGCGTATTGTTAAAATTGCGACAACCAAAGCGCAGCGCAAACTGTTCTTTAATTTGCGCAGCCTGAAAAAATCATCTAAAAAACTGACTTTGGCTGAAGCGCAGTCCATTGCAGAAGATTTGAACGTAACCGCCGAGCAAGTGCTGGAAATGGAAGGCCGCTTAACTGCGTATGATGCCGCCTTCGAAGCGCAAGGGGATGACGACGATGAGGGTTCAACCCATGTTGCGCCTGCACTGTATTTAGAAGATAACCGTTACGATCCTGCGCGTCTGGTCGAAAATGAAGACTACGAAGAACAAAGCACTTCTGCCCTGCATGATGCAATGGATCAGCTGGATGACCGCTCGCGCAATATTTTGCAGCGCCGCTGGCTGGATGATGAAAAATCAACTTTGCATGAGCTGGCCGCAGAATATAACGTGTCTGCAGAACGCATCCGCCAGCTGGAAAAAAATGCGATGGAAAAAATTAAAGTGGCGATGTCATCCAACTGATAAAACCATTTATCTTAAAAAAGCGCTTCAGCGCTTTTTTTATTGTCAAATTTTAAGCATTTCATTATAGTGCCAAAAAAAAATTATAAAATTTATTCAATAAAAACAAAAAGGTGGACTATGACCGTAATTTATCAGCAAAACGCTACACTCTTACAAAAAATTTTCAGTGATCCTCACGCTATTCGACTTCCTCTCTACCACATGCTGATGAAAAATATCAGCAGTTTAGTCAGCATTTCTACAGATTTAGGCAAATGCAATTGCCATGATGCCGCAGCATTTATGCATTTCTTAAACAAACCCTACATTAAAGGTGTCGATGAATACGCCTTACAATACAATTCAAGTAAAGAGTGGATTGACTATTTTTACACCCAGCACAGTATTTGGGACGGCGTATCCGATATACCAGCAGGTAAAGTGATTGGATTTCATAATCCTCAAAATATCAGCAGCCATAACGGTGTATTTCACAGTGCATTTTCAATTGGCGGAACAAAAGTCCGGGCCGTCAACAGCTTAACCTTAGGCAATGGCTGGAAAACGGCTGATCTCACTCAAAGCATTCAGCTGAATGCGGATGGCTCGATGGCTTACAACGGCGCACCTGTTGTTGTTTATATCTCTGACCGCTAAACAGCACTCATCACTTGATCACTATCATTAAGCATAATTAAGATTAAGCAAATTCATGACCTTGCTTAAAATATTGATTGCAAAACATACGCACTCCAACCAGCCCAATTCACATCTTTTCATGCTCTTTTTAATGAATTTGCTCTGTTCAAGCTTAACCCTGAATCCTAAATATGCTATCGTTGAGCGCAAATTTTACCAAGGGCATCTGATGTATGTGGATTGGAATTTCTGCCATTAACCTCGCTCTAGCCGTTATGCTTGGCGCATTTGGCGCACATGGTCTAAAAAAAATCGCCTCGCCGGAACAGCTGGCATGGTGGCAAACCGCAACTGATTATTTTTTCTATCATGCGCTCGGCCTGCTGGCTTTGGCCATCATCAGCAAAGTCATTCCTCAGCTTCCAATCAAAGCCAGTTTTTGGCTGATCCAAACCGGCATTATATTTTTCTGCGGTTCACTTTACATCATGGCTTTGGGCCTGCCGCGCATCTTAGGCGCGATTACGCCTATCGGCGGCGCCTTAATGATTTTAGGCTGGCTGATCTTGGCTTGGAACGCTTTTAAATACGCAAAATAAACCGATCGAGACTGTCATGCAGATTTACCTGAACGGCGAGCCGAAGCAAACATCTTGCCAAAATTTATTAGAACTTATTCAAGAACTTGCACTGGAAGGCAAACGCTTTGCAGTTGAAAAGAATGAAATGATCATTCCGAAAAGCAGATTAGAACAAACTGCCATTTGCGATGCAGATCGCATTGAAATCATTCATGCCGTTGGCGGCGGCTAAGCTGGAGCTCCCATGGAAGATACGTTTAAAATCGGTTCACGCACATTCAACTCACGCCTTTTGGTGGGTACAGGCAAATACAAAGATTTGCATGAAACAGATTTAGCCATTCAGGCCAGCGGCGCAGAGATTGTTACCGTCGCCATCCGCCGGGTGAACATCGGGCAGCATCCTGATCAGCCTAACCTGCTGTCTGTGGTTCCGCCAGAAAAATACACCATTTTGCCGAATACGGCGGGCTGTTTCGACGCCAACAGCGCTGTGCGCACCTGCATGCTGGCGCGTGAATTGCTGGATGGCCATAATTTAGTGAAGCTGGAAGTTTTAGGCGATGAAAAGACGCTTTATCCCAATGTCACCGAAACGCTTAAAGCCGCCCGCACCTTAATTGATGACGGCTTTGAGGTGATGGTGTATACCTCTGATGACCCGATTGTGGCACAGGAACTGGAAAGCATGGGCTGTGTGGCAATTATGCCTTTGGGCAGCCTGATCGGTTCTGGCCTAGGCATTTTAAACCCGCATACCTTGTCGATTATTAAAGAAAATGCCAAAGTGCCTGTATTGGTTGATGCCGGTGTGGGCACAGCCAGTGACGCCGCCATCGCAATGGAATTGGGCTGTGACGGCGTATTGATGAATACGGCGATTGCGGCGGCGCAAAATCCGATCCTGATGGCCTCTGCCATGAAAAAAGCGGTCGAAGCTGGCCGTGAAGCCTTTCTTGCAGGTCGTATGCCGCGCAAACGCATGGCCAATGCCAGCTCGCCGGAAACAGGTTATTTCTTTAAATAAACCGTTTGAATCATCCTCAAAATATTCAGCACAAGGATTCTTCGGAATCCTTTTTTATTGCTTCATTCTATTTTCTTCAATTTTGAGCATTGCCAGCACTTATGCAAAATTTGCTATGCTGTGTTCATCAATAATAATTTTAATCCGGCGGCCGCCATGCCTTTCAAACCGCATTTTTACAGTTATTGCGCAGCAGCGATCTTGATGAATCTTACGTTTATCTGCCAATCAGCATGGGCTGAGCGGCCAAATGCTGCAAATTTTCAGTCCTTTGTCCCGGCAAAATGGAAGATTCTGGAAACAGCGCAAGGCGATTTGAATGCGGACGGACTGTCTGATCTGGCGCTTATTATTGAAAATACCGACCCGGACAATATTGTCAGCAATGAAAATTTAGGCAGCGACAAGCTGAATTTAAATCCGCGTCAATTAATGGTGCTGTTCAAAACAGCCAAAGGCTATCAGCTGGCTGCCCGCAATAGCAACCTTCCCTCTGAAGGTGATGCTGACTCCCCTTGCCTTGCAGATCCTTTGGGCGAAGGTGAAAGTTTAACGATTCAAAAGGGCTTGCTGAAAATCGGTTTTCATTACTGGCTCAGCTGCGGTTCATGGTATGTCACCAATACCAGCTATACTTTTAGATATCAAAACCAAAAATTCAAGCTGATCGGCTTTGACAGCAATGACTTCCATCGGGCATCAGGTGACATCACTGAACGCAGCATCAATTTCATCACTGGAAAAGTAAAAAACACCACGGGAGCTAATGAGTTTGCAGAAAGTAATGTGCCAGAAAAAGTTGAATGGTCCACATTGAAAAACAAATATTCAATGAGCTTAGAACAAGTTCAATTTAATGAGCAGATAGAATTTGAATAACGAAAAACAGTTCAGCATCTTTTTTCGATACTGAACTATTCATTATTTGCTGAAGAATCAATCAACTCTAAGAAGTGAGCGTTTATTATACAATGCGCTCCAAGATACGCACTTTAACATCGGGATGAAGGCCTTCAATCGCTTGACGATGCGCATGCATATGTGGACTATGCATATTCGCTTCCAAGTCCTGCAAGCTTTGCCATTTTTCAGACATCAAAATTGAAAATGGAACTTTGCTTTGCATGGCACGGTCTATATCTAATCGATCTATCTGTATCTCATACGCATGGCAGCCTGTTTCTTGCAATACATCAGGCTGAATTGCCTTAAATGAGCCCAGTACGTTTAAAACCCTGCTCTGAGCTGCATGTAATTTCTGCGGCAACGGTTAACATTATTGAACGCCGTCCATGCGAATCATGCAAAATACTGCGTTAAATGCTCACAATACTGCGCTATATAACGCTCAACATCAGGCGCTTTGATCACATCATTCACAATAAAAGTCGGCAATGGCTGCATGCCTAAAAACTGATTGGCCTTATGAAAAGGCAGATACACCCCATCGACACCCGCCCCATGGAAAAATTGATCCGATTCGGTAAAGGCATCCATAGGCGCATTCCAGGTTAAGGACAGCATATATTTTTTATCGTGAATCAAACCGCCAGAACCGTATTTTTTCGATGCATCGGAACGTGAACGGCCATCATTGGCATATAAACTGCCGTGCCCTTCCGTAAATACATCATCCATATATTTTTTCACCGTCCACGGCGCGCCCATCCACCAGCCGGGCATCTGATAGATGACGGTATCAGCCCAAAGGAAATTCTGCACTTGTTTTTGGGCATCATAATTTGAATCCGCACGGATCGTTTTGACTTGATGCCCCCAATCAGATAAAACGGATACAGCTAAATCCGTTAGGGTGTCGTTTAACTCGCCATTAGAGTGCGCAAAGGTTTTAGCGCCATTCACAATCAGGATATTGCTCATATCAAAGCCTTCAAATTTATTTCTGAACGCACTATATCGGCAATTTTTATTGCGAAAAATTCCGTAATTTACAAAATATTATTGACTAAAAATCATGAATTATTTATGCCCATAAAAAAACGCCCGAAGGCGTTCTTTATGTATCTGCATCTAGCGGTTTTTTAAGGCTGATGTTCGGCAAATCCTATCCCTATTTCCTGATAATCAGCAGTCCAGCCTTAAGGAATCAAGCCTTCATCACGCATTGCAATTTGCACGGATTGGCGCTCTGCCACCTTATTGCGCAGCGCAATAATATTTTTATACGGCGCCAAGTCATGGCCAATCGCCTTAGACCAGTTGGTCAAGACAAATAAATAAGCATCAGCTGGGCCAAAGTTATCATCCACCAAATAATCATTGTCCGATCCGCCAATCGATTTATCAATATAGCTCAGCAGACGGTCGACTTCGGCATAGCCTTTTGCCTTTGCATCATCATTCAGCGGCGCGCCAAAGAAAACCGAATAGGCATCATGCAGTTCTGAATTCAGATAACCAAGCCATTCTAAAACTTTAGCGCGGCCTAAGCCTGACGGCGGAATCAAATCTTGTTTGGGATCATGCTGCGCAAGGAACGGTAAAATCGCCACGTTTTCGGTCAGGATCAAACCGGGATTAATCTCTAAAGCAGGCACATAGCCTTTTGGATTAACATCATAGTAATCTGCGCCCTTTTCTGTTTTATGTGTTTTTAGGTCAACGCGAACCAAATCAAAATCTACATTAATTTCATTTAAAATAATATGTGATGCCAGCGAGCAAGCGCCCGGAGAATAATAAAGCTTCATATCTGATCCTTGTTATTGAACTATTAACTGTTTTAAATCGCTTCTAACAAACTTTCAAGTGACCATACCTGTAAATTGCAAAAAAGCGTAAATGAAAAACCATTTACCCTTTGAATATTGTCTAAATTACCGCTTTTTTCAAGTAAATCCGCGATGCATTTTTGCATACTGATGATTTAACATACGCGCGGTTTAATTTTGATGAAAAATACGCACCAATGTGAAATACCCTGCCAAGCGTGTTGCACTGTATTACCGCCCTATGCAGCTACAGAAGCCCTGCCCAGCATTTTAAAACATAGCCAAGCAGCACATGTTCGCGCTGCACTGCATGAATATAAAGAGCATAAACATGATGATGATCTAATTCTAGAAATTCAGGACAATGGTATTGGCTTTGACCCTAGCACCGTAGAATCGGGTCTGCATGTTGGATTGCAAAGCATGTGCGCGCGTATAGAATGCTTAGGCAGACAGTTTCAAGTGGAATCTCGTACAGGATGCATGGTCATTCAAGTCATACTGCCCTTAACAGCGGATGTGCAAGAAGCGCCTGCCTCAGCATGGCATTGACCTTGGATATGGCCGAGATGGGTCATTTCACGGCCATCATTCAGTGCATGACAGAGCGTTGATCTGAACGATTTTATGCAGAAATTCAGGGCAAAAAGTTTGACTTGTCCGGCTCAGGACTTAAAATACCGCATTCTGAATTTTTTAGATTTGCCAAAGTTATGTCGAACGATCAATTAGACCAGCAAGTCGTAGAGCTGGACAACCTAAGCGAACAGCGAGAAATCGTGACGTTTATGCGCCGCTCAGCACCGCTGAACACCTCTCAACGTACTGCGCTTGAACAATATGGTCACTTAATTTTGGAATATCCTGTTGGCGATTTGCGTCAGCATTTTGAACATCCTGAACGTCCATTGACCGTAGAGATCGGTTTTGGCATGGGCCGTTCATTGGTATTGATGGCCAAAGCCAATCCTGAGCGCAACTATGTCGGTATTGAAGTTCACGTACCAGGCATTGCGCAATGTGTATTTGAAGCGGGCATGTCTGAGCTGAAAAACTTGCGTGTTTTAGATGCTGATGCCATTCAAGTGCTGCGCGAAATGCCGGATAACAGCATCAATGCGGTTCAATTGTACTTCCCAGATCCTTGGCAGAAAAAACGCCACTTCAAACGCCGTTTTGTCTCGCATGACCGCATGCCGTTAGTTGAGCAAAAATTGGAAATGGGCGGCACCTTCCATGCTGCAACAGACTGGGAACCGTATGCAGAATGGATGCTGGACGTTTTAGATAACCGTCCAAACCTTGAAAATGCTGCAGGTAAAGGCAACAGCTATCCGCGTCCAGACTGGCGTCCGCAAACTAAATTTGAACGCCGCGGCCTAGAAGCTGGCCATAAGATTAACGATTTCTTATTCAAAAAAATCGGCTGATCAAAGTAGCTGTTTTAACAGCATAAAAAAGCGCTCAATATTGAGCGCTTTTTTATTTTGAGATCAAACCTGATTAACGGATAAAGAAGCGGTAAATCAGCTGCTGTATAGATGTGCCATAAGGCGGGTAAATCAGCCGCATCAAACTGAATTTCGGCCGCACAAAAACAGATTTGGCATGGCTGAAAGTTTTAAAGCCTTCATGCCCATGATAATGCCCCATGCCTGAAGCGCCAATGCCGCCAAAAGGCGTGTCTTCCATCCCTGCTGTCATTAGCGTTTCATTCAGGCATACCCCGCCGCTGTGGGTTTCCTGCAGCACTTTTTGCTGCTCCGCTTTGTTATAGCCAAAATAATACAGGGCCAAAGGGCGCTCTCTATCATTGATGTAGGCAATGGCATCCTCAATTTGATCATAGCAAACCAGCGGCATAATCGGCCCGAAGATCTCATTTTGCATTAGCGCCATATCATCATTGACATCGGTGACGACTGCATGCGGCATACGGCGTCCTTCGGCTGCAGCATGCTCTTGAATCAGCTGTGCGCCTTTAGACTGCGCATCGGCCAGATAATGCTGCAGACGCTCAAACTGCCGCTGATTGACAATAGCCGTGTAGTCCGGGTTGTTGTCAATGCTGTTCGGATAAAACTGCTTCAGCGCATCAAAATACGCTTGTATGAACGCCTCTTGCTGGCTGCGGTGCACCAATACATAATCGGGCGCGACGCAGGTCTGGCCTGCATTCATGGTTTTGCCAAAAGCAATGCGGCGCGCGCTTTCTTTCAGGTCTGCATCCTGCGCCACAATTGATGGCGACTTGCCGCCAAGCTCCAGCGTCACTGGCGTTAAATTGTCTGCAGCCGCATGCAGCACATGCGGCGCAATTGCCGTTGCGCCTGTAAACAGCACATGATCAAACGCCAATTTAGTAAATTGCTGCGCTATTTGTGCATCGCCTATAATGACAGTGACATGACTTTCTTGAAAACTGCCGGCAATCAGCTTTTGGAATAATGCTGAAAATTCAGGTGTAAATTCACTCATTTTCAGCATGACATTGTTGCCTGCAGCGAGCGCCTGCGCCAAAGGCCCAACCGCTAAAAACAGCGGATAATTCCACGGTGCAATGACTCCTACAACACCTAAAGGCTGATACAGCACATAGCCCTTCGCAGGCTGGAATAAAATACCGACATCGCGCTTGCTCGGCTTCATCCATTTTTTTAAATGCTTCAGGCTGTGCTTAATGCCATTTAAACTGGTCATGATTTCAAACAGGCGGGTTTCATCTTGGCTGCGGTTTGAAAAGTCCCGGCTGATGGCCGCTGCTATGTCGTCCTGATGGTCTATCAGCATCTGATACAGTGTATGCAAATGCTGCTTGCGCTGCTCATAGCTGGGATAGCTGTGCGCCTGAAAGGCCAATTTTTGCTGTGCAAAAATCTGCGCCAAAGCAAGACCGCCCCCTGTTTGAAATTCTGGCTGTTCCATCGTCATGCATTTTTCCTTTTTTCATTTTATCTTTGAAAAATAGATGAATATTTATGTTTTGTCAGTCCAAATCTTGATCTCATTACGCCACTTGCTGCTGAATTGCACTTTGGCGGATCAAATCTGCAGCTTTTTCTGCAATCATCACCACTGGCGCATTGGTATTGCCATTTACGACAGATGGCATAATCGAGGCATCAATCACACGCAGGCAGTCTATGCCGTATACCCGCAGTTCGGGATCAACAACCGCCATATCATCCACGCCCATTTTGCAGCTGCCCACCGGATGATAAACCGTGTCTGTGCGCGCTCTGAGAATCTTGCGGATATCTTCATCTGTATGCACATCAGCAGTAAATAGATCCTGCGTATACAATTCTGACAATGAGGGTGACTGCATCAATTGCTGCGTCAGCTTATAGCCCTTGATCAAGTCTTCCAAATCACGCTCATCACCCAAAAAGTTCGGGTCGATTTTTAAAGGATCTGAAATTTTATTGCCGCTCAGCTGTATACTGCCGCGGCTGCGCGGGTTCAATAAGCATACATGGCAAGACAAACCGTGACTGGCATGGAATTTACGCGCATGATCATCGACCAGCGCCATCACAAAATGCAGCTGTAGATTCGGAATATCCAACGCTGGATCACTCTTTAAAAATCCGCCGCATTCAGCAAAATTCGAGGCAATCATACCCCGGCGTTCACTGCGGTAACGCTTGATCTGCTTCATCATGCCCAAAGAGCCTGATAGGGACAGGCCAAACGTATTCACCGAATCTTTGACAGCATAGCCAAAAATAAAGTCCGGATGATCATGAAAATTTTTACCGACACCCGGCAAATGCTGCTTCACTTCAATATTATGCGCGGCCAATTCAGCCTGATCGCCGATTCCGGACAGCATCAAAATTTGCGGAGACTGAATCGCTCCTGCGCAAAGCAGGACTTCTTTTCGGGCTTTCAGCTGCTTCAACTGGCCCGCATGCTGCACTTCCGCACCTACTGCTGTTTTATTTTCAATGCGTATTTTATGCGTCAATGCCTGCGTCCACACGGTTAGATTTGGTCGGTTCAAATGCGGAAATAAATAACCGCGGGCAACGCTGCAGCGTTCACCATTGATATGCGTGACTTGATATACGCCTAGCCCTTCCTGCTCTGCGCCATTAAAATCATCCAAAATTTTATAGCCTTGTGCTTGAGCCGCATTGATATAGCGCTGATGTATCGGATTGTCGCTGCAGACATCGCTGACCGAAAGCGGGCCTGAATTTCCATGATATTCATTATGAATGCGTTCATTATTTTCCGATTTGATAAAATATGGCAGCACTTCATCATACGACCAGCCGGTATTGCCAAGCGCAGCCCATTGATCATAATCCGAACGGTGCCCGCGGATATAAATCATGGCATTAATGGCTGATGAGCCGCCCAGGCATTTGCCGCGCGGCTGATAGCCTTTACGGCCGTTCAAGCCTTTTTGCGGCACGGTTTCAAAGGCCCAATTGTTGATTTTAGTCGGCAAGCTGATCACGCATGCAGCAGGAACATTCACCGTCCAGCTATCCCCCTGACCGCCGGCCTCAAGCAGGCAGACAGTGATATTGGGATCTTCGCTGAGGCGGCTTGCCAATACGCTGCCTGCACTGCCGCCGCCGATAATGATGTAATCGAATTCCATTTGCATTTTATTTTCCTTTGGTTTTTTATTTTTGTATCAGCTCTTTTAATAGCATAAATCAGCAAAGCGCTGCATCTCTGTTTTCACTTAAATGCCATTTTTTGTGCTTCAGCATGCAGCTGAAGCACCGTTTTTCTATTCAGCGCTGCGCGATAAACCCTTGATAGCACAGCACCTGGGTAAATGAATTGACCTGCGCAAAGCCTGCATCATGCATCAAGTTCACCGTTTCCTCATCACTTAAGGCATAAAAATCATCGTTCATTCTGCTCAGCATTGCATGCGTTTGCTTATCCATCAGCCCATTCATTTTACAGATCTGCTTTAAAGATTCAGCTTCCTGCGCAAACCTGAATTGCGTCAAATCAAAAGTTAAAAAAATGCCGCCGGGCTTCAAGCAGCATCTTGCAGCCCGGACAAATTCAAGCTTTTCCGTAAAAGGAACAAAGTGCGTGACCAAAATGGATAAGACTGCATCAAATTGCGGCTGCGGGTCAAAATCGGTATTGCTGCCGAGAACAAAATGAACCCGATTATCCTTATTCCATGGCGCTGCAAAATCTTTTGCCTTGTCCAGCATCCGCTGAGAAAGCTCCGTAACCGTAAATATGCATTGCGGGAAAGCCTGCAGCAGATAACCCAGCTCATAGCCGGTTCCCGCCCCAATAATCAGCACATGCGCCGGTTCTGGCAAATGCGCTTGCAAGATGGCCAAAATCTGCTGGTGAACCAGCTCATACCCCGGAATCAATTTGCGGATATGCTGATCATAGCTATCCACCACCTGCTGACTGCAAAAATCCTTCGCCAAAATCTTTTCCTTATCTAAATGTGGATAAAACCTAAAAAGGCTGGTGCCGTTTTAAAATCTGTTCACTCATCAAAGCATAAACCTCTTTTAAATCATTTCGACGCGCCTGTTCCAGCATGGCGGTATGCATCGCGATAATGTTCTGATCGCCGCGCATGGCCGGCCCGGTTTGCATGATTTCAGGATCAGACTGCGTCGCTTTCTGCACAGTCTCCAGCATCAACGGATACAGCAGGCTGAAATCCACCTGCTTGGCATCTACAATTTGCTTCGCCATGTCATAGCAATAATTGGCAAAATTGCAGGCATAGACAGCAGCCAAATGCAGGCTGAGCCGCTGAGCAGAATTATATTGATAAACCCGCTGGCTCAATTCAGCTGCTAAGTCTGTCAATCTACTCAAATCCTGCTCCTGAGCCGCTTCAGTAAAAATTGGCGTATTCGTCCAGTCAATTTCGCATTCAAAGCTAAAAGTCTGCAAGGGATAAAATACGCCTGCCCGCTCATGCACCTGTGTCAATTTGGCAATATCCGTACTGCCAGAGGTATGCACAATCAAAGTATTAGGCAAATATGGATGCACCGCCTGAATGACATCGGCAATACTGCTATCGCTGACCGCAATAATCAGCAAATCAATAGTCGCATCTAAACTGCTCATAGACGCAGCTGCTGAAGCGCAAACTTTATCCGCCAAAGCGGCAGCCCGTTCTGCGCTTCGGCTATAAATCTGCACAATCTGATGCTGAGCCTTCAACGCATGCGCCAAATGATGCGCCACCCGCCCAGTGCCTATAAAACTAATCCGCATGTTTCTGTGTATCTTCTTTAATATGTTAACTCTGCCTAGCATGCCTATAAAAAAAGGACGAATCAATTCGCCCTTTTATCAATAGCACCATTTAAAGGCTGAAATTCAAAATGCCGCGCCGGTTAATGCTTAATTAAATACATTATTTAAATACACGGTGCGTTCTTTGGTTTTTTGCACAAAACACTGGCTATATTGAATCGCTTGGTTTTGTTTTTCCATTGCATCATTCCAATAACGATATTGCTGCTGATAGGTTTCAATTTGACTGTCTTTTAAGTCATATACTCGTTTTTGCGAAATCACCTTACAGTCTACATCGCGCTTTTCAAACCAATCCAATTGATCTTGCTGCTGTGCAGTTTTTTGCTCTGGGCTAAAGCGGTCCCATGTGCTATTCAAGCGCTCCACCGCTGTTTTTTGTTCTGCATCAACTTCTTTTTGGCGAATATCGAGCGCTTTCTGAGCCAATGCCATTTGTGCTGAATTCTCTTTATTGTATTCATCTGCACTTTGCTGGCTGGCCTCAATGTTGGCCTTATTACGTTTTTGATAGGCCTCAAAATTCACCGCCAACTCTGAAATTTTAGCAGCCAAGCCAACTAAACTCGAACTTTCCACCGACAAGCTAATTTCATTGTTGTCTGAGCGTTCCAAGCTATATTTAAAATCTGAACCGCTAATCTTATCATCTTGAAGTTTTAAAGAACCCCACTCACCCTTAATAGAATCTTGCAGTGTATAAGAACTCTGAGCTTGAGAATCTTCACCATCACACTCTTCACATGGTTCTTCTATATAGGCATTTTCTGCACGCTTCTGTAGTCCTTTAGGCAAAATCGCGACCACTAAACTGCTGCAGTCAAGTTGTTTTGCTTGCTCAGGCTGTTCTGTTTGCGTCGCAATATGATTAATTTCAAATTTAATATTTTTACGAATTTTTTCTAATAAAACCTGATCAGACTCATAGCCTGAATGGCGCAAACGCTGCTCTAATTGAGATAAATAATCTTCTTTTAAATGGTTTTGAATCTGCTCTACATTGACAGGTGCAGAACAGCTAAAATCCTTGGCTGCCTGAACCTTTGGCTCTTCTTTGGCAGATGAATCTTTCTTATTTTTAAAATAATCACAGCCCGAAAACAATGCCGTACCGCACAATACGCTAACTATTATCATTCTATTCATTGCAGGTAAACCCTCACTTTTTATAATTTTGGCGTATTTAAGCAAAAAAAGACGCAATTCACCATCTTTTATTTAAACATTTTGCATAAAAAATCCCCGCTATCCGGCAGGGATTTGTGAATATTTTTCAAGCTCAAGAGATGAAATGCAGCCTTAAGGTTTTTCTTTCACTCCCTCTTCACCCACTTCACGCACCACGCCCGTGTCTATATTCAACACTTCAAACTCGATACGGCGGTTTTTAAACTGACCTTCTTGGGTGCTGTTGTCTGCAATCGGTTTTTCCTGCCCCATGCCGATGGCTTGCAGCTGTGCAGGATCCACGCCCTTACTAATTAAATAATCCACCACGGCCTGCGCCCGTGACTGCGATAATGTTTTATTGGCTTCGGCGTTACCGGTTGCATCCGTATGGCCGGTCACAGACAATTCAACGTGCCTTGCCCGCTGCATTAAAGCCGCAGCCTGATCCAGAATGGATTTATTTGCATCTGGAATGGCAGATGAACCTGAGGCAAAATTGATAATCTGCAGATTCAGCGCAGTCGCGACATCTAAAGCGCGAATATGGCCTGGATTAATCGCCGCCAAGGCTTTTTGCGCATCAGAAAGGCTGTTGCTGACCGCCGCACTCTCATCTACAGGCTTTTGCACCATGATGTTCATATGCTTCGCCAAGTTTTTAATTTGGCCTGCCAAACGTTCTGCATCCTGCGGATGAGCCGATTGAATCGACAGCTGATCGCCCACCCAATTCAACGACACATTTGGCGTGCCCAGCACCAATTTTAATACCGATGGAATCGCGTCCTGATCAATATATTCGGTGTGGTAACTTGCATCAGCAGCCGCGCCGCAGCCCAATGGATGGCTGAAAATCTGCTTCACCTGCTGCTGCAGGATATCGATATAACTGCTGTTATTCACCGATATTTGACAACTGACCAGCGCGCCTTTTTCATTTGTACTGAGCTGCAATGAAGCCGGCTGCGCTGCAGCGCTTTGCATCGGCGGCAAAGATTCTTCCACCTTCTTTTGATTTGAGCAGCTTTTAAACCAAAAGGCAGCCAGCAGACCTAAAATAATGATGGCGATCATTGCCGGCCATGGACTGGATTTTCTGTCTGACGCTGTGGCAGGCGCTTGATGAATCGTTGGCGCAGCGGCAGTGCCGATGCCTAAGCCTGACAGGATTGAAGCCGCCCAAGCAGGCAAAGCGCTTTGAATTTCATCCTGCTGCGTATTCAGCAGATGCGCAATAACGTCAGGTTCAGATGAGCCTGCTTGATTTTCCAATACGCCTAAAACCGGCAAAATCGATTTAGATAAAGCGCTTTCAATTTCAAATACGGGCACAATCCCGCGAACATGATCAAGAAACTGGTTTTTTAATGCCGCATTGCTTTCAAATAAATCTCCCAGACGCGGATTCAAATGGCCGCTTAAACTGCTGATCAGGCTCGGCTGCCCTTTCAACATGCTCAGCAAAAAAGGATAAAACATACTTAAGGCATCACTTTTCTCTTGGAAAAATGAACTGTCGCCATCGAGAACAATGGCGGATACCTGCTGCTTCAGCAATTCAACAATACTGTTCATAGAGGCCATCCTTTGATATTTATCGTTTGCTGTTTATTGGTTTTTAATATTTTTAGATCATTTAACAACCAGTTTATGCCGATAGCCCACTGATTCTGTAATGAATTGTATTTCTTCATGACGCTGAGTAAATGAAAAAAACCAGCTGACGCTGGCTTTTGATGGCTTCACTTAAGGTTCTAAATAGTAAATTTTCTGGCGTAATTCATTCGTACGCTGAGTTGTCATGTTCATTTCGCAATTTAGTCGATAAACTTCAGGATTATCAGCATTCGAACTGTCCAATTTACATTCTAACTCACGTTTTTTTAGCCAAATTCTTTGCTCATCCAAAAGCTGGTTACGTATTTCTTTCGAAGTCGCATTCCAAACTAAGTTTAAGTTTTCATTGGCCTTATCGTAATTTGTTTGAGCTTCAGAAATTAAAATAGTTTGATACTCTTTTGCGGCCGCATCTTCTTCTGCCGCACGTTTTATTTCTTCTTGTTTCGCAACTTCAGCTGCATTTTGCCGTGCTGTTTTAACTAACCCGAATCCTGCTTAAGCCAATGATTCCATAATTTGAATTGTTGGTTTATTTTGATGATTAAGTTGATATGCACATAACGATGCGTAAATCCCACTCAGAAATCCATGAATACTACGAGCTTTA
>NZ_JAYRTF010000008.1:0-143837 GCF_041919735.1 Acinetobacter sp.
AAGTCGTAAAGCTCAGAAAGCTGTTGTTGAACAAAGAAACTTAAATCCTGTGCTTGACTCTTGTGGTTAAAAACAGGACATTTTAAATGGTTTATCGCATAGACATTTTAATTGGTGAATAACACCTCTTCATCACACTTCTTGCACTCCAGCATCACGCCCAGCTTTTCTTTCCGTCCTTGTTCCGTGATGACCCACGGACGGTTCTGCCACGGCGGGTTATGCCGTACATGCTGGCCATGGCCGCAGGCGAGATCTGCGACCCAGTGATGTTCTTCATCTTGGTGGAAACCGATAATTGCCTGCCGCATAAGCGCCGCACCCCGCTTCAATAGAACAGATAAAGCTTTACTGAAATTCAGAAAAACAAAAGGATAATCTCCGTTATACTCCTAATCGGATTAGTTTTAAAAGAGCGAAGACATGCGTGTACTTGTGGTGATGGATCCCATCGAAAATGTAAACCTGAAAAAGGATACCTCAATGGCGATGCTCTGGGCAGCAGCGCGCCGCGGCCATGAATTGGGCTATGCATTGCAGCAGGATTTATACATCGACCACGGCAAGGCATTTGGCTTAATTGCGCCGTTAAAAGTCTTTGAAGATTACAACCATTACTATGAATTGGGCGAAAAGAAAAAAGAATCCATCGCGGATTATGACGTGGTCTTGATGCGTAAAGACCCGCCGTTTGACATGAACTTTGTCTACACCACCTATATTTTAGAACAGGCAGAACGCGAAGGCGCGTGGATCATCAACAAACCGCAAAGCCTGCGCGACTGCAACGAAAAACTGTTTGCTACGCAGTTCCCAGAACTGCAAGTGCCAACCCTCGTCACCTCACAGCAAAGCCTGATCCGCGAATTTTTAAAAGAACACGGCGATGTGATTGTAAAACCGCTGGACGGCATGGGCGGTATGGGCATTTTCCGCCTCTATCAAGATGGGGTGAATATTGGTTCGACCATTGAAATTTTGACCAATAATGGCACGCTGCCGATCATGGCGCAGCGCTACATCCCTGAAATTGTCGATGGCGATAAGCGCATCCTGATGGTGAATGGCGAACCTGTACCGTATTGCTTGGCGCGTATTCCGCAAAATGGCGAAGTGCGCGGCAACTTGGCCGCGGGCGGTTTAGGCGAAGCGCGTCCACTGACTGACAATGACAAAGCGATTGCCGCCAAAGTTGGGCCGTTCTTGCGTGAAAAAGGCTTGGTTTTTGTCGGCCTCGATGTGATCGGCAACTATGTGACCGAAATCAACGTCACCAGTCCAACGTGTGTGCGCGAAATTGATGCGCAATATGGCACGTCCATTGCCGATGATTTATTTGATGTTTTGGAAAAAGGCCGAGGCGCTTAACCTTCGCCGGCATCATCCGCCTGCATACGCAGTCCAAAAGAGCCCGAAAGGGCTCTTTTTTATTTCTGCCTGCCGATATAGTTGAATCTTGCGCCGGATATGTATGGCCTGTGGAGGCTTTATGGTTTAAAAGTGTATAAAATTTGACAATTTAGCTCGATTAATAATAAAACTAGTTTAAACTTGAAAATCTGCAGAAAAAAACAATGGCGCAGCCAGTGAAATCAAGCAAATAAACTTTCACGGCAATGCGTTTGTGATTACAATTGTCTGCTTATAAAGATTCATTCTAGCCTTATTTAAATTGAAGAATTAAACCGTGACTGATGCACAGCGAAAACAGCCTAAACATGTAATGATGATGGCCGCAGGTACTGGCGGACATGTGTTCCCAGCTTTGGCTGTCGCAAAAGAGCTGCAGCAGCAAGGCATCGAAGTGTCTTGGCTGGCAACGCCTGCAGGCATGGAAAACCGGCTGCTGAAAAACCACAACATTCCAATTTATCAAATTGATATTCAAGGCGTGCGCGGCAATGGCATTGTGCGCAAAGTTTTGGCGCCTTTTAAGATTTTGAAAGCCACGCTTAGCGCAATGCGCTATATGAAGCAGCTGAAGGTCGATGCCGTGGCTGGTTTTGGCGGCTATGTGGCCGGCCCGGGCGGTTTGGCTGCCCGCGCACTCGGCATTCCGGTGATTATTCACGAGCAAAATGCCATTGCCGGTTTTACCAATACCCAGCTGTCGCGCATTGCCCAAACCGTTTGCGAAGCTTTCCCCCATACTTTTCCCGCGCAGGCCAAAGTGGTGGCGACGGGCAATCCCGTGCGCAAGGAAATTACTGAAATTTTAAATCCGTCTTGGCGCTATCAAGAGCGTGAAAAAGCGGGCCAGCCGCTGCGCATATTGATTGTCGGCGGTTCATTGGGCGCGCGCGCTTTAAATGAATGCGTGCCGGAAGCGCTGAAACAGCTGAATGTGCCGTTGAATGTGTTTCATCAATGCGGCCAGAACAATGCAGAAGCAACGCAAGCGCGTTATGTGGGTGCGCCGGAAAGCCTCAAAGCTGAAGTTTCTCCATTTATTGAAGATATGGCGCAAGCCTATTCTGATGCTGATTTAATTATTTGCCGTGCAGGCGCTTTAACCGTAACGGAAATTGCAACTGCAGGCCTTGCAGCGGTTTTTGTTCCATTGCCAAGCGCAGTGGATGATCACCAGACTGCAAATGCCAAATTCCTGGCCGATATCCATGCCGCGAAAATTTGCCCGCAGGCCCAGATGACGCCAGAAAGCTTAACAGCGTTGCTGCAGCCGCTGATGAACCGCCAGCTATTACAGGAAATGGCGGTGAAAGCGCGCCAGCAGGCACAGCCAGATGCGGCACAGCATGTGGTTCGTTTAATTCAAGAATTGTAATCCGAGTATTTTATGTCTCCTTCAACTCCTGCTGAGCAAGCGAAAAAGTTAATTAAAGTGCCAGAAATGCGCCGTATCAAACACATCCATTTTGTGGGGATTGGCGGTGCAGGCATGTGCGGTATTGCGGAAGTTTTGAAAAACCAAGGCTATAAAGTCTCCGGTTCAGATATCAAAGCCTCTAAAACGACCGCTCAGCTGGAAGAAAACGGCATCAAGGTCTATATCGGCCATACAGCTGAAAATATCCAAGGCGCAAACGTATTGGTGGTTTCGACTGCGATTGATCCAGAAAACCCTGAAATTAAAGCGGCGATCGAAACCCGCGTGCCTGTTGTGCGCCGCGCAGAAATGCTTGGTGAGCTGATGCGCTACCGCCACGGCATCGCCGTTGCCGGAACGCATGGCAAAACCACCACCACCAGCTTGGTGACCTGCATGCTGGCCGAAGAAAACATGGATCCGACCTATGTCATTGGCGGCCTGCTGAACCGTACCGGTGTAAACGCCGCTTTGGGCGCGAGCCGCTACATTGTGGCGGAAGCGGATGAATCCGATGCGTCCTTCCTGTTTTTAGAGCCAATGGCGGCGATTGTGACCAATATTGATGCTGACCATATGGATACCTATGGCGGCAGCTTTGACAACTTGAAATCCACTTTCGTGCAGTTCCTGCAAAAGCTTCCATTCTATGGCTTGGCTGTGGTGTGCGGCGATGACGCCAATATCCGCGAAATTATGCCGCGCATTGGCCGTCCGCTGCTGACTTACGGTTTCAATGAAGACAATGACATCCGCGCGGTTGATGTTGAGCAGGACGGCATGCAGTCGCACTTTACTGTATTGCGCAAAGACCGTGAGCCATTGCGTGTCACCATCAATATGCCGGGCGCGCACAATATTCTGAACTCATTGGCCGCGATTGGCATTGCGACCGATGAAGGCGTATCGGATGCCGCGATTTCACGCGCCTTGGAAAGCTTCAGCGGTGTCGGCCGCCGCTTCCAAGTGCAGGGTCAATTTGCGCTTGAAGAGGGTGATGTGAAACTGGTGGATGACTATGGCCACCATCCGAAAGAAGTGGAAGCGACCATTAAAGCGGCGCGTGCCAGCCATCCGGACCGCCGTTTGGTGATGATGTTCCAGCCGCACCGCTACAGCCGTACCCGCGACTGTTTTGATGATTTTGTTGATGTATTGTCACAAGTGGATCAATTGCTCCTGCTGGAAGTTTATCCTGCGGGTGAAAAACCGATTGTGGGTGCGGACAGCCGCGCATTGGCGCGCAGCATCCGCCTGCGCGGTGAGGTCGAGCCGATTTTGATTGATCCTGTAGATGGCAACCTTCAGAACGCGATGCAAAAAGTGCTGCAGCCAGGTGACTTGTTATTAACGCAGGGCGCAGGTAATGTGGGAGCTATCTCTATCGAGCTGGCTCAAAACGGCCTATATTTAAAATAAGCATCTTCGTGATGCGGTATTGAGTTGATCGACCAGTTTAAAGTTTAAGGATATAAACGTGTCAAATGCTTCAAAGTTCGGCAAAGTTGCCGTGTTGCTTGGTGGTAAGTCTGCTGAGCGTGAGGTTTCTCTAGATAGCGGTAAAGCGGTACTTGAAGCATTAGTCCGCTCAGGGGTGAACGCTGAGGCTTTTGATCCGCAAGAGCGCAGCGTCACGGAACTGGTGGCGTATGACCGCGCATTTGTTGTGCTGCATGGCCGCGGCGGCGAAGACGGCCAGATTCAGGGCGCGCTGGAGTGGCTGAATATTCCTTATACAGGGACTGGCGTTCAGGGTTCCGCTATCGGCATGGACAAAGTTAAAACCAAGCAGGTTTGGCAAGGTTCTGAATTGCCGACTGCGCCGTACCGGATTGTCAGCAAAGATTCTGATTTAAATGAAATTGTAGACAGCATTGGTCTGCCGTTCATTATCAAGCCCGTGCATGAAGGCTCAAGCATCGGCATGAGCAAAGTTGAAAAAATTGAAGACTTTGCAGAAGCGATTGCCAAAGCGGCGGTGCATGATGCAGTCGTCATGGCGGAAAAATGGATCACCGGCCGTGAATTTACCATTGTGATCCTCAATGGCCAGGCGCTTCCTGTGATCCGTTTAGAGCCGCCAAAAGATGTGGCGTTCTACGATTATGAAGCGAAATACAACCGCAATGATGTGCAGTACGGCATTCCATGCGGCTTGACTGAAAATGAAGAGCAGCGCCTGCAAGCGCTGTGCCTGCGCGCATTCCAGGCGGTAGGCGCCAGCGGCTGGGGCCGCATTGATGCGATGCAGGATGAGCACGGCAATTTCTGGCTGCTTGAAGTCAATACGGTGCCGGGCATGACCAGCCATTCTTTAGTGCCGAAAGCGGCGAAAGCTGTCGGTCTGGAGTTCGATCAGCTATGTGTCGCTATTTTAGAGCAGACATTGACGGATGCGGCTCACTAAGATATGGCTCAACTCCCTGCATCGATGCGCCGCAAGCGGGCAGCAGTCACCTCAATTCATGACAAGCCTCCAACGCGAAAGGAAAAGCTTGCGAATGTGGGCGGCTGGCTGTTGCTTTTGGTCGCGGCCGTGGTGCTGGCTGCGGGGATGTTTGGCCTGTACCGCGTGATGACCGATGCGCAAATCGCATCGCTCGATGTGGTCGGCACACGTTCAGATGCTGAGCGCCAGCAGGTGCTGATGCATGTGGCGCCGGTGGTGACGGAAAATTACTTCACCTCAGATTTAAAAATGATACGCGATCGCGCCTTGGAAATGTCTTGGGTTGATCGCGTTGTTGTATCGCGTGCGTGGCCGAATGCTATTCGTGTGCGCGTGATGCCTCGCAATGCAATCGCACGTTGGGGAACAGGGCGGCTGCTGAGCGACAGCGGTGATGTGTTTACGGAAGTTGCGCCCCGCAATTATCCAAACCTGCCGCTGCTGCATGGGCCTGTGACGCATTCAAAAATGATGATGCGCCGATACAACGAAATTAACCAGTTATTCCTGCCGGTCGGCATTCGATTAAAAGAATTATATTTAACGGAACGCATGACTTGGTTTATGCAGTTTGATTCTGGCCTGCGCATTATTGTCGATCAGGATCAAACCATGAGTAAGCTTCAACGCTTGAGTCATCTGGCAACTGCAGATTTAAAGCCAGTATGGTCTAATATTTCAGCAATCGACTTGCGCTATCGCAATGGTTTGGCTATTCAGTGGAAAAACTCAATGCCGCCAAAAATAGCAAATGGTCATTTTGTTGTAACGATTAATGACACAGGCATTGCAGATGGAACGGCCGTAAAGCCATAATGCTGGCTTTACAGATAGAGGCGTTGAGCCATAATTAAACACACATGTGAATGGTAGTAGTAAATAATGAATGAAGCTGTTCCCTCAGTTGTTGCGATTGACATTGGGACACATAAAGTTTCAGTTTTGATTGGTAAGGTACATGCGCCGGATAATATCCAGGTCATTGGCATGGCGACCGCTCGTAACCGAGGCATGAATAAAGGCAAAATTGTCAGTCTCGATAAGGTTATTACAGCAATTAAAAATGCAGTGCAGGAAGCGGAAGACATGGCGGAGTGCCGCGTGCATTCTGCGTGGATTTCCATCCCTAGCGCTGAGTTGAAAAGTTTTTATGCCTCTGGGCGCACACCGGTAGAAAATACGGACCATACGATAACAACCAATGAAGTGGTGCGTGCATTAGAGCTGGCTAAAGCCAGCCATTTGACTTCGGATCATTATCTGGTGAGCGCTGTGCCGCTGGGTTTTGAGCTGGATGATGCGCCGGAATGGGTTTTGAACCCGATCCGCATGTCTGCGCACAGCATGACAGGGCATTACCATTTGATGATGTTGCCGATCAGCACCATGCAGAACTTGGACCGCGCATTGAAAGGCGCGAATATCGGTGTGGAGCGCATGGTGATTTCCAGCCTGGCGACGGCAGAAGCCAGCCTGCTGAAAGATGAGCGCGAATATGGCGTTTGCTTGCTGGATATCGGCGCCGGCACCACCAATGTGGCGGTGTATTTGGATGGCCGCTTGGCGATGACGCATACGCTGCAGCGCGGCGGCGAGCATGTGACCCGGGATATTGCTGCGGTCTTGCAGACCACCACTGAAGAAGCGGAACGCATCAAGCTGCTGTACGGCTGTGTCGATTTAAAAGTGGTGAAGCCGGACCATATGATTCAGTTTCAGGGCATTGACGGTCCGCAGACCATCAGCCGGATTGAATTGACGGAAATTATCATTGCCCGCTACGATGAAATTCTGGGCATGGTGCGTGAAGTGCTGGAGCGCAACGGCGCCATTCATGGCCTTTACCACGGTGTGGTGCTGACCGGTGATGCCGGTCAAATTGAAGGCATGGTCAGTTTCGCGCGCAAAAAGCTGGGTGTTTCTGCGCATTTAGGCAATCCGCCGGTACAGGTGCATGCAGAGGATCAGAATCAGGCTGCGCTGCGCCGTTCGCAATACGCCACGGCTGCAGGTTTGCTGATGTACAGCCAGAGCGATACGCAGGATACTTTTGTCGAGCAGGATGATCCTGAAGGCCTGTCGATGATGCAGCGGGTGAAACGCGCGTGGTCAGGATTAAATGAAACGCTGAAATCCATCTTTTAAGTGGAATTTTTTGGGAATATTGTTGGGAAGTTGTACGGCATACTGCTTGAACTTGACAAGCTCAGGCCGGAACCGCATTCTAAAAACAATTTTATTAAGATTAAGGCAGTATACGGGCTGATGTGACTGCCGATTAAGATTAGGAATTTTACAGGTCATGGCCTCATTTGAATTTTTAGAAGATGATCAAAGCGATAGCATTGGTCAAGCCCGTTTCACTGTATTTGGTGTAGGCGGCGCAGGCGGCAACGCTGTGCAGCACATGCTTGAATCAGATATTCAGGGTGTGAAATTTGTCTGCGCCAATACAGACAAACAGGCATTGGACCGCATGAATGCGCAATTTAAAATCCAGCTGGGCGAGCAAGGCACGCGCGGTTTGGGCGCAGGCGCGAATCCGCAAGTCGGCCAAGCGGCAGCGGAAGAAAGCCGTGAACTGATCCGCCAGCATTTGGAAGGCACTGATATGGTGTTTGTCACTGCTGGTATGGGGGGCGGTACAGGTACAGGTGCAGCACCTGTTGTTGCTGAAATTGCCAAAGAAATGGGAATTCTGACTGTCGGTGTGGTGACGACTCCGTTTAACTTTGAAGGTAAACGCCGTCAACAATCTGCGGAAAAAGGGATTGAAGCACTTGAGCAACATGTTGATTCTTTAATTATTATTCCGAACCAACGCTTGCTGAAAGTATTCCGTGATATTTCAATGAAAGATGCCTATAAAAAGGCAGATGACGTACTGTTAAATGCAGTGCGCAGTATCTTCGATCTTGTGGTACGTCCGGGTCATATCAACCTTGACTTCGCCGATTTGAAAACCGCAATGAGTACACGCGGTTATGCGATGATGGGTGCAGGTTCAGGTCGTGGTGAGAACCGTGCGCGTCAAGCGGCTGAACAAGCGATTCGCAGTCCATTACTAGATAACGTGACCATTATGAATGCCAAAGGTATTCTTATTAACGTAACTGGTGGTGACGATGTCACTTTTGGTGAAATTGAAGAAATCACTGATGTTGTGAACCAAATCGTCGATTTGGACGAAGGTCAAGTGTTCTACGGTACAGTATTTGATCCAGATGCACGTGATGAAATCAGTGTGACTGTGATTGCAACTGGTTTAACCCGTAATTCAGCAGATACAGCTGAACCGATGAAGCGTCCAAGCGTGCAGCAGTCTATGCGCCAGCAGTCAGCTGTTCAGTCTGTCGATGAAGATGATGTTCCTGCTATTCAGCGCCAGCAGGCGGATGGAACCAATGGCGCGCCGATTCAGTCTACGCCAGCTGTATCCAGCCCGCGTCCTACGCCGATGAGCATTCAGGATTATTTAAAAAATCAGCAGCGCAAGTAATTGAAAGCGCTTTGATTTTTAATTAAGAAATAGAGAAAGGCAGCAGTTTGGCTGCCTTTTTTGTTTTTTATCAATGGCTAAATATGCTAACGTATAGCGGTTTTATCTATCGATGAATGAAAAGCATGTTGAAACAGCGTACCCTGCAGCGCGTCGTAAAAGCGAGCGGAATTGGTCTTCATAGCGGGCAAAAAGTCATGATTAACTTTGTGCCGCATCATGCAGACGGGGGAATTGTGTTTCGCCGCATCGATCTGGAACCGCAAGTAGATATTCCAGCAGATGCCATGCTGATACAGGAAGCATTCATGTGCTCGAATCTGGTGCAGGAAAATGCCAAAGTCGGCACTATTGAGCACATCATGAGCGCAATCGCCGGCTTAGGCATTGATAACTTGATTATTGAAGTGTCCGCGTCTGAAGTGCCGATTATGGATGGCAGCGCCGGCCCATTCATCTATTTATTGATGCAGGGCGGCTTGGCCGAACAGGATGCGCCGAAAAAATTCATCAAAATTTTAAAACCGGTTGAAGCGCTGATTGATGATAAAAAAGCGGTTTTCAGCCCGCATGACGGTTTTCAGCTGAATTTCACCATCGATTTTGACCACCCTGCCTTCAAAAAAGAAGATCAGTCTGCATCGATTGATTTTTCGACCGAAACATTTGTGTATGAAGTCAGTGAAGCGCGTACATTCGGCTTTATGAAAGATCTGGACTATCTGAAATCCAATAATCTGGCTTTGGGCGCAAGTTTGGATAATGCAGTCGGCCTGGACGATACCGGCGTGGTCAATGAAGAGGGCTTGCGCTTCGCTGATGAGTTTGTTCGTCACAAAATATTAGATGCAGTAGGCGATTTATATTTGCTGGGCCATCAAATTATTGCCAAATATGATGCATATAAGTCAGGCCATGCATTAAACAATCAGCTGCTGCGCAATGTCAAAAGTGATCCAAGCAGCTACGAAATTGTAACATTTGATGACATTAATGCCTGCCCAATTTCTTATGTCAGTGTGACATAAGTCATTGTCTTTTCAATGTTGCGTTATAATATAACAAAGTAAAATGCTGATCGCGTCACAAAATAATTTTAAAGGTCAGCGCGCAATCCTGAGCCGGTTACTTTTTATTGCTTGCCAAACGCAGCATAGCTTGGCTAAGCTTAGGGTCGTTCACAAAGTCAGCAGCATTGCGCAGAAGATCCTGTGTTTCTGGACTGAGCGGTTCTGAAATTTTTTCAAGGGGCGGTGGCGTTTGAGACGGAACTCTTAAGCGGACTTGGATCTTGTTTATTTCTTTTAATTCCGGTATTTGTGAAAGCTGAGCAATGTATTGCTTTTGAAGATACGCGAGCTGGCTGACCAGCGCCTGATTTTCACCAGTAAGCATCAGCACACCATTTTGATAACAAACGACTTGCCATTGTTCCGGCTGGGGCAATAAAGGTTGAACGAGTTTCGTCAGTCTCTGCCAAGCAGCGACTTGCGTTGAGAGAAACGAAAAGTTTCCTGTTTTTAAGTGTTTTCTTGTTTGTTGAAAGACGTTCAAGGGTTCTGACATTCATATTTCCTTCATGCTTATGTCTTAATCTTATGCGCTTCTTTCAGTCGATATCAAGGAAGAGATCACTCAAAGAATTCGATTAAGAACAGTTTTAATGAGGTTTTTATGCATTTTCGCCGTATTTTATTGGCATTTTCATTCGCCGCTTCAGCAGCATCAGTTGCATTTGCGGACCTGGTTGAAGTCAGCCAGGATGGTTCAACGGACCGTCTTGAGCAATTAACCCGCACCTTGGCGCAAGGCGCCTATTCCGAATCCAGCGACATGGATATTCCTGCTGAAACAAAAATGAATGTTAAATTGCGTGAAAAGTCAGTTGAACTTAACAACGACACCATCGCAAAAAAATACGGTTCAAGCAGCATCAAATCCTTCTCAGCATCATCCGGCAACCCATATTCATGGCTGGTGACGCATCCGCTTCCAGATTTAAAACGCGTCAGCTCTAATTATGGCGGACGTACAATGGGCGGACGTGCTGAAAACCACTCTGGCTTAGATATGTCAGCGCCGAGCGGCACACCGATTTATGCAACAGGCCCAGGCATTGTCACCAAGTCTGGCTGGGGCACAGGTTATGGTCAATATGTCGAAATCAATCACGGCAATGGCTACCTGACTCGTTATGCGCACGCATCACGCCTGATTGCGCGCGTCGGTGACCGTGTTGAAGCTGGCGAGCAGATTGCCAATGTCGGCTGTACCGGACGCTGTACAGGCCCTCACTTGCACTATGAAGTCGTCAAAGATGGCCAGCGCAAAAACCCCTCTACTTATTTAGCGATGCTGCCATAAGCGTTCGGCGCGCATATAAAAAACCGATTGCATAAAAACTTAAAAAAACTGCTTGATCGAAAAGCCATTGCCTCAGAGAAATTGAGCAATGGCTTTTTACATTTCATGCCTACACATTTGACACTATCACTTTATAGAATGGAAATCGGTTGTTATTTATGCGTTATTGGCTATTTTTTGCTGATTTGTGTAAGGAATGGTCAATGTCTATTTATTTCCTAAATATTAGTCCAAGATCGTATTCATCCGCAGCCATAACTGAGCTGACAGAAAATATGATACATATAGAGGCATATATTAGGCACACAGGATAGGTGAATTATGGCGTTCTACGGCGATACAGACGCGCAGGAAACCCAAGAATGGCAAGAAGCGTTCGATTCAGTTTTACAGCATATGGGAACGGAGCGCGCAGCTTTTCTGCTTGAAAAACTGTATCAGCGCGCAATCGCGAAGCATGTTCCTATTCAGCGTCTAAATACTCCTTACCGTAATACCATTTCAGTTGAAGAACAGCCGGCGATGCCGGGCGATCAGGATATGGAGCGCCGCATCCGCGCGCTGATCCGCTGGAATGCTTTGGCCATGGTGCTGCGCGCCAACAAAACCGGTGATGATTTGGGCGGCCATTTGGCCAGCTTTGCATCTTCAGCAACCTTATATGATGTGGGCTTCAACCACTTCTTCCGCGCCAACAGCGACAGCTTCGGCGGCGACATGATTTATTACCAAGGCCACTGCGCGCCGGGTATTTACGCGCGTTCATTCCTTGAAGGCCGTTTAACCGAAGAGCATTTGAATAATTTCCGCCGTGAAGTCGGCGGCATCGGCTTGCCAAGCTATCCGCATCCGTATTTGATGCCGGACTACTGGCAGTTCCCAACCGTATCCATGGGCCTTGGCCCGATCATGTCGATCTACCAGGCGCATATTCAAAAATACTTGATGAACCGCGGCCTGATTAAAGAAGAAGACCGTAAAGTTTGGGCCTATCTGGGCGATGGTGAGATGGATGAGCCGGAAAGCTTGGGCGCAATTTCACTGGCGGGCCGTGAAAAGCTCGACAATCTGATTTGGGTGGTCAACTGCAACTTGCAGCGCCTCGATGGCCCTGTACGCGGCAACGGCAAAATCATTCAAGAACTGGAGTCTTTGTTCCGTGGCGCCGGCTGGCGTGTGATTAAAGTGGTTTGGGGCCGTCATTGGGACCCATTATTGGCTAAAGATACGACGGGCGCGCTGCAGGCCGTGATGGAAGAAGCAGTAGATGGCGATTTCCAGCGCTATCAAGTAAAAGGCGGCGCATATACCCGTGAAAAATTCTTTGGCAAATATCCTGAAGCAGCAGAATTGGTCAAAGATCTCAGCGATGAAGATATTGATAATCTGAACCGCGGCGGCCACGACCCGTACAAAGTTTTTGCCGCTTATGCAGAAGCATGCACAGCCAAAGGCCAGCCAACCGTAATCTTGGCGAAAACTGTCAAAGGCTATGGCCTGTCTGAAGAAATTGAAGCAGTGAACAAAACGCATCAGATTAAAAAGATGCAAATTGACTCGCTGAAATATGTGCGTGACCGTTTCAACCTGCCATTTAATGATGATCAGCTGGAAGAACTGCCGTTCTACCGTCCAAGCGAAAACTCGCCGGAACTGAAATACCTGAAAGCGCGCCGTGAAGCGCTGGGCGGCTATTTGCCTGCGCGCCGCAAAGAAAGCGAGCAGCTGGCGATTCCAGAGTTATCGGTATTTGATGCGGTATTGAAAGGCAGCGGCGGCAAAGAGCAGTCAACCACCATGCTGATGGTGCGTTTGATTTCATCCTTGCTGAAAGAAAAAGCCATTAAAGACCGCGTGGTGCCGATTGTTCCAGATGAAGCGCGTACTTTTGGCCTGGAAGGCATGTTCCGTCAGCTCGGCATTTACGCAGCGCACGGTCAAAAATATACGCCGGAAGACCAAGAACAGCTGATGCATTACCGTGAAGCCAAAGACGGCCACATGCTGCAGGAAGGCATCAACGAAGCCGGCGCGATGAGTGCTTGGGCGGCGCTGGCAACCAGTTATTCCACCAATAATCTGCCAATGATTCCGATGTACATGTACTACTCCATGTTCGGCTTCCAGCGTATCGGCGATATTGCATGGGCAGCGGGCGATGCGCAGGCGCAAGGCTTCCTGTTGGGCGCGACAGCAGGCCGGACCACATTGAACGGTGAAGGCTTGCAGCATCAGGATGGCCACTCGCACATTTTGGCCAATACCATTCCAAACTGCGTGTCTTATGACCCATGTTTCGGTTATGAGCTGGCGGTGATTGTGCATGACGGCTTGCAGCGCATGTATGTGAACCAAGAGCGCGTGTTCTATTACCTCACCGTGATGAACGAAAACTATGAACACCCTGAAATGCCGCAAGGCGCTGAAGAAGGCATCAAGCGCGGCATGTATTTGCTGCAGGAAGATGAAAAAGCTACGGTTCAGCTGATGGGTTCAGGCGTGATTCTGCGTGAAGTGATCAAAGCGGCGCAAATTCTGCGTGATGAATATCAAATTCACTCAAATGTCTTCAGCGTGACCAGCTTCAATGAATTGGCGCGTGACGGCATGGCGTGTGAAGAGTACAACCGCTTGCATCCAATGGCGGAAACGGCAAAAGAATCGTGGGTATCGCAGCAGCTGCGCGCCACCAATGGCATTGTGGTTTCTGCAACCGACCATATGCGCGCTTACAGCGAACAGATCCGCGCTTATCTTCCGGACAACCGCCCATTTGTTGCTTTGGGTACAGATGGCTATGGCCGTTCAGATACACGCGCGAATTTGCGCAGCTATTTCGGTGTTGATGCCGCGCACATTGTGGTGGCAACGCTGAAAAAACTCGCGGATGAAGGTGAAGTGGATGCGCGCTTAGTGAAAGATGCGATCTCCAGCTTTGAATTGGATACAGACCGTCCAGTGGCATGGCTGCCGCAGGCGCACCCAGAACTGCACGCTGTTGCTGACTACAAAGAGGAGAACTGATCATGCAAATTACGACTCCTGATATTGGTGTAGATAAAGCGACAGTTGCTGAACTGTTGGTGAAAGTCGGCGATAGCGTCGCGGTGGATGACAGCCTGGTGCTATTGGAATCCGACAAAGCCTCAGTGGAAGTGCCAAGCACGGCTGCGGGTGTGGTGAAAAGCATCGCTGTTGCGCTGGGTGACGAAGTGCATGAAGGCACGGTGCTGATTGAGCTGGAAGCTGAAGGCGCAGCACCTGCTGCCGAAGCGCCAAAAACTGAAGCGGCTCCCGCACCTCAGGCTGAAGTTCCTGCAGCAGCACAGGCGCCAGCTCAGCAGGCAGCGCCCGCTGCGGCATCTGCTGTGGTCGATGTGCAAGTGCCGGACATTGGGGTGGAAAAAGCCACAGTTGCTGAACTCTTGGTGAAAGTGGGTGACACTGTTGCGGTGGATGACAGTTTGGTTCTGCTGGAATCGGACAAAGCTTCAGTTGAAGTGCCGAGCACGGTTGCCGGCACCGTAGAATCGATTACGGTTCAGGCTGGCGACAGCGTGAAAGAAGGTGTGGTTATTCTGACGGTTAAAACTGCAGGTTCCGCACCTGCCACGGAAGCGCCAAAAGCAGAATCAGCTCCAGCCGCTGCTTCAACACCTGTGGAAGCGCCAGCTGCGGCTCAGGTTGCACCCGTGCAGACGGGCGCAATTGAGATTGCGGTGCCGGATTTAGGCGTGGATAAAGCCGCGGTCGCTGAAATTTTAGTGAAAGTCGGCGATACGGTCGAAAAAGATCAAAGCATTGTGGTGGTGGAATCGGATAAAGCGACTGTTGAAGTGCCAAGCACGGCAGCAGGGGTGATTAAAGCGGTTCATGTTACTTTGGGTCAAAACGTCAGCGAAGGCGTGGCTTTGGTGACCATTGAAGGTGAATCTTCAACACCTGCTGCTGCGCCGGCCGCCGCTTCTGCTCCGGCGCCAAAAGCTGAAGTGAAAGCGCAGCCTGCGCCTGCAGCATCAGCAGCTGTTCCTGCTGCAGCTCCAGTGCAGGGCGCAGACAAATTGAGCAAAGCGCAGAATGAAGCCAATGCCAAAGTCTATGCCGGCCCAGCGGTACGTAAACTGGCGCGTGAATTAGGCGTTGTGCTGGCGGAAGTGACGGCTTCTGGCCCGCATCAGCGTGTAATGAAAGAAGATTTGGCCGCTTATGTGAAAGCGCGCTTGACGGCGCCGCAAGTTGCCCCAGCTGCAGCGTCTGCGCCAGCGGTTTCTGGCCTGCCGAAACTGCCGGACTTTGCTGCATTTGGCGGCACGGAAGAAAAAGTGTTGACGCGCTTGCAGCAGGTATCCATTCCGCAGCTGTCGCTGAACAACTTTATTCCGCAAGTCACTCAGTTCGATTTGGCGGATATTACTGAGCTGGAAGCATGGCGCAATGATCTGAAAGGCGGCTTTAAGAAAGACGGCATCAGCCTGACCATTATGGCTTTCATCATTAAAGCGGTTGCGCATTTGCTGCAAGAAGAACGTGAATTTGCAGGCCATTTGTCGGATGACGGCAAGTCGGTGCTGCTGCGCAATGAAATCCATATGGGCATTGCGGTTGCGACCCCTGATGGCTTGACCGTGCCAGTGCTGCGTAATCCAGATCAAAAATCCATTAAGCAGATTGCAGTGGAATTGGGTGAACTGGGTCAAAAAGCGCGTGATAAGAAACTGTCGCCAAAAGACCTGCAGGGCGCGAACTTTACCATTTCCAGCCTAGGCGCGATTGGCGGCACAGCCTTTACACCGCTGGTAAACTGGCCGCAAGTGGCGATCTTAGGCATTTCACCGGCAACGATGCAGCCGGTGTGGAATGGTGAAGGCTTTGATCCGAAGCTGATGCTGCCGCTGTCGCTGTCGTATGATCACCGTGTGATTAACGGCGCAGACGCCGCGCGCTTCACGCATAAGCTGACCAAGCTGCTTTCCGATATCCGCAGCCTGCTGCTCTGATGCCGGACTGACTATTGAACATCTAAACCCTGCTTCGGCAGGGTTTTTTGTTCTAGGCCGATGGGCTGGAGTAAATCCTGAAATACGGATCAGAACAGGTGGAAAGGATTTATCTGATTGTTTTATTTTAATTTATAAATCGATTTGCTTTATTGGGGCCATCCCCTTAAAATGGGCCTACTTCATTGGGGAGTAGCCGCTATTTACGCAAAGTAAATAGGTGGTGGTCAACATAATTGTCCTAAAATGGACATGGCCATCATAGCAAAGAACCTTTGAGCTTTTTCTAAAAGCTTTCTTTTGTTGGCAAGACCTTTGATTTACCGCTCTGCAGATTTTTGGCTAGCAGGAGAGGTGAGTCATTGGTATTTGTTTTGCTAGCCAGAGAAATTCATCATGCTGTCCGCTTTTCTGATTTCTTTAGCCGTTGTTGCCTTGTCCGAGATGGGCGATAAAACCCAATTGCTGGCTTTGCTGCTGGCTGCGCGTTTCCGCAAGCCTGTTCCTATTCTGATTGCGATTTTTTTAGCCACTGTGGTCAACCATGGGGTTTCTGCTGTCTTGGGCCAATGGATTACCACCGTGCTCAGCCCCACTGTGCTGCTGTGGATTGTGTCATTGGGCTTTATCGCCATGGCGGCATGGATGCTGATTCCGGATGAGCTGGGTGATGAATCTGAAAGCATCAATAAATGGCAAAAGTACGGCGTATTTGGCGCGACCTTTGTGCTGTTCTTTTTAGCGGAAATCGGCGATAAAACCCAAATTGCGACAGTCGCCTTGGCGGCGCGTTTTGACAGCATTGGCTGGGTGACGCTCGGCACGACTTTGGGCATCATGCTGGTGAATGCGCCGGCGGTGTTTATCGGCAATAAGCTGGCGGAAAAATTGCCGATCGCCTTGATTCATAAAATTGGCGCAGCGGTATTCCTGATTATTGGCGTTGCGGCATTAGTGCAGCATTATTTTTTCTGATCAGCCGTTGATAAATTTGAATCCCGACCTAAAAAATCGGGATTTTTTTATGCAAAGCAGGTCTCAATTATTTGATATTTCTAATGATATTGGTCTTAAATTTATTGTAAGTTTGTGTAATTCCAGCTATGTTGTAGGGCAATAAAAGTCTTTTAAGAACAACAGAATTTTCGGGGAATAGGCATGGCATTTGACCGCACCACATCGCAGGTATTATTCGATAACGGCACACACAAATGCATCAGTTTTACCAGCTTGGTCAAAGGTGAAGGCGTACAGGCCAATCAGTTTTTGATTTTGGACAATGAACGCGCTGCAGTGCTGGACCCAGGCGGTGATTTAACCTATGTTCCGCTGACGATGGAATTGAATAAATATACCCGCCTGACCAATCTGGATTATGTGATGGCTTCGCATCAGGATCCGGACATTATTACCTCAATGCCGCGCTGGCTGGTCTATACCGAGGCCAAAGTCGTGGCTTCGAAATTATGGGCGCGTTTCTTGCCGCATTTAAACTCAGCATTTATGAGTGACCGCATGAAAGGCAATTGGCTGGACCGCTTGGTTGAGCTGCCGGATCATGGTCAAATTATTCATTTAGGCCAGAGCCAGATTATTGCGGTGCCGGCGCATTTTCTGCATTCGGTCGGCAACTTCCAATTTTATGACCCGATTGCCAAAATTCTGTTTTCGGGCGATATGGGCGCTTCGATGGTTGAAGATGCCTCTAAGCCTTTAGAAAACTTTGCCGCGCATGTGCCGAAAATGAAAGGTTTCCATCAGCGCTATATGTGCAATAACAAAGTGATCCGCCTCTGGGTCAATATGGTGCGCACCATGGACGTGGAAATGATTGTGCCGCAGCACGGCACGCCGTTTGTGGGCAAAGAGCAGATCAACCAGTTTTTGGATTGGATTGAAACGCTGGAATGCGGTACAGATTTAATGGACGAGTCTGTTTTTACTTTCCCGGAATAAACGCGGGAAGTGATAAAAAAATATTGAGCGGCAAGGCAGTTTTTTTTTAAAATTCAGCTTCAAAAAATACTTTTGATGATGAGAATTTATAACAATGCTGTCTCAAGTTCCCACACAGGATGCGTGTTTAAGCTGCGGCGCCTGCTGCACTTTCTTTCGGGTTTCATTTTATTGGGCGGAAGGGCTGAATATGCCCGAGCATTATACGGAACCTGTGAGTGCAGTTTATTCATGCATGAGCGGCACCAATCAGCCTGCGCCGCGCTGCATTGCGCTGCAAGGGACAGTCGGGCAGCAGGTCAGCTGCGGCATATATGAAGCGCGCAGTTCATCCTGCAAAGAAGTGCAAATCGCCGATGCGCAGTGCAATAAGGCGCGCGCGGCGCATAAGATGATTCCTTTTGTGCCGATTGATGCGCCGGATCCGGTGAATGATGAGGGCTTTGATCAAGTCTGCTGAGTTTTTCAGCCTGATGATATTGAAGCATGGCGGGGCTGCGGTTCTGCCATGCTGGCCTAAAATAAAATTAAAAGATGAAAATTAATCTAAAAATAAGCAGTTGCGCGCATTTATATGCTGAAAAGCATAACTTTTGACAAAAAAAATCAGCATTGGCTGAAATAGGCATGAATAAAAACTGAAATTTTGTTTATAATGGCGCACGGAAATTACCAGTGAGACTGTTATGTTGACCATCGTTCAAGAAGCGCTAACCTTCGATGATGTCTTATTACTCCCTGCCTACTCTACTGTTCTCCCAAAAGATGTCTCTCTAAAGACACGCCTGACTCGCGGCATTAATCTGAATATTCCTTTAGTATCAGCAGCTATGGATACGGTGACTGAGTCCCGTATGGCGATCGCGATGGCGCAAAACGGTGGTATTGGTATTTTGCACAAAAACATGGATATTTCAGCGCAAGCTGCTGAAGTTCGCCGTGTGAAAAAATTCGAAGCAGGCATGGTGAAAGATCCTATCACCGTGACACCTGAAACAACTGTCCGCGAGCTGATTGCTTTGACACAAGCAAACAATATCAGCGGCGTGCCTGTGGTGAAAGACGGCAAAGTGGTCGGTATTGTGACTGGCCGCGATACGCGTTTTGAAACCAATCTGGAACAGCCTGTCAGCAACATCATGACCGGCCAAGACCGTTTAGTGACTGTCCGCGAAAACGAATCCAAAGAAAATATTCAAGCATTGCTGCAAAAAAACCGCATTGAAAAAGTGCTGGTGGTTGGCGAAAACAATGAATTGAAAGGCTTGATTACGGTGACTGACTTCCGTAAAGCTGAACTTTATCCAAACAGCTGCAAAGACGACTTAGGCCGTTTGCGTGTCGGCGCTGCGGTCGGTACTGGCGCAGAAACCCCAAGCCGTGTTGAAGCATTGGTGGAAGCGGGTGTAGATGCGATTGTTGTGGATACAGCGCATGGCCATTCAGCAGGCGTGATCGAACGTGTACGCTGGGTGAAAGCCAACTATCCGCAAGTTCAAGTGATTGGCGGCAACATCGCGACTGGTGATGCAGCGCTTGCACTGCTTGACGCTGGTGCAGATGCGGTGAAAGTCGGTATTGGCCCTGGTTCAATCTGTACAACGCGTATTGTTGCCGGTATCGGTATGCCGCAAATCTCTGCAATTGACTCTGTGGCGAATGCATTGAAAGATCAAATTCCATTGATCGCTGATGGCGGCATCCGCTTCTCTGGCGACATGGCGAAAGCGATCGGCGCAGGCGCGAGCACCATTATGGTCGGTTCGCTGATGGCGGGTACTGAAGAAGCGCCGGGTGAAGTTGAATTCTTCCAAGGCCGTTACTACAAAGCTTACCGCGGCATGGGCTCTTTGGGCGCAATGGCGGGTGCAACCGGTTCTGCAGACCGTTATTTCCAAGACTCTAAAGCGGGCGCGGAAAAACTCGTGCCAGAAGGCATTGAAGGCCGCGTGCCGTACAAAGGCCCGATGGGCAACATTGTGCATCAAATGATGGGCGGCTTGCGTTCTTCTATGGGCTATACTGGTTCTGCAACTGTTGAAGATCTGCGTCAAAACGCTAAATTTGTGAAAATCACCTCTGCCGGCATGTCAGAATCGCATGTGCATGATGTGACTATTACCAAAGAAGCGCCAAACTACCGCGTTGGTTGATTTTTAGTAATCAAGATACTGAAAAGCCGTCATTTCTGTGACGGCTTTTTTGTTTTTGGTGTAAAGTAAATCCAATTTAAAATGGTGGATACAATCACCGCGTGTAAATAAGAAAGTGAGCAGAAGATGAGTTATTTTGGTACCGATGGCATTCGCGGAAAATTTGGGGAACTTCCGATTACACCTGACTTTGCATTAAAGCTGGGGTTTGCTGCAGGTAAAGTATTAAAACGCACCAGTAAAAAAACCAAGCCGATTGTTGTTTTGGGCAAAGATACACGCTTGTCGGGCTATATTTTAGAAGCTGCGCTGCAGGCTGGCTTGAACGCGGCCGGCGTGTACGTGCATTTGCTTGGCCCATTGCCGACGCCGGCCATTGCGCATTTAACCCGCGCGCTGCATGCCAGCTTAGGGATTGTGATTTCTGCATCGCACAACCCGTATTTTGATAATGGCATTAAATTTTTTTCCAGCGAAGGCAAAAAGCTGCCGGATGAACTGCAGGATGCCATTAATCAGGAATTAGAAAATGACATGGTCATTGAAGACACTGCGAACTTAGGGAAAAGCGTACGCGTCAAAGATGCCAATGGCCGTTATATCGAATTCTGCAAATCAACCTTCCCGTACCACTTGGATTTGTCGCATTTAAAAATTGTGGTGGACTGCGCCAACGGCGCCGCTTACAGCGTAGGGCCATCGGTATACCGCGAATTAGGCGCCAAAGTCATTGCGCTGTATAACGAGCCGGACGGTTTGAACATTAACAAAGACTGCGGCTCCACTCATCCGGAAAATCTGCAGAAGGCGGTGCTGGAGCATCAGGCTGACTTGGGCATTGCTTTTGACGGCGATGCAGACCGCGTGATTATGGTCGATAAAAATGGCGAGCAGGTCACAGGTGACCATATTCTGTATATCCTCGCAACGCAAGGCACACATAAGCCTGCCGGAATTGTCGGCACCGTCATGAGCAATATGGCGCTGGAAATCGCTTTGGATCAAGCCAAAGTGCCGTTTGTCCGCGCTAAAGTCGGTGACCGCTATGTCTTGCAGGCGCTGGATGACAATGGCTGGGTGACCGGCGGTGAGCCTTCGGGCCACATTTTGACACTGGATAAGAGCACGACCGGGGATGCCATTATTGCTTCACTGCAAGTGCTGACCGTGATGGTTGAGCAGCAAAAAGCGCTGCATGAACTGACCGCAGGGTTCCACCTGCTGCCAAACGTATTGGTGAATGTGCGTTTAAGCCAAATGTTTGACCCGTATTCTGTTCCAGCATTGGCTACTGAATTTGAAAAAGCCGAAGCGCAGCTGAAAGGCCGCGGCCGTATCCTGATCCGCAAATCAGGTACAGAACCTGTCATCCGTGTGATGGTGGAAGGCGATCAGCTGGATGAAGTGACTGCATTGGCGAATCATTTAGCGGATGCTGTGCGTACGAATGCTGCATAAATAAGGTGAAATGTCATGAGTGATATGATCAAAGATTTAAGCGAATTGCGCATGAGCTACCAAAAAGGCGAGCTGCATGAAGATCAGGTCAATGCTGATCCCCATGAGCAATTTTTATTGTGGTTTAACCATGCGCTGGAAGCGCAGCTGCACGAGCCTTATGCCATGTCATTGGCGACTGCCAATACGCAGGGGCGTCCGCATGTGCGTACCGTGCTGCTGCGCGGCGCAGCGGCGGCAGGCTATGATTTTTATACCAATTATGACAGTCAAAAAGGCAATGATTTAGCGGAAAACCCTTATGCTGAACTGCTGTTTTATTGGCAGGAACAAGAGCGTCAAATCCGTGTTTCAGGCCGCGTGCTGAAAATCACGGAAGCGGAATCGACCGATTACTATCATAAGCGTCCGCGTGACAGTCAAATTGCGGCGCATATCAGCACCCCGCAAAGCGGCGTGATTGCCAGCCGCGAAGAATTGCAGCAGCGTTTTCAGCAGCTGCATGACCAAGTGGCAAGCAAAGACACGCTGGCCAAGCCTGAGTTTTGGGGCGGATACCGCTTAGAGCCGGATTATTATGAATTTTGGCAAGGCCGCCCGAACCGCCTGCATGACCGCCTGTGTTATGCAAAACAAGACGGGCAGTGGGTCTTGCAGCGATTGATGCCGTAAATGTCAAAACCTTTAATTCAGCAAAGACCTTTATTGACGCGCCCTGAATCGATTCAGGGCGTCGCGCCGTTTATCGCGCAAATTTTGGCGCGCCGCGGTGTCGCTTCCGCGCAAGAATTGGAACTGAAGCTGAAGCATCTGCTGGCGCCGGTGATGAAAGGGCTGCCGGAGGCCATTCAGCTGATGGATCAAGCGATTGACCAGCAAAAGCATATGGTGATCGTTGGCGATTATGATGCGGATGGCGCCACCAGCACCGCGTTAATGCTGCTGGCTTTGCGTGAAATGGGCGCTAAAGTGGATTATCTGGTGCCTGACCGCTTTAAATACGGCTATGGCTTAACCCCGGCAATTGCCGATTTGGCTTTTGCTAGCTTTACGCCGGATTTGCTGATTACCGTGGATAACGGCATTTCCAGCCATGCTGGTGTTGAGCAGGCGCAAGCGCATGGCATGCAGGTGATTATTACCGATCACCATCTGACCACCAAAGCGACGCCGCCGGCAGAAGCGGTGGTCAATCCGAATCAGCTGGGCTGCGATTTTCCAAGCAAAGCGCTGGCCGGTGTGGGTGTGGCCTTTTATGTGCTGGCGAATCTGTCCAGCCTGCGTGCTAAACAGGGCAAATCGTCTGCCAAAGTCGTGAATTATTTGGATTTGGTGGCGCTGGGCACTTATGCCGATGTGGCCAGCCTAGATTACAACAACCGGATTTTAATTGATGCCGGCTTGAAGCGTATTCAGCAGGGGCAGTGCCGCGCCGGTATCAGCGCCTTGCTGGATATTGCCGGGCGTGATCCTGCTGAGCTGAAAGCGCAGGATCTCGGTTTTGTGCTGGGGCCGCGCATCAATGCGGCTGGGCGCATGGATACCATGGATATCGGGATTGAATGCCTGATTGCGCCGGATCTGCAGGCCGCTTATCCGCTGGCGCAGCAGTTGAACCAGCTGAATGTTGAGCGCCGCCAAGTTGAATCGCAAATGAAGCAGGATGCCTTGCAGGAATTGCAGCAGCTGCAGCTGGATCAAGACAATTTGCCGCCCGCTTTGATTTTGTTTGAGCCGCATTGGCATCAAGGGGTCATCGGGATTGTCGCGGGGCGTCTAAAAGAGCAGTTTCATCGGCCGGCCATTGTCTTTGCGGCTGATGAAGACGGCAAGCATATCAAAGGCTCAGCGCGTTCCATTGAGGGCATTCATATCCGCGACAGCATTGAGCTGATTGCTGAGCAGCATCCGCACTTGGTCAGCCATTTCGGCGGGCATGCAGCGGCGGCAGGCCTGACCATCCTGAAAGAAAATTTTGACGCATTTAAAGCCGCTTTTGAGCAGCTGATGGCTGCGCAGGATGACAGCCTGTTTCAAGCTGTGCTGTGGACGGATGGCGGTTTGCCGGAAGAGGCCTTTCAGATTGCGACCGTAGATACGCTGCAGCAGCTGACGCCGTGGGGGCAGAAATTCCCTGCGCCTATTTTTGATGGGCTGTTTAAGGTGCTGGATTACCGCTGGCTGAAAGATGTGCATCTCAAGCTTCGGCTGGCGCTGGCCTCGGGGCAGGTGCTGGATGCCATTGCGTTTAATGCCGCAGAGCAGTATCAATTTGACCCGATGAAAGGGCAGGTGCGCTTGGTGTATGAGCTGGATAAAAACACCTTTAATGGCGCCACCAGCCTGCAGCTGCGTGTGCTGTATTTAGAGCAGTAAATGAGTGTTTAAAAATGAATCATTAAAAAACCGCTCATTTGAGCGGTTTTTTTATCTGGCTAGATATCGCTGTTTGGAATTAGAAGCGGTATTTCGCTGCCAGGCCAAATGAGTTGTAATCATTGCGGCCAACTTCACCAAAGCCGACACGGCCTTCTAAGCTGACTTGCTGATTGAAGAATTTACGGGCATTGATGCCGACTTCGCTTTGATCAGTCAGATCATTGTTGTAGTAGTCTGCACCGATACTGAAAGTTTTGTCGATGAAGTAATCTGCTGCCAGATTGAACTCATCTAAATCACCGAATGATGCGCCTGCTTCTAAATTGATGTCTTGGCCGTTGCTCAATGTAGTCACATATTTTGCGCGGATTGTCGGATCTACGCCGTCATCTTTGTCGTTGTCATAACCTTTCACACCGGCTGCAACCAAGAAGCCCGGCGCTGGAAGGTAACCGACTTCAGCTGAATAATAAGTGGTATCGAAGTCATGTTTGCCTGCTGGCGTGCTGAGTTCTAATTCATTTTTGCTGATGTCAGCGCCAAGGTAAAAGTCTGAATTCGGCACGAAGAATTCTACGCCTGCACCATAAGTATTGTCATCGATATCGCCGCGGTCAGCAAAAGTGGCATGCAGGTTTACATTGCTGGCACGGTCAAGGAATGCTGCTTCCGCCAGCGGAGCATTACGGGTTTGCACTGGGTTGAAGTAATATGTACCGTTCACGCCGAATTGGCTGCCTGAGCCGCCGTTGTCAGGATCGATATAGCCAGCTGAAGCGCCGACTTCTGCTTGATACGCATGCGCAGCGCCAGTCATGGCTACTGCTGATAATAAAGCTGAAGCAATCGCTAATTTTTTCATGGATCATACCCCTCTGAAATTTGGCTTAAATAATACATTTTTTGTTACAACTTTAAGTCTAGAGCAAAAAAACGGCACGTCAATTTTTGGAAAGTTGCTAAACTGTGTCTGGCGTAATTTTGTGTAATTATTAATTGATAAGTAATTGATAATAATTAATAAATATAAAATGTTTTGTTTTATTAAAACTGTGTGGATATTGTGGATTTTTGCTGTTTTGTTTAAATTTTCGACACAATTTAAAGAAAATGCTGCAGCTTGAGATGCCGGATGAACGTGGAAATGGACGGCCAAACCGCCATGAAAAGCGTGAAAAAGTGATACAAAGACATCCCGAGGGATGTCTTTGTTCTGCATTCAGCTGCGCTTGACGTTTAGAAGCGGAAGCTGGCGTTGATATTGAATGCGATTACATCGTCGCCGAAACCAATCGCGCCGCCCACAGCAAAATCCGGATGGATGAAGTATTTGCTGCGCACAGCGAAGAAATCTGTGTCGTCATCGCCATCGTCCTGCATGCTGTATTCAGCGCCCAAGCTGAATGCCGGGTTGAAGTAATAATCTGCGCCCAGCATGACTGTATCGGTATCACCAAATGCGCCGTCTGCTTCAAGGTTAAGCGCCTGGCCATGATCCAGCGCAGCCACATATTTGGCTTTCACTGCAAAGCGGTTGTCGTCGTTATCGCCATCGCCTTGATAGCCGTCAATACCGGCCGCCAGCAGCAGGTTCGGCATAGGCATGAAGCCCGCTAAAGCGCGGTAAAGGGTTGTGTCGTAGTCTTCATCAGCGACTTTGAAGCCATTCAGCTTGCTTTGTTCATTTTCACGGCTGAAGCCCAGTGCGCCTTCGACATAAAATTGTTCATAAAAATATTCAATGCTGGCTGAAATATTATTGATTTTATTGTCTTGCTCGAAACCAGCAATATTTTTGCTTTCCCAATAATTGTAGCTGTAAGCCAAAGATGCATTGCTGTTATGGCCCAGAAAAGCCGCTTCGTTGAGCGGGCCATATTTCGCATTGACTGGATTGAAATACAGCGTGCCGCTTAAGTCAAAAGCGCCGTTGCTGTCGGTAATGCTGTCATCGTGGTCGAAATACGTGAATCCGCCATCAATTTGGCCGTTATAGGCGAAGCTGGCAGAGGCGGTCAAAGACAGGCCCAAAGCGAATAATATTTTTTTCATAGATTCCTCAGAATATAATTGTTGTTGCTGCAGTTAAAACTGCAGAGTGTCAAAAAAATGTCATAATTATGATGAAGCGCGCTTATTGTTTATATTTCAATCAGCTGAGTCAATTCACGCTGTCTGAAAAAGCGGCTGAATTTGCGTTATTGGTCTGTGCTATAATTGCCGGCTATTTAAGCCAAAATTTTTGTTTGAGAGTATTCACGTGGAAATTAATCCTTATCTAAACCAATTAAAAGACTTAAACGACCGTGGTCTGACATTACGGGGGTATCTTTGACTACGATCTGAAAAAAGAGCGTTTAGAAGAGGTTCTCCGCGAACTGGAAGATCCGGCGATTTGGAATGATCAAAACCGCGCGCAGGCGATGGCCAAAGAAAAAGGCGAACTGGAAAACGTGATTAACGTTTTGGAAGGCCTGTCTTCGCAATTGGAAGATGCGCAGGCGCTGCTGGACTTGGCTGTCGAAGCGGATGATGAAAGCCTGTTGGCGGATGTTCAGGCGGAATTAGATACTTCAGAAGCGGAATTGGCAAAACTTGAATTCCGCCGCATGTTCAGCAATCCGATGGACCCGAACCCGTGCTATGTGGAAATCCAAGCCGGTTCCGGCGGCACGGAAGCGCAGGACTGGGCGTCTATGCTGCTGCGCATGTACTTGCGCTGGATTGAACGCCACGGCTTTAAAGCGGAAGTGATGGAAGAATCTGACGGTGATGTCGCAGGCATTAAATCGGCAACCATCCGTGTGGAAGGCGAGTATGCTTATGGCTGGCTGCGTACCGAATCCGGCGTGCACCGCTTAGTGCGCAAATCGCCGTTTGACTCGGGCAACCGCCGCCATACGTCATTCTCTGCGGTCTTCGTTTCACCTGAAATTGATGACAATATTGAAATTGATATCAATCCAGCGGATGTCCGCACCGATACTTACCGTGCATCCGGCGCGGGCGGTCAGCACATTAACAAAACAGACTCTGCGGTGCGTTTAACGCATGCGCCGACCGGCATTGTCGTGGCCTGCCAGAACCAGCGTTCCCAGCACGCCAACCGTGATCATGCGTGGAAACAGCTCCGTGCAAAACTCTATGAATTAGAGATGAAAAAGCGCAGCGAAGCCGCGCAGGCGCTGGAAGACACCAAGTCGGATATCGGCTGGGGCAGCCAAATCCGCTCATACGTTTTGGATGACTCGCGCATTAAAGACTTGCGCACCAGCGTTGAAAGCTCGAATACCGGCGCAGTGCTGGACGGCGACTTGGACAAATTTATTGAAGCCAGCCTGAAGCAAGGACTTTAATTAAATTCTTTTTAAAAACAACGTGATTTAAGCATCTTGAAAATATATCTAAAATATTCGATATATAAATCGAAAAAATACGATATAGTGGATTCAAGATGCTGAATCGTGCTTTGCGCTATTTCTTAATTGTTTGATTAAACCTGTCTGAATTATGGATATTGATTTAATTTTTAAAGCCTTGGCAAACCCGACTCGGCGGCAGATTCTGGAATGGCTGAAATCGCCCGAACAGTTCCTGTCTGAAGAGCAATGCGGCGGCTTTAATCGCGGTGTATGTGCAGGGAATATCGAAAAACTCGGTAAGGTCTCGCAATCTACCATGTCGAATCATTTGTCCGTTTTGCAGCAGGCAGGCTTGATTCAAGCGGAAAAATATGGACAGTGGTCGTATTTTTCTCGCAATGAAGCGCTGATTCAGCAATATATTGATTACTTGCAAAACTCACTCTAAATACAAAAGCAGTGAGTGCTGAGGCGGATATGGCTGAACTCAACTCTCCTTTAATACTGGGCGACCTGCACCTGAAAAACCGTGTAGTGATGGCGCCTTTGACCCGCAGCCGCGCAACTGATGACCGTGTTCCAACGGCCATGATGGCAGAATATTATGCGCAGCGCGCCAGCAGCGGCCTGATCATTTCAGAAGCGACAGTGATTTCAGAAGAAGCCAATGGCTACCTGAATACGCCGGGGCTGTTTACCGATGCGCAAACACAAGGCTGGAAGCAGGTGACGCAGGCGGTGCATGAGCAGGGCGGCCTGATTGTGGCGCAGCTGTGGCATGTGGGCCGGGTGTCGCATCCAGATTTACTCAAGGGTGAAACGCCGGTATCAGCCAGCGCAGTGCAGCAGGCAGGATATGTCAGCCTGCTGCGTCCGAAGCGTGAATATGTGCTGCCGCGTCCGCTGGAAATTTCTGAGATCAAAACAATCGTCGAGCAGTACAAGCAGGCTGCGATCCGCGCCAAAGAAGCAGGTTTTGACGGTGTGGAACTGCATGGCGCCAATGGCTATCTGATCGATCAATTCCTGCAAAGCAAAACCAATCAGCGGGAAGATGAATATGGCGGCTCAGTAGAAAACCGCGCGCGTTTGCTGCTGGAAGTGGTCGATGCCTTGATTGAAGTGTGGGGCGCAGGCCGAGTCGGCGTGCATTTGGCGCCGCGCGGTGATGAGCACGACATGGGCGATGATGATCCACGTGAAACATTCGGCTATGCTTTAGAACAGCTGGGGCAGCGTAAAATCGCGTTTTTCTTTACCCGTGAATATTTGGCCGATGACAGCATCAGCGAATATTTAAAACAGCGTTCCGGCGGTGTGCCGTATATTGCCAATATGCGTTTGAGCCGTGAAGATGCCGTCGATCTATTGGCTTCCGGCAAAGCGGATGCCGTGTCATTCGGCAAAGCCTATATTGCCAACCCAGATTTATTTGAGCGTTTGCTGCAGCATGCGCCGCTGAATGAGCTGGTGCTGGAAAATATGATCGGCGTGCAGTCTGCCGCAGGCTACACCGACTATCCAAGCCTGCAGGAAAAATTCGGCGCTGGACAAGTGCAGCATTAATCCAACAGCAAAAGCGCATTATCCATTAACAACTCAATAAGGCTCTGTTATATTTGCCGATTAAAATTATCTCAGAGCATATTGTTTGGCTACTCCTTTTTGGTATAACGCAGCGCTTTGCATCATTAAGCCTTTGTATCGGTCGCGCATCAAAAAGCGTGCGGACAATGATGCGCAATATCAGCAGGAATGCCTCGAGCGTTTTGGGCCTTTTCAGCCGGTAAAAAATACCCAGGCCATCTGGTTTCATGTGGTGTCTGTGGGCGAAACCAACGCCGCGCAGCCGCTGATCGAACATTATCTTAAAAACGGGCAGCCGGTTTTGGTCACCAATACCACCAAAACCGGGCAGGCCCGCGCCAAATCTTTATTTTTAAAAGCGCCGTATGAAGCGCTGTTTCAAGCCGTGTATCTGCCTGCCGATCAGAAAGATTTGGTGCGCCGTTTTATGCAAAAATATCAGCCTAAACTGCTGGCTTTGGTGGAAACTGAACTTTGGCCCAATCTGATTGATCAGGCCAATCAATTGCATCTGCCGTGCCTGCTGCTTAATGCGCGCCTGTCGGAAAAATCCGCTAAGGGCTATGGCAAAGTGCCGAGCCTGAGCCGTCCGATGCTGCAGGGGCTGAATCAATTGCTGGCGCAGGATCAGGCGACTTTAGACCGTTTTATTGCCTTAGGGGCAAAGCCGCAACACAGCCAGGTGGTGGGCAGCATCAAGTTTGATATCCATGCGCCGCAGCAGGCAGTTGAGCAGGCAGCGCAGCTGAAAATTAACTGGTCTTTGGCGGGCCGGAAAATTGTGACCATCGCCAGCACGCATGCGCCTGAAGAACAGAAATTATTAAGCGCTTTGAAGCCTTATCTGCAGCAGCATCCAGAGCTGTTATGTATTGTTGTTCCGCGCCATCCGGAGCGCTTTGATGAAGTCTTTGCGGAAATTCAAAAGCTGGGTTTACATAGCCAGCGTAGAAGCTTAGGGCAAAGCATTCAGCCGGAGACACAAGTGTATCTGGCGGACAGCATGGGCGAACTTTGGCAATGGCTGGCGCTGAGTCAAGCCTGCTTTGTGGGCGGTTCATTGAATGAGCCGGGCGGCGGGCATAATATTTTAGAACCGGTTGCGCTGCAGGTGCCGACGGTACTCGGCAAGAATTATTTTAATTTCCAAACCATTGTTGATGAATTTGCCGCTGTGCAAGGGGTTGCGGTGGTGCAGGATGCAGCGCAGGCCGCCGAGGCGCTGTTTGAGCTGCTGGACAATCCGCAAAAGGCGCAGGCTTTGAATGCTGCGGCGCAGGTGATTATGCGGAAAAATACGGGATCGCTGCAAAAGCATATTCAGGTGATTGATCAGTATTTATAATCTCTTGGGTTGCCGCATCGTATTTTCGGGCGTCTTACCTTTATTAATTGAAAGATCGGAGCTCGGATTTTACTTTTGTTTTGGCAAAAGTAACAAAACTATTTGCCATCCACAAAACTCGTCCACTACCTGTTTTAAGTTAAACCATCGCAGAAGCATTTTTAAATTTATGCGTCCTGCCTCGAACAGTTGTGGATGACATTGACGCGTATCCTTTTTCTGTGCTTTCAGCATAATTTTTTATTTGGTTTATATGAATATCGTCCTTCTTGACCCGCGGCAAACGCAATCTGAACTTTGGAGCATTAGCGCCCAACGTCAAATTGAGCATTTAAAAACCCATGTCGATGTGCAAGTGGGCGATACCTTGAAAGTCGGCATCCGTGAAGGCAAACGTTATTTAACAGAAGTTTTAGCCGTGTCGGATCAGCAGATTCAGCTGAAGCCGATTGCTGAAGAGGCGGTGCCGGCCAAATTGCCTGTCACCTTGATTGTGGCAATGCCGCGGCCGAAAGTGCTGCGCCGCCTGATTATGGACAGCGTGACGCTGGGCGTGGAAAAAATTATTCTGCTGCACAGCTACCGCGTGGATAAAAGCTATTGGCAAACGCCATTTTTACAGCAGCTGAGTCATTATATTGATTTGGGCTTGGAGCAAGCCGGCGATACCATCGCGCCCCAAATTGAATTGCACAAGCGCTTTAAGCCCTTTGTGGAAGATGTGCTGCCGATCATGATCCGTCCGGATCGGCCGGCTTTTGTTGCGCATCCTTATGAAGAGGTGAAGATGCCCGCCGGCATTGCGCAGGGCTGCACCATCGTGATCGGGCCTGAAGGCGGCTTTATCCCCTATGAAATTGAGCTGCTGAAAAAAAACGGCTGCCAAGCAGTGAGCTTAGGCAGCCGGATTATCCGTACAGAAACGGTGATTCCTTATGTGCTGGGACGCTTATTTAGCGTTTGAGGCCGCTTCGGCTTCCCCGCGGGAGATTTTGACTTCCTGCACTGGGTAAGGAATAGAAACGCCATGTTCATTGAAGGCATGGATCACGCGTTCCTGAATCTCGCTGATTGAGCCTGAAGTTGTGGTTTCGGAGGTGTTGACCCACCAGCGCACAGTCAGATTGATCGAGAAATCCGCCAGCGCGCTGACATTGACGCTGAATCCCGGCTGGCTCAAAATGGTCGGTTCCCGATCCAAAATTTTCATAATGATGTCTTTGGCTTTCTGCACATCATCTTCATAGCCGATGCCGACCACAAATTCACAGCGGCGGCGCGGATACGCGGTATTCACGGTTACTGCGCTGGTATACACTGTTGCGTTTGGAATCACGATGCGGCGGCCGTCCGGCGAGCGCAGGAAGGTTGCGCGGATCTGAATATCTTCTACAGTGCCTTCCATGCCGGATACGATAATGTCATCGCCAATTTTGAACGGTTCGCCCAGCAAAATTAAAATCCCGGACAGCAGGTTCTGGAAAATATCTTTGAATGCAAAACCGATTGCGACCGAACCAATCCCCAGGGCGCTCATCAGCTGGCTTGGGGTGAAGCCGGGAATGGCCACCACCATCGCAATCAAAAAGCCGATAAAGATAATGGCGGAACTGCCGACCCGGTTTAACACCAAGACTAAATTCTGCTTAGTGTAGGATTTTTCAGCCAAAGTTTTGCGGACAAAAAACTTAAACAGCCTGGCTAAAAGCACAAAAACTGTAAAAACAATCAGTGCAATGCACAGATAGGGCAGACGCTCCCAGAAGCCATCCACAAATTTATCAATGGTGCTGTAGGCATCGTTGTATTTTGCGGTGTGCTCAATTACAGTTTTCGCAGTCTTTTCAGTTGCTTCCTGTAAAAGCTGCGTTGTGCCTTGCGTGACATCACTCAAGGCATTTTCTTTTTCAGCCACGGAGGCTCCGATGATTCAATTGATTTTCAGTTATTTTGCCTGAAATTTTGCGGAAAATTAAGAAACAAAATGCGGTGAAATGATATGTTTTATGCAAAAAAATGCAGTTGTTTTAAAAATACTCAGTGCTTTTCTGCACCATTTCCTGCGGAGTTTGCAGCTGGCCGCTGCTCATCATATAGGACATCATGCTGCCGGCTGCAAAAAAGCTCAGAACGGCCAGAATAATCATCAGCCAGGCCAGCAGTTTTTCCCAGAATGGCGCCGGGCGCGGGGCGCCGTAACGGTTCATGCCGGGAGTGCCGGAAGCCAGCAGCAGATAGAAAATGAACAGGATGTTGATGACGGGCAGCAGCATCAGCAGCATCATCCAGCCGGATTTATCCAAGTCATGCAGGCGGCGCGCAGTCAGCACGATATAAAAATAAAGATAAAACACCAGCAGCGCGATATAGCCCAGTCCAGTCATGCCTGTCAGCGCATCGATAAACTGATTGTTTAAAGACATGGTGCTGAGATTGAAAATGCCCATGGCCAAGCTGAAGGCAATCGAGGCAAAGAAGCTGATCACATTGAGAAAAGCATACCAGCCGATAAAGCTCAAGCGCCCGAAGCGGCCGCCTATAGACAGCGGATGATCGCTCTCAGGGGCAGGATTGCGGGAAAAAAATGGAGAGGGGTCTTGTGAATTCATGGGCGGAACCAGCTGATAACCAGTGTATTGTAAAGGGGACGTGCTGTATGGATTTACTGCATTATTATAGAACTAAAATTCAGAATGAAAAGAAATGTTCAGATACGCAAATGAGACAGGAAAGGCTTGAATTTTGCTGCAAGCCTATGTTTTAAATAGAATGATCAAAATACGACCAAAGCAGGGTTGATCTGCTTTAAAAATAACCGCCATACTGGCGCTATGCAAAAAAATATAAAACCAAAAATGTGGCATGCATCTCGTGATGAGATGAAGAAAATCAAGGATGTAGAATTATGAATGAGATCTATCCTGTACCTGAAAGCTTTAAAAAAACCGCCCGTATTTCGGAATCACAATACTTCGAGCGCTATCAGCAGTCCATCGAGCAGCCCGATGAGTTCTGGGCAGAGCAGGCGCGTAAAATTGACTGGATGAAGCCGTTTAGCCAAGTGAAAAATACCAGCTTCAACGCAGACGATTTTAAAATTGAATGGTTTGCCGATGGGCAGCTGAATGTCAGCGCCAACTGCCTTGACCGCCATTTGAAAGAACATCCGCATAAGCCGGCCATTATTTGGGAGGGCGACCATCCTTCACGGCATAAAATTATTTCTTTTGAAGAACTGCATGATGAAACCTGCCGTTTTGCCAATGTGCTGAAAAAGCATGGCGTAGGCAAAGGCGACCGCGTGGTGCTGTATATGCCGATGGTGCCGGAAGCGGCGATTGCCATGCTGGCCTGCACCCGCATTGGCGCCGTGCATTGCGTGGTGTTTGGCGGCTTCTCGCCAGACTCGCTGGCCAGCCGCATTGAAGACAGCCAGGCGAAAATGGTCATTACGGCGGATTGCGGCATGCGCGGCGGCAAGCCGATTCCGCTGAAAGAAAATGTGGATACCGCATTGCAGGCGGAGGGCACATCTTCTGTGCAGCATGTGATGGTAGTGCACCGCACGGGCAATCCGATTGAAATGAAGCCGGAACGCGACCTGTGGTATCACATGGAAATTATGTCGGTCAATGACATTTGCCCGCCGGAAGCGATGAATGCTGAAGATCCGCTGTTTATTCTGTATACCTCGGGCTCGACCGGCAAGCCGAAAGGCGTGCTGCACACCACCGGCGGCTATCTGACCTATGTGAACTGCACCTTCCGTGAAATTTTTGATTTAAAGCAGGACGATGTCTTTTGGTGCACGGCCGATGTCGGCTGGATTACCGGGCACTCCTATGTGCTGTATGGCCCGCTGTCCAACGGCACCACCACGGTGATGTTTGAAGGCGTGCCGCAGTATCCGACGTGGGCGCGTACGGGGCATATAGTGGATAAGCACAATATCACCATTCTTTATACAGCGCCGACGGCGATCCGCGCCATGATGCGTGAGGGCGACCGCTTTGTGCGGGAAAGCGACCGCAGCAGCCTGCGCCTGCTGGGCTCAGTCGGTGAACCGATTAATCCTGAAGCCTGGCATTGGTATTATACCGTGGTCGGCGAAAGCCGCTGCCCAATTGTCGATACCTGGTGGCAGACTGAAACCGGGGGCATCATGATTTCTCCGCTGCCTGGCGCAACTGCGCTGAAACCCGGCTCGGCAACCCGCCCATTCTTTGGCGTGCAGCCTGCAGTGGTGGATGGCGACGGCAAAGAGCTGCAAGGCGCAGCCGAAGGCAATTTGATTATTAAGGATTCTTGGCCCGGGCAAATGCGCACCATTTGGGGTGATCCAGCGCGCTTTATTGAAGCCTATTTTTCAACCTATCCCGGCGCATATTTTGCTGGAGATGGCGCGCGCCGTGATGCGGATGGCTATTACTGGATTACCGGCCGTGTCGATGATGTGCTGAATGTCTCAGGCCACCGTTTGGGAACCGCGGAAATTGAAAGCGCGCTGGTGGCGCATGAACTGGTTGCGGAATCTGCGGTGGTTGGCATGCCGCATGAGATTAAAGGGCAGGGCATCTGCGCATTCGTCACGCTGCAGGCGGGCGCCGCGGAGACCGATGAGCTGCGCAAAGAGCTGGTGGCTTGGGTGCGCAAGATTTTAGGGCCTGTGGCAACGCCGGATGCGCTGTATTGGGCGCCTGCGCTGCCGAAGACCCGTTCCGGCAAAATCATGCGCCGGATTTTGCGCAAAATTGCCGCCAATGAACTGGATTCATTGGGAGATACTTCAACATTGGCCGAACCGCAGGTGGTGGATAACCTGATTGCTGAGGTGCAAAGAACCAGTTAAGTGTTTGCATGCGCTTTTCTTCTCTCGCTTTCAAAGGGAAAGAGGATGTTCAGCTTTTCAGAATTTGCACAGAATTCGATTTGAAGAGAATGCCGCTGAATAGCCAGCGGCATTTTGGTTTGCGCCATCAGCAAGCGGGCATGGAGATCAATCACGGCGAAAGGCTCTGCTAAATTGGGTCAGTTGGAACAGGATCCGATTGCCTGATGAATGCGCCTGCCGCACTGCATATTATCCAAAGCTGTTTTAGTGACAGGCCGCGCAATCACAGCACAGTTTAATCTAGAGCGTTTCTGGCATTATGCACGTGCGTCCGATCCGGTCTTCTATTCTCAGCTTTATGGGATAGCGCTCTTAAAAGCCTCAGATGAGAGGCTTTTAATCTGAGAAAAAGAGCTCAGCAGGCTGTTCAGCGACGGTGAATATTTTCCAAGGTATCCACCAAGGTGCGGGTCATCTGGTCAATTTCATAGTTGACTTCATCACCCGCTTTGGCATCTTTCCATGTGGTGAGGCGCAAGGTTTCAGGAATCAGATCAATCGATATTTCCTCCGCATTGCGGTCGACGCGGTTGACGGTGAGGCTGCAGCCATTCAGGCCAATAAAGCCTTTCAGAAAAAAGTATTTGATATTGCCGTCCGGGATGTGTAGGTCAAGATGCAGGGTCCCGCCGCTGCGGCTGAGGTTTCTGATCTGCGCTGTGCCTTCAATGTGGCCGTATAAGTTATGGCCGCCATTTTCCGCGCCGACTTTGGCGGAGCGTTCAATATTGACTTCATCGCCAGCCTGCAGGTGTTTGAGTGTGGTCAGGCTGAGGGTCAGGTCAGAAACATCAAAATGTACTTGATTGGCGGGCAGATCAATATGCGTTGCAGTGAGGCAGGTGCCGTTGACTGCAACACTGGCGCCAATAAAGATATCCTGAAAAAATTCATGATCATTGGAAATGACCAGCGTGATATAGCCTTCACCGGTGCGGATCTCTAAAATTTTTTCTAAGCCTTGAACAATGCCGGTATACATCTGCAGATTTCCTTTATGCTGAATGCGGAACTGTTTTTAGTGTAAATGGATTTTTGCGGTTTGAGGCTGAAATTTTGGTCTGAGCGGTCAGGTTGCAAGATAGGCTGAGGGCAGTGCAGCATAAATTCTAGGTGATTTAGTACAGCAAAGGTGCGCACGACACGGCTCTGTATTGCGTTCAGTTTTTGGATAGTGAGCGGGCGGCTTCAGCTATATCCAAGCTTGGCGCCTCGTCCTGCTTAATTTGCGTATTGATGCCCAAGTTTTATTGGCCTGCTGCGATTTTGCCTGTACCGCTTGGGCACGCTGGTTCAAGACCAGCAATGCGCGCCGCCGAGCAAACGGTCAATTTCGCTGAATTTAATGCAATGCACATGGATGGGTGCAGCATCCCCGAGTTCATCAATAATGGCCTGCAGCAAGGTTTCAGTTTTTGATGGATGATGCAGCCTGCCTGAAACAGCCGCAATCTTCAGCGGTTTTTGGCGATGGACATTCGGCATTTTTAAACCTAGGGGTGGTTTTTTGGAATGCCTTGTATTTATCCTGAGGGCGCTTATCTCTGTAAAATAAGCAAAAACCTAAAAGTGATCTGTTTTTTGAGATAATAAGCTGGATTTAAAAAGATGCATCTTTTGGGCGGATTAATTGATTGAATTTTCAATTTATATTGAATTTTGCTCAGGATTTTCGGCCAGCAGATAAAATTTATATGAAAAAATGATTTGAATGGAAGATTTCAAGAAATCCGCATGAAACCGAAGAATTTGTAGTGCAAATCCATAGATTCATAAAAAAATAGTTATAACTTGCGTATCCATCATGGCGCGACTGTGGTTAGAATAGAGGGTACTGTGCACAAGATCTTATCACGCTGCTTATGAATATATTAATCGTTGATGATCATCCGCTGTTCCGCCATGCTTTAATTCAAGCCGTGCGCTACAGTTTACCGCAAGCTCAAATTCATGAGACGGCGGCAGTAAATGAATTTTATGAACGTTTGGAAAATGGCCCTGAACCGGATTTAGTCCTTTTGGACTTGAACTTGCCGGGCGCTTCAGGCTTTTCAGCGCTGGTTCATGTCCGTGCACAATATCCTTCTTTACCGATCATTGTGGTTTCTGCACATGAAGAAACTTCGATCATTCAGCGCGCGATTGCGCATGGCGCAATGGGCTATATTCCAAAATCTGCGCATCCTAGCCATATCGGCGAAGCGATCCGCCAGGTGCTGGAAGGCGAAATTTGGCTGCCGCCGAATTTGCCGGCCAATGTCAGCTTTGATCCGCGTGCAGCCGATGAAACGGCTTTGGCGGAGCGCATTCAGTCTTTAACGCCGCAGCAGTTCCGCGTGCTGATGATGGTTGCAGAAGGCCTGCTGAACAAGCAAATCGCTTATGAGCTGGATGTTTCAGAAGCGACGATTAAAGCCCATGTCACGGCGATCTTCCGCAAGCTCGGCGTGCAAAACCGCACGCAGGCGGTGCTGGCGATTAACGCGCTGAATATTGAAGAAAAGAAAATGTAAGCGTCAAGACGCTGTAAAAAAAGACCTCCGATGAGGTCTTTTTTTATGGCTGGATGTTCAGCCTGCTTCAAGCGGAACATCCCAGTTTTGCTTAAGCAATGCAGTCCTGCTTTGGCGTCAAGTCTGTGCAGAACAGTGGATTCAAGGCGCATTGCAACTCATCAATCTGCTCATCGGTCACATAGCCCTTAGCTTTCAGGTATTCCGCGACGCGGTCATCGCGCAGGCTGAGGAACGCGGCATCATACACGCCGAGATCAACAAACAACGCGGCAGTTTCCAAGCTGTTGAACCGGTCAAGATAAACGTCGTTGCCATACATCAGGAATATGTGATCCTGAGAGGAGTTGGCATCAACGCCGAGGCGCTCCGCCAATTCAAAAGGCGGCGTTTTAATAAACAGCAAATCAGACAATTCATCAAACTGAGTGGTATCCAGCTGATCCAGGCCCGTTTTGACTTTGCCCAGCCAGGCTTTAAACACCAGCACAGCGCCGCCGCGCAGCAGCATGCTCCAAATCTGATGGCGGACCTGCGGATTCAAGTCTGCGGATTCCGCTTCCAGCCGCTGCAGCAGTTTTTCTTCCTGCTGCGCCAAACGCTCAAACAGGCCTAAGCCATGCGGCTCGTAAGCTGATGGCGCAAATACGTCAAATTTCAGTTCATCAAAGACTTGCAGCGCGAGTGGAACCGCGCTTTGATACAGCGTGTCCAGCGCCTGCAGATGAATATCATCCAGTTTGCTGAATTTAAAAATCTCAGCCCAGCGGATTTCAGGCAGCAGGGCATTGACGCCGTATTCACGGTGGAATTGCTGGGTACAGTGAATGCCATGCGGGACAGATGCAGAAATATTCATAATTCAACTCCAATTAAGGCGGCAGATCAGTTTTGAAATTCACATGAAAAGGCTCCTGTGAATTGTGCACGGCTTTTGCTGCAGAAAACTGATGTGGTCATGAACTATTTGTAGGATGGAAATGAGGTGAATAAAAATACGACTAAAGTTTAAAATCGCATTGTTTCTATTAATATTTTATATAAAACATAGGCTTTTAAAATTGTAACGAAGTATACATTTGTTCACTCAATGTAATGGTCAACTTCTGCCATAGGCAAAGCTCATTTGAGCATTTTGGTCATTTTTCATCCTTCATTGTCTGGCCTTTTTGATGCATTTTGCCTATGCCATTAAAAATAATGCTATTTGGCTTAAGCGCTGATGAATTTCTGGATAAAAAAAGCCCATTTCACGTGATTGAAATGGGCTGCAGATGTGGACTTAAGTAAGGGCCGTGTATAGAAACCGCAGCTTAACTTCCTGAAATTTTCAGGCCGGACAGCCATGAGCGCAGCGAGGCCGGTTTCAATGGCTTTTTCAGCAGCACAATGTTGAGTTCTTTCAAGCGCTGCGGCAGTTCAGGATCGGAGTCGGCGGTAATCAGCGCGACCGGCACATTTTCCTGACGGTTTTCCAAAATGAAATCCAAACCGACTTTGTTGTTATTCAAGTGCTGATCAACCAGCCACACCTGAATATTTTCCTGCTGCAGCATGTCTAGCGCCTGTTCAGGCTCTGTGGCTTTAAACACCTGATAGCCCCATTTGGTCAGCAGGGTGGACATGCCTTCCAAGATGGTTTCGTCATTGTCTAAGCACAGGATTTTATAGGCTTTGGTTTTCAGCGGCACGGCCTGAATTGGCGCCACAGTGACTTTCGGCGCTTCGACAATCGGCACATCAATCATGAAGCATGAGCCTTTGCCCAGTTCCGAGTAGACATGCACCGAGTAGTCCAGCAGGCTGGTCATGCGCTGTACAATGGCGAGACCCAGGCCAAGCCCTTGTTCGCCCCATGGCGAGGTATGGCCGCAGCGCTCGAATTCCTGAAACAGCTTGATGCGCTGTTCTTCAGCAATGCCGGGGCCGGTATCCCAGACGCCAATGCGGATATGGTTCGGCTTGCCTGCCGCGCGCAGCACACCCACCACCACGCGTCCGCGGGCGGTGTAGCGCAGCGCATTGCTGACAAAGTTCTGAATGATGCGGCGGATCCACTGCGGGTCGGTATCAATCCAGAACTGCGCGTCATGCACGCTGAATTTGATGCCGCGCTGAGCAGCAATGGATTTGAACTGCAGCTCAAGGTCGCTGAGCAGGTCATGCAGCGGATAGGACTGGCGCTTCGGCTGAATGGTGCCTCCTTCCAGGCGGGCGATGTCCAGCAGGGCAGAGAGCATGCTTTCTGCACCATGCAGCGCCCGGTCCAGCTGCTGCAAGGTTTTGCGGTCTTCTTCGCTTTGCACGCTCTGTTCCAGCGCTGTGCTGAACAGGCGCGCCGCATGCATCGGCTGCAGCAGGTCGTGGCTGGCTGCGGCAATAAAACGGCTTTTCGACATATTGGCTTTGTCAGCCGCTTCTCGCGCCAGCTGCTGCTCAGACAGGGCATTGGCCAGCTGCTGGGTGCGGTCCTGCACACGGGCTTCCAGCACCGCTTCGTTTTCACGGAAGGCGGTAATGTCGGCAAAGGTGGTGACGAAACCGCCGCCTTCAATCGGGTTGCCGCGCATTTGAATCACCCGGCCGTCTTTGCGGATGCGTTCAAATTCATGCGAGCTGCCGACCTGCATCCAGTGGATGCGCTTGCGCACATGCTCTTCGACCGAGCCGGGGCCGCATTCGCCGCGTTCGGCGTTGTAGCGGATCAGATCGGCAATCGGGCAGCCGACGTAGACAATATCTTTTGGATAATCAAACAGTTTTAAATATTGATTGTTCCATGCCACCAGACACATGTTTTCATCCACCACGCTGACGCCTTGGGTCATGTGGTCAATCATGGTCATGATCAGGTTTTGGTTAAAGCGCTGCCATTGTGAAGCTTGGTCCAAAATATTGGCGACTTGGCCTAAGGCTAAGCCGTTGTTGACCATGGCGGTGGTCAGCAGGGTCCGCGCTGAAGCTGCGCCGATGGTGCCGGCGAGGTACTGTTCGGTAAAGCGCCACCACATGCCGTTGGCGCTGCTGTTCTCATTCAGCGTGACATCATTCTGCGTGCAGAACTGCTGGAAGGCGCGGGTGGCCGCGCCTTCGCCGGTAATGCGCTTGGCCAGCGTGATTAAATCGCCGACTTTCAGGCGCGCCACATCGTGATGCAGATAATTGATGTCATTCGAGGTATTGTGCGACGGCAAGGGCTTGGTTTCGTAATAGAAAAAGCTTTCCGCCTGAATCTGTTCCGCAATGCTCGGGCGGAAGATCCGCGACACCCAAACATACAAAATAATATTTAGGCCCAGTGCCCACACAACGCCATGGGTCAGCGGATCAAAGGATTCAAAGCCCAGCAGCGCTTCGGGACGCAGCCAGTTCATGCCGAAAGGGCCAAAATCCAGGAAATGCTGAGTATAGCTTTTAAATTGCGCCGGCAAGCTGCGCAGTACCGTTGGCAGCAGCAGGGTATAGGTCCATAAGGCGAAACCGGTCAGCAAGCCGGCATATACGCCTTGCTTGCTGCCGCCGCGCCAGTACAGGCCGCCTATCAGCGCAGGAGCGAACTGCGCCACCGCGCTGAATGCCAATAAGCCGAAGACTGACAGCTGGTCAATATCGTTAAAGAAATGGAAGAACAAAAAGCCCAGCAGCATGACGGCCAAAATACACACGCGGCGTGTGAACTTCAGCACCAGCGGTAGGCGTTTGTCATGGCGGGACAGTAAATTGGTGCGCCACAGCGCCGGCATGATCAAGTCATTGCTCAGCATGATGGACAGCGCGACCGAAGACACCAGCAGCATGCCGGTAGAGGCCGAGAAGCCGCCCAAAAACGCCAGCAGGGTCAGCCAGTCCTGATTATAGCTGAGCGGCAGCGACAGTACGGCAACATCTGGAATAGCCAAATACGCCGGCGCTGCATGCAAAGCCCAGCTGGCAATCGGGATAATCGCGATGATCGTCAGGATCAAATACACGGCAAACCAGCGCCGCGCGCCGCGGATGTGCTTTTCATCGCGCAGCTCAACCACCGCAACGTGAAATTGACGCGGCAGGCAGATAATCGCCAGCGCCGCCAGCAAGGTCTGGATCCAGAAGCTTTCCGGTACGCCGAACAGCTGCACATCTTTAAAGGTGGCGCTGATATCGGCATTGATTTGATGCAGGTTTTCCGGCGCATCAAAAACGAAGAAGAAAGCCACTGCGAGCAAGGCAAACAGTTTGACAAAGGACTCAAAGGCCACAGCCAGCATCAGGCCGCCGTGCTGCTCGGTATTGGCGATTTGCCGGGTGCCGAACATCATGGCGAGCACCGCCAGTATGCCGGTCAGGAACAGCACGCCGTTGGTAGTGCTGCTGACGCCTGCCGGCGAATCTAAAATGACCGAGGCGCTGAGCGCAATGGCGCGCAGCTGCAGGGCCAGATAGGGAATGATGGCAATGACGGCTAAAATCGTCACCAAAGACGCCAGCGGGCCGCTTTTGCCATAACGCGCCGCGACAAAGTCAGCAATTGATGAAATGGCGTGGTGCTGGCGCACCCGGCCTAAGCGGCGCCAAATGTCATAGCCTAAGGCGACGAACAGCAAAGGCCCTAAATAGATGGGCAGAAAGATAATGCCTTCACGCACAGCTGCGCCAGTTGCGCCGTAAAATGTCCATGAAGAGCAGTAAACGCCCAGCGTCAGACTGAACAGCAGCATGCGCCCGCGGGTGCTGAGCCTGCTGGCGTGCTTTTCGCCATAAAATGCGCAAATGAATAAGAGTGCAATGTAAAGGGCCAATACCCCCATGATAAGCCAGCTGTTCATACTGCCTGCAGCATTAAAATCTTATGCTTATCATACCTTATCTCAGCAATTTCGTCGGGAACTGATCAAAATTTAACGACCAAAGTCTAAATTACAAAGACCCTGCAAGATTGCTAACTTTAAGAGCGAAATAATTCGAATTAAAAAATTGCGCCCAAGGCTGGGTGCTTACAGGAGCAAAGTTATGGATGAGAGACAAGTAGAGCAAATTCTACAGAATCCAAAATTTAAGGAAATGGTCGCCCGCAAAAGCAGACTGAGCTGGACGTTGACCATCATTATGCTGGTGGTTTACGTTGGCTTCATGCTGTTGGTTGGCTATAACAAAGAATTTTTAATGTCATCGGTGAGCGGCGGTGTAACCACCATCGGCATGCCATTGGGTTTAAGCATTATTGTACTGTCTTTTGTGTTGTGCGCTGTTTATTCGTATATCGCGAATAATACGCTTGATTCATTAAACCAAGAAGCAATGCGTGAAGTTGAAGCAATCACTCATGAAAAAGGACTGCACTAAGATGAAATGGAATTCATTGAAAGCACAAGCGCTGGCTGCACCAGCACTGCTGATGTCAAGCATGGCAATGGCAGGACCGGATTTAGGCGAAGCGCAGCAGCAAGCGACCAACTGGCATGCGATCATCATGTTCGCCATTTTTGTTGGCTTTACCCTTTTAATCACGAAATGGGCGGCAAAGCAAACCACCAACACGGCTGATTTCTATACAGCGGGCGGCGGCATCTCAGGTTTCCAAAACGGCTTGGCGATTGCCGGCGACTATATGTCAGCAGCGTCATTCTTGGGTATTTCCGCAATGGTGTTCAGCTCAGGCTTTGACGGCCTGCTGTATTCATTAGGCTTCATGGTGGGCTGGCCAATTGTATTGTTCCTGGTTGCTGAGCGTCTGCGTAACTTGGGTAAATTCAACTTATCGGACGTGGTGTCATTCCGTTTGGCTGAAAAACCAGTGCGTACTTTAGCGGCAATGAGTTCACTTGTGGTTGTTGCATTCTATCTGATCGCTCAGATGGTGGGTGCAGGCCAGCTGATCAAACTGCTGTTCGGCTTGAACTACAACATCGCAGTCGTGATTGTGGGCCTTCTGATGATGGCTTACGTAATCTTCGGCGGCATGCTGGCGACAACTTGGGTACAGATCATTAAAGCGGTAATGCTATTGTCTGGCGCAACATTCATGGCTTTCATGGTTATGAAAGGCGTGGGCTTCAGCTTCGCTGAAATGTTCTCTCAGTCAATTGAAGTATTCGCTAAAGTTCATGACGTAACGCTGGCAGAAGCAGGCAACATCATGGGCCCAGGCAAACTGGCTGCAAACCCGATTGATGCGATCTCTCTAGGTCTGGCATTGATGTTCGGTACAGCAGGCCTTCCGCACATCCTGATGCGTTTCTTCACAGTAAAAGATGCGAAAGAAGCGCGTAAGTCAGTGGTTGTGGCAACAGGCTTCATCGGTTACTTCTACCTATTAACCTTCATCATCGGTTTCGGCGCGATCCTTTATGTATCGAACAACCCGCAATTCCTTGATATGGCGAAAATGGCGGTTACTGGCAAGCTGGAGCTTGTTGGCGGCAACAACATGGCTGCGGTGCACTTGTCTGACGCATTGGGCGGCGACTTGTTCATGGGCTTCATTTCAGCGGTAGCATTCGCAACAATTCTTGCGGTTGTAGCGGGTCTGACGCTGTCTGGCGCTTCAGCAATCTCTCATGACTTGTATGCAAACGTATTCAAGAAAGGCCAAACAACGCCTGAATCTGAACTTCGCATGTCTAAAATTGCAACTTTGGGCTTAGCGATCTTCGCAATGATCTTGGGTATTCTATTCGAGAAGCAAAACGTTGCGTTCATGGTGGGCTTGGCATTCTCTGTAGCAGCATGCGCAAACTTCCCAGTGCTTGTATTGTCTATGTTCTGGAGAGGCTTGACGACTCGCGGCGCAGTGATCGGCGGCTTGGTTGGCTTATTGACAGCAGTGACACTGATTATCTTATCTAAAGCAGTTTGGGTAGATACTCTAGGCATCTCTGAAACACCAATCAACCCATTCAATGGCCCTGCAATCTTTGCAATGCCGCTGGCATTCATCTGCTGCTGGTTATTCTCTGTGACTGACAGCTCAGCGCGCGCTGAAGCGGAACGCAAAGCATTTAATGCGCAGTACGTACGTTCACAAACAGGTATCGGCATCTCTGGCGCATCAGATCACTGATCTGAATGCCAATAAAAAAAGCTCCGTAAGGAGCTTTTTTTATGTCCGGCGATAAGGCAGAGGAACAGCCGAAGCATGGCTGGCCATGCTTTACTGCCGCGTATAGCGCTCGCCATTCAAGGTCATTTGCCATTTGCCCTGTTCTAAATGCGGCGCCTGATCAATCTTGAATTCTTTATTTAGACTCCCTTCGCCAATACTGAAGCTTTGGCTGCTGAAATGGCTGATTTTGGCTTTCACCGATGCAGAGGACATTCCGCTGAATGTTTCATCTGCAAGCTGTTTTTCGGTATGGTCTTTATGTTGATAGCTGACTTCGCCTGACGGTTTGATCATCAGCTCGCTGTGGTCATTTTTCCATGTGCCCAAAAAGTCTTCACGGTCTTTCAACAGAGGACTGTTTTGCGTGCAGGCGCTGAGGATGACGGCGCAAATGGGCGCAAGCAGGAAGAGCCGGATATTCATTGTATGCCCTCGCGTGCAGACATGATTCTTAATGTACGCCTGCGCTGGGAGGGATACAGCAGTATTTTGATCACATTATGTAATTTGGGCAGGTGCCGGATGATGCAGCCGTAAAAGAGCGCTGCCGCGCTGACAAAATTAACTTTGTGGCGGGCTTGCGCTTCATGCTAAGTTGAATTCAGATTCAGCCCCTTGCTGGACTGCAGAATAAAAAAGATTCACATAAGAAACCACGGGAATGATGGCATGCAAGGATTGATTGATTTTTGGAAGAGCTTCCGCTTATTGCCCTCGGCATGGCTTCTGCTGCTGCAGCTGCTGATTTTAATTTTGACGGCTGTGCCGAATTTCAGCATGAGCTATCGGGCGCTGCTATGGGTGCTTGGGGTGCTGGTGCTGCTGCTGATCGCCAAAGTGATCCGCCAAACCCCGATGTTTACGATTTTGGGCCTCAGTTTTGTCAGCGGCGCAGTGCTTTTTTCGACCTTGATCATTCTTGGATTTAAGAGCCCGCATATTCAGATCATCGCGCATAGTTTTGAAGCGCTGGCCTATTTCAGCGCGGCCTATGGATTGCTGCGCTATATGTTTGCAGACGGCTATTTAACCAAAGATGAAATGTTTGCTGCGGGCGCCGTATTTACATTGATTGCGTGGGGCTTCGCTTTTCTATACAGCATTTGCCAGCTGATTTATCCCGGCAGTTTTTTTAATCCCGATATTCCCGGCAGGCAGGCTTGGCTGGATTTGCTGTTTTTAAGCTTCAGCCTGCAGTCGGCGACAGGGCTATCCGATCTGATGCCTGTCAGTGCGCCGGCAAGAGTTTTGGCGATGCTGCAAATGTTTTGCGGCGTCATGTATCTGGCCGTGATTGTCTCCAGATTGATCGCATTGCATTATGTCGCGCATTTGCCCAATAAGCATAAAGATGAATAGGGCGGGCAGCTTAAATTCAGACCTAAAAAAAGGACGCTGAAAAGCGTCCTTTTTTTACATTCAATTTCTAAAATGGATTAGAAACGGAATTTAGCATTTACGCCAGCAGTTTGAGTATCACGCTGTGAATTTTCAGCATTGGCATTTACATAGTTCACACCAACAGCTACGGCTGGAGTGATGAAGTAATTTGCATTAAGGCCCCATGCAGTGCTTGGAGTCTCCTTAAAGCTTGATTCTGTGTAAGAAACACCCGTGCTTAGCTTTGGAGTTAAATAAAGATCTGTTTTTAATTGGTAAAGCGTATCTTCGCCGTAAACTAAACCAGCTTCAAAGCCGATAGACATGTTAGTGCCGTCAATCGCGCCTACATATTTAGTGCGTGCAGTGATCGCATCTTGGTCATCTGCAATTGTACCTGTTTCCAATGCAGAAATGACGCTGCCATTGCTTAGGTTATTGAATGTATCAAATGCGAATTGATCAGCAACGCTGGTGTAACCGACAGCAACCAAGAAATTAGGCGCAATAACTGCACCAAGTTCTAATGAATAACGGTCACCATTGCCATCAGACAATTTAGCAATATTTTCGTTATTTAAAGGATTATTTGCTGTGAAGTTGTTTTTAGCATCAGTTTTTGAGTGATTATAAGAGGCACTTGCATAGACAGGAACAACTTGAGTTGGGATGTATGCTTCAGCTTTAATGCCGTAAGAATGCTGTTGAGCCTCAGCTTCTTCATTAATGTTTGCTGCAGGAACCTTAACATCTGCAGTATATTGGCCGAAAGAATATGCCGCAGAAACATTCGAAGCTTGGTTTAAGAATGCCGCTTCGGCCAATGGGCCTTTAGACGAATCAACGTCTTTGAAATAGTAAGTGCCTTGAACTGAACCTGTATAGTTATTGTTATTCATTGTGTCATCAAAGTATTCAACTTGACCTTTGATTTCTGTTTGATATGCGTGAGCACCGGTCATGGCTAATAATAAAGCAGAGGCTAAACCGAGTTTTTTCATAATAGTTACCAGTTATGTTGCAAATGGATTAAACATTGAGCATTGTATTGTAACAGTTTATTAAGTCAATGAACTAAAAGAACATTATCGATTTGAGCTATTGCTCTAAAATGTGTATTGTTTAAGAATTGCACGTTTGTTTTTTTCATTGTCAACAAAAAAAAATTCTGTCATAACAGTGCAATATGTTAAAAAATTTTTCTGTTTGTATAGATTTAAAAAAAACAATCATTGTTAAATACGATTGTTTTTAGTTATTTAATTGTTAAAAATACTGGAACATTCTCTCTTTTTTAAGCTGCTTTAAAGATAAGCAGAGCAATAAATGGCTTAATGGTCCCTCCTCGTTTTTGCATAATAAAAGCTTGGATTTGGCAAAAGATGCCTTTTAGAAATACCGCGTCAAGTTTCTATGATGCGGATTGAATGAAACATGATTTTTACCTGTGCGGTACTGCGGCCTAGGCTGAAAAAGAGAAATAGGCTGAAGCCTTGTTCTTTTTTAGAACTGTTTGACTGGATTAGGCATGCGGCAAAAAAACCAGCTAATTTATCATTGCAGGCAGCTGGCCTGAAGATTTGCCGTGATTGATTGAGTGGTGCAGTAAGGTTAGGGATAAAGCGTAGTTTAAGTTCTGATGAAGCGCCCAGGACAGGATGCTGGCAATAATGATATGGAATGCCCGAATCAATTGGCCACAATGAAAACATGCAGCCAGAAAAAGACCAAATGATAGAAATGTGTTTAAATATTGACCAGATGTTAAAATAGTCTGTTTCTTGTTTATTTAAAATATTATTTGATTTTTAATAAAATTTTGATGCGGTTCTAGATGAGTTTAATCCTGACCGAAACTATAGGCTTTACTTGTTTTGCGAAATGTCACATAATGTGTTCATTAGATCAGCTAGATCATTATTTTTGTGATCTCTGACTGATTCTCCACATTTTTAGTTTTATCCGTCCAGCTTTCCCCAAGGCTGGGCTTTTTTTTGCCTGAAATTTAAGGTTTCTTCTATTGCTTTGGAGCAGGGAAGGGTATTTATGGCGTCAATGAATTAGAGCTGGGAAAGAAAAATGCACCAATAGTGTGCGTAAAAATCATTGGAATGTTTTTAACCGAATAAAAAAAAGCCCAGTTTTCTGCAAAACTGGGCTTTTTTCGCCAAAATTTGTGGGGGAGTTTAAAATTACTGCTGAGGATGATCTTAAATTGCCCCAATGCTGTGCATTATGCACCAAATTGTATCAATTTAAAATATGCTTTTAATTCTTTATTATAAAAAAACAGCAGTTTTTTGATATGCGAATGAAATCTAAAGTGAAAGATATTGATAAAAGCGTGCTTTATAATATAATTATTGAATATAATGTGAATTGCATCACTAAAGGTAAGCGCTGGCTTGTGATTCAGACTGTGATCAGCAGTCAGATAGACTGCCGTACCTAATGGAATTTTTTTCTTATTTGACGAGTCAAATGCATTAAGTACAGGATTTGAATTATCGCTAGACATGCTTTGCGTTCAGAACATATCAGCAACCGGCTATGGGCAGCGATGCTGGTAGTTGTTTTATCTGTGCTTTTAATTGGCATGCCGCTGATCGTGGGCAGCTACAGAAGCTATCAAAAAAGTTCTGACGCTTTATTGGAAATTCAAAACCTGAAAATCGTGGCGGAATTGGCAAATCAAATTTCCAAAGAGCGCGCGCCATCCAATAATGCAATGTCCAGCTCGCCTGAAGATGTGCCGCGGCATTTGGAAGCGCTGCAAAAATACCGCGCTGAAGTCGACCTCCAAATTCAATCAACGCTGCAAAAATTAGAACAGTCCGGACAGCACAGTACTGTGCAGGAACTGGAGCATAATTTTTTGCCTGTCTTGATGAAAGGCCGTCAGGCAATTGATCAATATATTGCTTTGCCATACCCGCAGCGCACTATGCGGCAGATGGATGATGCGGTATTGGCAATGTTTGCCGCATGGGACCAATGCTATGAAGCGCTTCAAGGTTTGGTTCGAAATGCCGCTGAAAAAGATGCTGTGTTATCCAGCTATTACACTTTAATTTTGCTGCTGGCAGATTTGCGGGATCAAGCTGGACGCACAGCATCGAATGTTATGGCGCCAGTGACTTTTAATGAGCGCATGCCTGAGGATAATTTGGCCAGCTCTATGCAGACGCTGCGCCAGACACAATATCTGTGGAAATTGGTCGGGGTGATTCAGCCGGCAGATGCAAAAACAGACGAATTTCAAATTCTGTATCAGCAGGTGAAGGTTCGATTTTTAGACAGAGGCTTGCCGATTATCACTGGGCTAATGCATGAGAGCATAGAAGGCCAGCCATTCAGCATAAGCGGCCCTAAATTGACCGCAGTGATGGTGGATAAATTTGCCACAGTCGTTGATTTACAGAATCATATTTTAGAAACCAGCATCAGCAACGCCGCTGCAGAGAAGAACAAGGCGCGGCAGGAATTGATTTATGCCATTTTAATGGTTTTAGTATCATTGCTGACTGTGCTGCTGACCATGATCTATGCCAGAAAATGGGTCTTTGAACCGCTGATTCTGGCGCGAGAGCAATTATTTGCTTTAGCCCGGGCTGAACAAGCGGCTTCTTCATCTAAAGCCTTTAGGCCTGACGCGACAATTTTTGATGCGATTAACCGGCTGCAGCTGAAACTGCAGCAGCGTGAAGCCTTAGAGTTCCAGCTGAAGCATATTGCGCATTCGGATTCTTTGACAGGTGTGGCCAACCGCTTTGCTTTGGATGAATATATTAAGCTGATAGAAAACCAGCCGGATCAATTTCAAAATTCCTGTGTCATTTTGGTGGATATTGATAATTTTAAGCAGGTGAATGACAACTTGGGCCATATCATGGGCGATGCTGTGATTCGTACTGTTGCGGAGTGTTTGGAAAACACGGTGCGCACTTCAGATTTGCTGGTGCGTTACGGCGGGGATGAGTTTTTGGTGCTGATGGAGAATGTCAGCTTGCCAGCGGCGCTGAAAATTGCTGAAAAAATCCGGAAAGCGGTGCTGGCTTCGGAGCTTTTTGCCAGTGAAGCCTTTGATCAGGTAAAAGTGTCGATTAGCGCTGGGGTTGCGGTTGGAGCGCCAAGCTGGATGGAATTGCTGGTGCAGGCGGATGAGGCGCTGTTCCGGGCGAAAGCGAAAGGGAAAAATACGGTTTCTGATTAGTTTTTTGTTTTCATATTCTTATGTTGCGTTCATATGAATAATTGTTCGCAATTTGCATTTCCTCATTTTGCGCCATGGTTTGTTAATTGAGTTGCGTAGGAAGCTTTCTGCTTTTGAAAGAACAAAAGCAGGAAAATTCTTTGGTTTACCTGAGGGCATGTCCGTGTGCCCTAGTCAAACGGGCGACATCCATGTTGTGGGTCATATGATTGAACTTCTATGATTTAAAAGCTATAAAAGTACTAATTTTTTAATAATTATATGGTTATGAAGCAAGAAGAGCGTTTAGAAGAAATTTTTAGAAAAAATGATAATAAAGGTATTGCGGTTGCGATTACGGGTTGCTGGGGAGTTGGGAAAACTTTCTTTTGGAATAGCTTTTTAGACAAAATGCAATCTGTGGAAAGAGTTGATAAGAAAGATGCGGTTTTTAACCGAAAGTATGCATATATTTCTTTATTTGGAATCGAGTCTTTAAGCGATTTAAAAACTCAGATTTATAGCAATATTGAAAATCATCATTCTGCTATTGAAGTTCCTAAATGGCTAAAAGGTTTACCTTCAATTTTCAAAGATACACGTGTTAGCCAATTAGGGATAAGTGCGCCTGTTAAATTGATTGATAACCTAATGTTTAATCAAATTAAAGATGCCATCATTTGCTTCGATGATTTTGAGCGTATGTCGAGTAAGCTTGATATTAAAGATGTTATGGGATTGGTCAATCAGCTCAAATTAGAAAGAAATTGTCAGGTCGTTTTGATTTTAGATGAGTTGAAGACTGACGATGCTAACAAAATAAAATATGCTGAATATAAAGAAAAATTGATTGATGAGACGATAAAAATTACATCTGTAGAACCTCTAATTCGTGAAAATGCAAAAGGTATAGATGAACCATTAGTGGATTTGATGGTGGAATTTGCCGATGAATTAGAAATCCATAATTTTAGATTATTTCAAAAAGTTATTAAACTATATAAACAATTTTTAGAAAAATTGCCTGAAGAAGTTGCTTATTCAACAAAAGAAATTATTTTAATTAGAGTTTTGCAAGGCTATTTGATTGAGGATTATGGTCAAAGTTTAAATGTAGGATGGAATGATTTTACGACTGAAAAAACAATGGAGATATTAGAACAAACTAATGATGATTTAAACAAAGTTACTCATAAACTTTTTAATAAGCTTAATAATATTCATTACAAATTTACAGGCTCATCTGATGGTTGGTTTATTCAATTTAAAAATTGGTTTGAGCAAAAAGATCAAACAAATAAAGATGCTTTAAGCGATTTAGCTAATTCAGAATTGATTTCCGAAAGATTTGAATTGCTTAAAGAACATAGGAAAAAACTGTGGGATCAATTTTGGAATAATAAAATTGATGTTGATTTTCCTAAACAATTATTTGATAGAACATTGCCATTGATTGGGGTTTTAGAGATTGAAAATCTAGACTTTACTTGTACAATTTTAAACAAATTAGGTGCAGTCGAATTAGCGAATGAACTGAGTGATAAAATTTATCAATGGATAAATAAAGAGCTGAGAGAAGATCAGTTAAGTTTTATAGATATTTTTGCATCTTGGAAGCAATCAAAAAATGAATTTTATGAATATATTGATAAGTATCAAGAAAAGCATTTGTATGAAGGTTTGCCAAGTTTATTAGAAACTGTACATCAATATACGCTTAATAATGGATGGAGTCCTAAACATACACGTTCTTTAGAAATAGCATCTAAAAATGATTGGAAGGAATTGTTATTTGAGAAAATTCCTAATGATGAAAGATTCCAATATGTGAATAGTAATTTGATTGCTTCTAAAATGATTAAGCAATTGATGGAGCCTGAGCTTAATCAAAATATTAAGAAAATGATTATTGAAATTTACGAAGAGAAAGGAAACGAATCTGAATTTTATAAAAAATATATGAATTATTTGATCTCTAGATTAGATGACTAGAAATCCTCCCCAGCCCTCCTTTAAAAAAGGGGGGCTCCTCATCTTTACTAAAGATGAGGAGCACTGCTGCGCAGGGGGGATTCTATTTCAACAACGGCTTCAAGAACTTCGCAGTATGTGAAACTTTTGATTTCACCACCTGTTCCGGCGTACCTTCGGCAATAATCATACCGCCGCCGGCACCGCCTTCAGGGCCTAAATCGACAATCCAGTCTGCGGTTTTAATCACATCCAGATTATGCTCAATCACCACAATGGTGTTGCCCTTGTTGCGCAGCTCATGCAGGATGTCCAGCAGTTTGGCGATGTCATGGAAATGCAGGCCAGTGGTCGGTTCATCCAATACATAAAGCGTTTTGCCCGTATCGCGCTTGGCCAGCTCACGCGCCAATTTCACCCGCTGCGCTTCACCGCCAGAAAGTGTGGTCGCAGACTGGCCCAGACGGATATAGCCCAAACCGACTTGGTTCAAGGTTTCCAAACGGCGGTGAATGACAGGAATCGCATCAAAGAAATGCATCGCATCTTCAACCGTCATTTCCAGCACATCCGAAATGTTTCTGCCTTTGTAATTCACTTCCAGCGTTTCGCGGTTATAGCGTTTGCCGTGGCAAGAATCACAAGGCACATACATATCCGGCAGGAAGTGCATCGCCACTTTAATCATGCCGTCGCCTTCGCAGGCTTCACAGCGGCCGCCTTTCACGTTAAAGGAAAAACGTCCAGCCGCATAGCCGCGGGCTTTGGCTTCCTGCGTCTGCGCAAACAGTTCACGGATTGGCGTGAAGAGGCCAGTATAGGTCGCAGGGTTGGAACGCGGGGTGCGGCCAATCGGGCTTTGGTCAATATCCACCACTTTATCCAAAAACTGCAGGCCATCAATTGAATCAAATTTCTCAGCAGTCAGTGTCGTTGCGCCATTCAGCTGCGTTGCAGCCAGCGGCAATAAAGTGCGGTTGATCAAGGTGGATTTACCGGAACCGGAGACTCCTGTCACGCAGGTCATAATGCCCAAAGGCAGGGTCAGATCAACATTTTTCAGGTTATGGCCGGCCGCGCCCATCAGCTTGATCTGCTCTTCAGGCTTCGGCGGCTGTACGCGGGCTTTCGGCACTTCAATTTTCAGTTTGCCCGACAGATATTGCCCGGTCAGCGATTTTTCGTTGGCTGCCAGCTCATCATAGGTGCCTTCAGCAATCACATAGCCGCCATGCACGCCAGCGCCCAGGCCGATGTCGATAATATGGTCAGCTGCGCGGATCGCATCTTCATCATGTTCAACCACCAAAACCGTGTTGCCGAGGTCGCGCAGGCGCACCAAAGTTTCCAGCAGGCGGTCATTGTCACGCTGATGCAGGCCAATCGAAGGCTCATCCAGCACGTACATCACACCCATCAAGCCTGCGCCGATTTGCGAAGCCAAACGGATGCGCTGCGCTTCACCGCCCGACAGGGTTTCTGCAGAACGCGACAGGCTCAAATAGTTCAGGCCGACGGAGACTAAAAAATGCAGGCGCTCACGGATTTCTTTAAAAATTTTATCAGCGATTTCACCTTTGGCGCCGCTGAGGTTTAAATGCTGATAATAATCTTCGGCATCGCCAATCGACATCTTGGTGATTTCGGCAATGGTTTTGTCTTTGACGCGGACATTGCGGGAAATTTCATTTAAGCGCGAACCGCCGCAGGCATCGCAAGCTGCATTCGACAGATACTGCGCCAAATCTTCCCGCACATAGTTGGATTCAGTTTCGCGGTAACGGCGTTCCAAATGTGGCAGAATGCCTTCAAAGGCCTGCACGCGGCTGTGGCGGCGGCCGCGTTCATCAATATAGCTCAGGTCAATTTTTTCTTTGCCTGTGCCGTAAAGGAACTTTTTCTTGGTGTCGGTATCCAGCTCATTCCACGGCGTTTCCAACGTGAAGCCATAATGATCCGCCACTTTCTGGATCATGCTGTAATAATACGGGCGCTGTCTGTCCCAGCCGCGGATTGCGCCTTCACTGATGCTGAGTCCAGGGTTGGGAATCAGTTTTTCTGCGCTGAAATGGCTGCGAGTTCCCAAGCCGTCGCAAACCGGACAGGCGCCAAAGGGGTTGTTGAAGGAAAACAGGCGCGGTTCCAGTTCCGCCACAGCGCGGTCGCATTCCGGGCAGGAGTGTTTGGCGGAAAAAACGCGGTCGGCCTGTTCGCCTTTTATCCACGATAAAATAGCAATATCGCTGCCTAGGCGCAGCGCGGTTTCAAAGCTTTCGGCAATGCGGTTGCCCAGATCATCACGCACTTTAAAGCGGTCGACCACTACTTCAATGCTATGCTTTTTCTTTTTGTCCAATTCCGGCGGCGGATCAATTTCCATGATTTCACCGTCCACGCGCGCGCGGACAAAGCCTTGGCTCTGCAGCTGTTCAAACAGCGCAGTGTATTCGCCTTTGCGCTCACGCACCACAGGCGCCAGCAGCATCAGCGCCGTGCCTTCTTCCAGCGCTTTGACTGCATCGACCATTTCCGTCACGGTTTGCGCCACCATCGGCAAGTCATGTTCAGGACAGTACGGCGTGCCGACCCGCGCATACAGCAGGCGCAGATAATCGTAAATTTCAGTAATCGTGCCCACAGTTGAACGCGGGTTGTGGCTGGTGGATTTCTGCTCAATGGCAATTGCGGGGCTAAGGCCTTCAATGGAGTCGACTTCCGGCTTTTCCATTTGCGATAAAAACTGGCGCGCATAAGCCGACAGGGATTCGACATAGCGGCGCTGGCCTTCGGCATACAAGGTATCGAAAGCCAAAGAGGATTTGCCTGAACCGGAAAGCCCCGTAATCACCACAAACTTGTCGCGTGGAATATCGAGAGACACATTCTTTAAATTATGGGTGCGTGCGCCTCGAATACGGATATGGCTTTGGCTCATAAAAACATCTCGGTCAGGTATAAATGAAAAGGTATATATGATAGCGCATGAAAAATGTTCAAGTGTAAAAAACCTCGGATTTGGCATTTAATTATGAGAAAAAGGCAGATTTTTTCCGCATTCAAAATGAAGGATGCCTAGGGAGCGGGCCATAAAGCCTGATAAACTGCAGGCATTCGAATTGATGAATGAATGGCTGCGGGCAGCGCCTCGTATGGCTCATGAAGGACAGCGCATGAATTTAATCTTTAAAGCACGTTTAGTGCTGGCTGCCGCGGCGATGCTTGTGGCATTGACGGCTTGCCAGCAAAAACCGGATGTGCAGGCAAAAAAATATGCCACGGTTGCAGAAGCGTCCAAAGCGCTGGACGCAGAAAGTGAAATCATTGATCGGCTGATTGTGCAGCTGGGTCAGGCCAAAGACCCCGCGGAAGAAAAAAAGCTGAGCTGTGAACAGATCCCTGCGCATTATGCGCAGATGCTGGCTATCATGGAGGCCAATCAGCACTTAATGAGCGATGCCGATCAGAACGTGCAGCAGCAGTTCAAGCAGCTGGCGGAGCAGCAAAAAATCCGTTTTCAAAGCAATCTGCTGTGCAAATCAGCGCATTAACTCATTTAGGCCTGAATCCATTGAGGCCTTGCTCTGCAGTAGACAAGTATGGGTTTGGACTGCTGAACGGCCGGGCCGTTTGAGCTGGGGAAAATTATGCTGTCCTTATTTTTAAAAAGCCTGCTGGGCGCCGCGGCGGTACTGATCATTGCGCTTTTTTCTAAAAGCAAAGCCTTTTATATTGCGGGCCTTGTGCCGCTGTTTCCGACTTTTGCCCTGATTGCGCATGTGATTGTATCGCAGGAAAAAGGCGCTGAAGCGCTGCGCCAAACGGCGCTGTTTGGGATGTGGTCGCTGATCCCGTACTTTGTTTATCTGCTGCTGGTCTATCTTCTGGCGGAAAAAATGCCCTTATGGAGCTGTCTAGGCGCAGCAGCGTTGGGTTGGACGGCGGCCGCGGCGGTGCTGATTTATCTGTGGCCGCGGTTCTGAATCCATTATTGGGGGCGCACATTGCTGAGAGGCTTGGCAGGGCTGACTGAATAGAGCATCGCCCCACACCATTCAAGAAAATCATACGAAGTGTTTTGGCATCGCGGGCAAAAGCGGTCATAATTGCCGGCATTAAACCTTAAACATTTTTAAGATTTACCCATTTCCCATATTTAAATACATTCATAGGTCGATTTGTCATGATGAAACATTTTGGTTTCTCTATCATCTTTACGATCGTGTGTCTTGCAATTGCTGCGTATTGGGGCTTTAGCCACGGGCCAAACGCAGGCGTTCAAGCCATGATTACCGCACTGACCATTACTGCGATTCTGGCAGTGATGGAAGTTTCACTGTCATTTGACAATGCGGTGGTCAACGCCTCTGTGCTGCGCGGCTGGGATCATTTCTGGAAAATGATTTTCCTGACCGTCGGCATCTTGGTTGCGGTTTTCGGCATGCGCCTGATTTTCCCGATTGTGATTGTTGCAGTGACGGCGGACATGGGCATGATGGAAGTGGTGCAGATGGCGCTGAATGATCCGAAAAATTATTCTGAACGCCTGATTGCGCATCATGCGGAAATCGCTGCATTCGGCGGCGCGTTCCTGCTGCTGGTGTTCCTGAATTTCTTCCTGGATGAAGGCAAAGATACCCACTGGTTCCGCTGGCTGGAACGGCGTTTGGCCAATTTGGCTAACGTGCCGGCCATGTCGGTTTTCTTGGCTTTGATTGCGCTGCTGATCATGGCGGCCAATGTGGAAGAAGCCAAACGCCTGGTGGTGACCATGGCAGGGATCTGGGGCATTGTGATTTATATTGGCGTGCAGGTGCTGAGCCATATGCTGGGCGGTGAGCCGGAAGTGGATGAAAACGGCAATGCCGTCGGCCATGATGCCAATGGCGCGTCGACTGGCGTGATTAAAGCGGGTCTTGGCGGTTTTATTTATCTGGAAGTTTTGGATGCGTCATTCAGTTTTGACGGCGTGATCGGCGCCTTCGCCATTACTTCAGATGTAGTGATCATTATGCTGGGCTTGGCGATTGGCGCGATGTTCGTGCGTTCGATGACCATTTACTTGGTGGATAAAGGCACGCTGGATGCCTATATCTATTTAGAGCATGGCGCGCATTATGCGATTGGCGCGCTGGCTTTCATTATGCTGGCCAGCGGCACGGGCGTGCATGTGCCGGAAGTGGTGACAGGCCTGATTGGCGTGGCGTTCATTGTTTGGGCCGTGATTGCATCGATTCAATATAAAAAACGCCAAGAGCTGCGCGGTTAATCTTCACTTCATAAAATAACGCTACAATCCAAGGGTGCATGAAATGCGCCCTTTTTTATTGCAGGGCGAGTGCATGAATACATCAGCACCGGCAGCCGGAATGATGTAGGATATCTGCATCTGTTAGTCCCTTGATTACGCTTATTGATATGATGAATGCTATAGAACGCCGCTCAACTTTTGCCCTAAGCAGTATTTTTGCATTGCGCATGTTGGGCTTGTTCATGATTATCCCGGTTTTCTCTGTAGCGGGGCAGTCTTATCAATATGCAACGCCGGCGCTGATTGGCCTTGCAGTGGGTGTATACGGCTTAACGCAGGCCATTTTGCAGATTCCTTTCAGCCTGATTGCAGACCGCTACAGCCGCAAGCCTCTGGTTGTTTTTGGCCTGCTGCTGTTCGCTTTGGGCGGCGCGATTGCCGCCATGTCTGAAACTATTTACGGTGTGATTATCGGCCGTGCAATTGCTGGCGGCGGCGCCGTTTCGGCAGTGGTGATGGCGCTTTTGGCGGATGTGACCCGTGAAGAGCAGCGCACCAAAGCCATGGCGATAATGGGGATGAGCATTGGCTTGTCTTTTGTTGCCGCGTTTAGCCTTGGGCCTTGGCTGACCGGCTTGGTCGGCATTTCAGGCCTGTTTTGGGTCACCACCATTATGGGGCTGGCGGCGATTTCCATGCTGCTGCTGGTGCCGAAAGTGACCCGTCATCACCGCAATTTTCAGCAAGGCTATCTGACCCAGCTCAAGCAAGTGCTGAAAATGGGCAATCTCAACCGCCTGCATGTTTCGGTCTTTTCCTTGCATCTGCTGCTGACCGCGATGTTTATTTATGTGCCGTCACAGCTGATCGACTTTGCTAAAATCCCGTTGTCCAGTCACGGCCTAGTGTATCTGCCTTTGCTGGTGGTCAGCCTGTTTTTTGCTTTCCCGAGCATTATTTTGGCGGAAAAATACCGTAAAATGCGCGGTATTTTCCTGACTGCAATTGGCGGCATTATTATCGGGCTGGCGGTGCTGATTTTCGGTTATCAGTCTAAATACGTGCTGCTGACCGGCTTGGGGCTGTTCTTTATTGCCTTTAACGTAATGGAAGCGCTGCTGCCGTCTTGGCTGTCGAAAGCGGCGCCGATTCAGTCCAAAGCCACCGCCATGGGCGTCAATGCCAGTGCGCAATTTCTAGGCGCGTTCTTTGGCGGCATGATCGGCGGCCAGCTGCTGTTGCTGAACAATACGGCGATGGGCTGGGGCATCCTGACCGCCATTGCGGTCATTTGGCTGTTCATCAGCTTTGGCTTGGCGCAGCCGCGCTATTTGTCTTCGCTGGTTTTACGCTTGCCGGAAACCAAACAAACAGATGAATGGACTTCTCAGCTTTTAGCGATTCGTGGTATTGAAGAGGTTGTGGTGATGTCTGATCAGCAAGTGGCCTATGTTAAGGTGGATAAGCAGCAAATTGATGAAGCTGCGCGACAACATTTAACGCACTTGTTCGGGAAAGAGGTAGCCATTTAATGATAACTCTTATAAAGTAAATAATAGAAATAGATAGGATGTAAACATCAGATGCGCGGTGTAAATAAAGTTATTTTAGTAGGCACATTAGGCCGAGATCCAGAAACAAAAACTTTCCCGAATGGCGGTTCGCTGACTCAGTTCTCTATCGCGACCAGCGATTCCTGGACTGATAAAAGCACCGGTGAGCGCAAAGAGCAAACAGAATGGCACCGTATTGTGCTGCACAACCGCTTAGGTGAAATTGCGCAGCAATACCTGCGCAAAGGCTCTAAAGTGTACATTGAAGGTTCATTGCGCACCCGCCAGTGGACAGACCAAAATGGTCAAGAGCGTTACACCACTGAAATCCGCGGTGAGCAGATGCAGATGCTGGACAGCAACCGTTCGCAAGGTGAGCAAGGCCAAGGCTTTGAGCAGCCGCGCTTCAACAATAACAGCGGTCAGCAAGGCGGTTATAATAATAACCAGTCTGGCGGCTACGGCAATCAGGGCGGCAATAACCAAGGCGGTTATGGCAATCAAGGCGGCAATAATCAAGGCAATGGCTATGCCAACAACAATCCAAGCGGTTTTGCGCCTAAGCCTCAAGCAGCGCCAGCGGCTGCTCCAGCAGATTTGGATGATGATCTTCCTTTTTAATTTGCTAAATCGCTGAAAAATATAAAAACCCTTTGCTTCTGCAAAGGGTTTTTTGTTTTATCTTTGGCTAAAAAAAGCTATAACCTAAGGGCAGAGATTCAATGATTAATCAGAGGGGGAGTAAAATGAAAAAAGCATATTTAGGAGCCGCGCTTTTCATCTGCGCTGCAGCAACGGCGCATGCCGCGCCGAAAGCGGACAAATGGGTGAAAATCTATCAAAATGAATATGGAACTACATTTGCCGATCTGCATACCGCCGCCGCTGCAAATGTGCCGGTGCAGGCCGGAGTAAAAAAGTTCGGCTATAAATATGTATATACCTATGGCGTGCCGTCCTTAAAGATTGAACCGAAAGGCTATATACAAGCCGTGCATATGATCAATTGCGCGGAACAGACCCGCGCGTATATCTTCAGCCATCGCTTTAAGGCCAATGGCACCGCTATGGAAAAAGCCGTTGAAATGCCGAGATATTTTGAGCCAATGAACCTCGATTCACCGGAGGTGAATGCGCTTTATCAGTATGTCTGCACGGCTGCGCATTAAGCGGCATCAATAGGCGCAGCAACTGCATGAGGCCGCTGCCGGCTTTTTGCCGCATTCTGCAGTTATGCCTTTGACCATGCAGCGCCAGCGGTTCAGGGCTGGCGCTGCATGGCAACTGAAGCATGGACTGATCGGCTTCAGCAGACCGCGCTTTATAGGCGTTATCGATGGAAACCGGCATATTGATATAAATAACAAATCTAAAAATCCGATAATATTTATAAAAAAGTTCGGTTTTACCTATGCTGATGTTTTTCGTATTCTAGCTTCAACAGATAAGTAATCCCTAAAATGTTGAAGAGGAATATGAAATGAGCTTGATCAACACTGAAGTAAAACCATTTAACGCAACGGCTTATAAAGATGGCCAATTCATTGAGGTTTCTGAGAAAGATATGATCGGCAAATGGTCTGTTGTATTTTTCTATCCTGCAGATTTTACTTTTGTATGTCCAACAGAATTAGGCGATCTGGCGGATCATTATGCAGAATTCCAAAAAATGGGCGTAGAAATCTATTCCGTTTCTACTGATACGCATTTCACGCATAAAGCTTGGCATGATTCTTCTGAAGAAATTAAGAAAATCGAATATCCAATGGTGGGCGATCCAACATGGACGTTGGCGAAAAACTTTGACGTGCTGATTGAAGCGGATGGTCTGGCAGACCGCGGCACTTTCGTCATTGACCCGGAAGGCAAAATTCAAATTGTAGAAATCAACGCTGGCGGGATTGGCCGTGATGCCTCTGAACTGCTCCGCAAAGTGAAAGCAGCGCAGTATGTGCATGCTCACCCAGGTGAAGTCTGTCCGGCAAAATGGAAAGAAGGCGAAGCGACTTTAGCGCCATCCATCGACTTGGTCGGCAAAATCTAATCTGATTCCTGCACAGGTTTCAGCTATTAAAAAAAACCAGCTCCCGCAGCTGGTTTTTTAATGGAAAATTTTCTTTTTAAGCAATGCCGCCAAGGCCAATCTTCACTTGCTGAATACGGACCATTTGGCTATCTATACGGCATAGCCCGGATGGCTGCCGGCATTGGCGCGCAGGCCTTCAACCAGATGCTCAATCAGCTTTTCCATCACCAGACGCTGGCCCTTACGTGATGCATATACCAGCTGCACCGTGCCGATATTGGAACACCATTCCGGCAAAATATGCACCAAACGCCCTGCAGCCAAATCATGCTCTACGGTTAAATAAGGCAAATCGGCAATGCCGAGGCCATCGATCACTGAATAATACACGCCGGCCAGATCATTGCTTTTAATGCGCGGCTCGAGCGGAATATCAATTTGCTCCTGATTGTCCAAACGGCGCAGCTGCCATTGATCATGCGGCTTTTGCGTGCCCAGAACAATGGTTGGATAATCATTGATTTCGGTCGGATATTGAATGACACGGCCCTTTAGCAGCTCAGGGCTGGCCACCAGGCAATGCGTGGTTTTAATGACGTCGCGCACCACAATGCTGGAATCTTCATTGGCCTGAAAATTGGTGCGGATGGCCAAGTCGATGTCATCATGCAGCACATCGACGCGCCGGCTGGTCAGCTCCATCTCAATCTTGACTTGCGGATAAGCTTTTAAAAACTGGTTCAGCAGGCTGCGGATCTGATAGCGCATCATCACGGCCGGGCAGCTGATTTTGACCAGGCCCTGCGGCTCGCTTTTCTGCTTCAGCAGCACATTGCGCGCGCATTCCGTTTGCAGAATGACTTTTTCACATTCTGCGAAAAACTCTTGCCCGAGCGGCGTGACTTTAAAATGCCGGGTTGAGCGCTGAATCAGCGTAACATTGAATGCCGCTTCAAGGTCTAGAATCCGGCGGCTGAGTTTTGATTTGGTGATGTTGGATGCATCGCTGGCTGCGCCAAATCCGCCATGCTTGACCACAAGGTAGAAATAATAATAGTCATCGAATGAGTGCATTCGCCACCTCGCTCATGAATGTTGAATTGGGCATGCTAGCGGGTATTCTATATGCTTTTAAGCGGATTTTCTGCAGATAAAAAACCAATCGGCTGCGCAGCAAAAAGCAGCCCTCAGGCTGCTCTTTACTGTATGAATTCACTTATTTTGCAGTGTTTTTCACATAGCTTTGAATCAGGTTTTTGTAGTCTGGAATATGCGCTGCAAATAATGCGCCTAAGCCATCAATATCATTGCGCCAGTCACGGTGCAGTTCGCATGAAGCGCCGAACCAGGTCATCAGCTGCGCGCCGGCTTGCGACATGCGGTCCCAGGCAGAGTCCCGGGTTAAGTGGTTGAAGGTGCCGGAAGCATCGGTAATCACAAAGACCTCAAAATCTTCAGCCAATGCGGAAAGCGCAGGAAAGGCCACGCAGACTTCGGTTACCACGCCGGCAATAATCAATTGCTTTTTGCCGGTCGCTTTCACTGCTTGGACAAAATCTTCATTATCCCAAGCGTTGATTTGGCCAGGGCGCGCAATATACGGCGCATCAGGGAACATCTCAACCAGTTCAGGCACCAGCGGGCCGTTTGGGCCATCTTCAAAACTGGTGGTTAAAATTGTCGGGAGATTGAAGTATTTGGCCGCGGCTGCAAGCGCAAGCACGTTGTTTTTAAATTTGTCAGGATCAATATCGCGAACCAATGAAAGCAGGCCAGCTTGGTGGTCGACCAAAAGCACTGCGGCGTTGTCTTTATCTAAGCGGATATAAGGTTTGCCCATTTTTTATCTTCCTTTGGATGAGATTCAGTTTGCATTTTTTCTTGAATGGCGGAGGGTAAAATTGCCAGAAAGAAGCGGATGCGGAGTTCATCGTAGTTTGAAAATTCGAATAAATTAAGCGCTTATTGCGGGATAGTGAATCGCGATAATGGGATTATGGGCGCGGGCGGCATGCAGAGGGCAATGGATGGGGCGGTTTTTCTGAAATCCAAGCGCTGATTGTCTTATGAACAAGATACTGCGTTTTACGATCCGCCTATTTAAAACGCATATTCGGCATTAAAATAGACCCATGTTCATCCTATAAGAGATAGGAGTAAAAAGATGAAAAAAGTTATTGGCGTTTATCGTAATCAGCAAATGCATTGGGTCGGCGACGGCTTTCCTGTCAAAAACCTGTTTTCCTACGACCGTTTGGGACAGGCCATCAGCCCGTTTTTGCTGCTGGATTATGCCGCGCCGTATCATTTTGATCCAACTGCTGCGCAGCATGGGGTCGGTTCGCATCCGCACCGCGGTTTTGAAACCGTGACGCTGGCCTATCAGGGTGAAGTGTCGCATAAAGATTCTGCGGGCGGCGGCGGCACCATTCAGGCTGGCGATGTGCAATGGATGACGGCCGGCGCAGGGGTGGTGCATGAAGAATTCCACTCCCCGGACTTTGCCCAGCATGGCGGCTTATTTGAGATGGTGCAGCTGTGGGTGAATTTGCCTGCGAAGGACAAGATGACTGAGCCGCGCTATCAGGCGATTGCCGCTGCAGAGATTCCGCGTGTTGCGCTGGATGATGATGCGGGCCATGTCCGGGTGATTGCCGGCGAGTTTGCGGAACATCGAGGCCCTGCCAGCACTTACAGTCCAATCAATGTCTGGGATGGCCTGCTGAAAGCGGATCATGAAACGATGGTGCATATTCCAGCCGAGCACAATGCGCTGCTGGTGGTGCTGAATGGCGAAGTGATGGTGAATGGCAGCCAAAAGGTTCTGGACAGCTCGATTGTGATGTTTGCCCGTGACGGTGATCCGGCAATTCAACTGCAGGCCCATCAGGACACGCAATTTCTGCTGCTGACCGGCAAGCCGCTGAATGAACCGATTCAGGGCTATGGGCCTTTCGTGATGAATACGAAAGATGAAATCATTCAGGCATTTAATGATTTCAATGCTGGAAAATTTGGTGAAATTCCAATTCAGACGGCGCATTGATGCATGAAAAATACAGGCTGAAGAAAAAAAAGCCCCTGATGATGATCAGGGGCTTTCTTCTTTTTCGCTGATAAAGTTGTTCTTTTACCGCGATCACCTTTTATGTGTCTTTAATATGTGATGCAGTTATCATTTTTATGCGGCGGATATTAGCGTCAATTGAAGCAAAAGTAAAACCAAAATTAAAATAATGGTGAATTTATTTATATTGTTTATTAAAGGATTTATTTCATAAATTAAAATAAATAATGTGTTTCATGTATTTATTGAGATAAATTCAATATGTTAAAAATTGTAAATATGACCTTTTGTGGGTTTTTGTATCTGCTGTGGAAAAGGCCGTAATCTGGTAGTTTTTAATAGCCAGTTTTTTAGGGCGATGCGTCATAATTTTATGAAAATTTAATACACGGAATAGAAGATTGGATATTGCAGTCATCGGCAGCGGCATGGCTGGGCTTGCTGCCGCAAGAATTCTAAAAGATGCAGGGCATAGCATTACCATTTTTGAAGCATTGCCTGGACGCGGCATGGACAGTCACAGCACCGAATTTGAAGGCGGCTTGATTGATGCGCCGCTGCGTGTGATGAATCCGCATCTTTGGAACAATACTTTAAGCTTGGCGGCCTATTTAGGCATCAAAACCTTTCCTGTGCGCACCTATATGGCATGCAGCTGGCTGTTTGAAGATAAAACAGAAACCTGGCTGACCACCACGCGCAGCCGGATTGGCAATTTCCCGATTATCAATAACCGCAAAGGCATACAGCAGTATGGCTGGCGGCTGGTCAAAGGCATGCTGCAGCTGAAAACAGCGATTGCCAAATTTTTTAAATCCAAAGACCAAGATATCACTTTGGCGGAATTCATTAACCGCAATGAGATTGAAGAAGTCTTTTGGCATGGCGCGGTGATGCCGGTGCTGTACACCATCTGCACCTGCAATCCGAAAACCATTGGCGAATGGCCTGCCAAGCCGCTGCTGGTGTTCCTGCGCCAGCTGACCGATGGCGATGCGCTGCTGCGCATTCAGGGCGGCACGCCGGCCTTGGTGAATAAGCTGATTGAAAATATCGACATCATCAGCGGATCTGCGATTACTTCGGTAAGAGAGCAGGGCGATAAAGTGCTGGTGGAAAACACCCTAGGCCAAGTGACTGAATTTGACCGTGTCGTAGTAGCAACGCCAACGACCAAGATTGAAGAATTTTTAGATGCGGATCAGTTTGCTGAAGATATTGCGCTGCTGAAAAAATTCAAATTTGAGCAGGGCGATCTGGTGATTCATACCGATCAAACCGTGATGCCGCCAAAACGCAAAGACTGGGCGGTGCTCAGCTATATGATGGACCGCAAGTTCACCAAACAGCAGTTTACCGTTTGGCTGAATTCAATTGAACCGAGCCTGGTCGGCAAAACGCCAGTGTTCCAAACCTGGCGTCCGGTCACGCCGATTGATCCGAAAAAGGTGATTTCTACCGTTACCTTAACCCGCGCTGTAGTGGATTCGGACACTGTGGCGCTGAATCAGGAACTGCAGCAGCGCCATAAAGCCATGAACCGCAAAGTATTCTATTGCGGTTCATGGTCTTGCGACGGCCTGCCGATTTTGGAATCGGCGGTGACATCGGCCATGCATATTGCGGAAATTTTTGGCGCGCCATTGCCGTTTGTGGGATTAAAACCTAAAGTGGAGGTTGCTCCGCAGCTCGGTTATTAATCCATGAAATGGCTTCAAACAGTCCGCAATTTTATGCCGCAGCATAAATATGCAATCAATGCAAAACTGCTGGGCGATGATGCCGAACTGGCTTGGAGCAATTTAGGCTATTGGCAGGCGGATACGCAGTCGTATCCGCAGGCGTGCCAAGCGCTGGCGGATCAGCTGGCGCTGGCGGTCCGGCTCCAGCCGGAAGATGTCTTGCTGGACATCGGCTGCGGTCAGGGCGCCAGCCTGCAACATTGGCGGCAGCGCTACCAGATTCAGCAGCTGAGCGCAGTTGAAATGCAGCCGGCCTGTGTTGAAAAAATCCAAAAAAATTTAAATTCAAATGCTGAAATTCACTGCGGTTCTTTTTTAAATTTAAAGCAAATTTTCCCTCAAAAGCGCTTTGATGCCGTGCTGTGCATCGATGCGGCCTATCACAGCAATTTGAATTCATTCCTGTTATCCACACAGTCAGTTTTAAATTCAAATGGCCGTTTAGGCTTTCATACCTTGATGCTGTCAGATCATGTTTTGAATTTAAATGCGCTGCAGCAGCTGAAGCTGCGGGCTGTGCTGAAAGCGGCTGATGTCAATCTGCATGATTTAATGACGGAAGCGGCGCTGCGGCAACGCTTGATGCAATTTGAATTTAAAAATATTCAGATTTTGGATTTCAGCGCGCAGGTGCTGGCGGGCTTTGCCCATTATGCGGAAACAGAATTAAAAAATAGCATAGGCGTCAAGCGTTTAGATCAATTGAAAATCGACATGACCGCCAAGCTGTGCCGGATGCTGTTTGAAGCAGGGTTGGTGAGATATGTGCAGATTGCAGTACAGAAGGATTGAGCTGAAAGCAAAAATGCGGCGCCCAGAAACATCAAAGCCTCACTGAAAAGCGAGGCTAAGAAATGGTGCCGGCACACGGATTCGAACTGTGGACCTACTGATTACAAGTCAGTTGCTCTACCAACTGAGCTATGCCGGCGTTGTGGAAAGCATTTTACAGAATTTTTTTTCAGGCGCAAGCCAAAAAATGAGCGATTGATGCAGGGCTTCAGCGGTCAAGGGCAGAGCTGCGGATGTGCAGGCTATGCCCTGGGGAAATCGGTGATCGGCATAGGCGCCGCATGATTATTTGCTGCGCAGTATTTTGTCCAGATCCTGCGCGCATTCTTCTAAGGTCAATGCCATGTCCAGCTGCATTTGCGGTTTCAGTTCATTGGCTAAAATACGCCATTGTTCAATCAGTTTGAGGGCTTTTTGGATTTTATGCTTATTGATGTCCTTGGCTAAGGTTGGCGTATAGCCGCCGCGTTTCGCATTCTTGATCTGTTTGACATAGTTTAGGCTGTTATTCATGTGTTCTCCCGAATAAGCAGTGCTGTATGCTGAATATAAGGTGACGCTGTTCAGAAAAGTGTGGATTAAGTGAAATGTAAGCTTAAAATATTTCAAATTGCTTAAATCGCAAATAGTTGAAGATCAATAGATTGATTTTGCCTGCGCAATGCCCTGAAAAAGTGCCTTGCTTAGGTTTTAACATGGCGCGCGCAGATTGTTTTTAGGCGCTGAATTTTCAATTTGTAATAAATCATGTCTAAAAAATTGCCTGAATGTGACTAAGGGGGCAGATTTAAGCTGCTGTTTAGTCGTTATATTTTAAAATGAGCCGCGGCTTTTAAATTTTATTAGTTATTCAATTATGTATTCAGCCCAGGCCATCATGCAGCGCAAATGCAGCCTTCACATAAAAAGAGGCTGAAATTGACGGATTCCGCCTGATCTTAAGGTTTGCTTCATCTTGATGATTGATATTAAAGCTGTTCATTGAGCTGAAGCAGTTTAATGGCAGCCCTCAGAAGCAGAAGTTGAGCACCTTTGATAGCCGTATCGCCCTCGATACGGCTTTTTTTATGTCAAGTTTTTGATATAAAAAACTTGATCAAGAGGGTTGATGAATCCGTTTTACCTCAAAACAGAACTTGCCGCTCATGAAACGGCTCATCGCCTTTAAGTCCAGAGCTGTTCAAGCCTATTGAACTGGCGAATGTGACTTTTCTATAAATTTACGATCATTTTATATAACTAAATTTACAGGGCTTGTCTCTTTCGTGTTGCCCACAGGATATGCATCACTTCTATTAATTCAATGAGAAGGAAAATTTTTTTTAAAATTTGTTCAATAAAATTTTGTGAAAAATTAATAAAAAAGAGAAATTATGTGATGGAGTTAGTGTTAAAGATTGTTTATCATTTGTTTGTTTTTTGTATGTATAAAAGATCACTTTAAAATTTAATAAAGCAATTATAGATGCGGCTGCAAGCTTTAAATGTAGGGGAAATTATGAAAAAGGCTATATGTACACTTTTGTGTTTGGGCGCTGTTCAAGGCAGCAATGCAGAAATGATTAAAGTGAATGGGGAAGGCATTGCGCCCATTATTAAAAAAGATCTCAATGCTACACGTAATCAAGCATTTAATAACGCAAAAAGAGATGCTGTGATCGCCCTCATCAAACGTATCAATGGCCCTCAAGCCATGAATGACGCAAATCAATATGTGGATGATATTGTAAAGCAAATTGACAGCAGTTATGTGTTAAACCGCGGCAGCAGCACGAATAGCAGCAATGAGTTAGTCACTCAAGTCAGTCTGGAAATGGATGATCAAGAATTTCGTTCAATTCTCAATGATTTAGGCCTTGCAAAGAAAAACAGCCGAACCAGCCCAATCATGATTGTGATGGATGAATATTTTGGTGTGCCAAAAGACAATTCTAAACCGGTTAAAGAATTTACCTCCTATTTTTCTGACCGCAGCTATAGCTATGATGAGGATGCCAGCTACAAGGCCAGCGAAAGCGCCAAAGCTAGCGCTTCCGATTCTTATTCGTCCAAAGGCCGTTCATCTGCCGCATCAGGTTATGCCTATGGCAATTATTATGGCGCAGGCGCAGGCGTTTCCGCCCGTTCAGCAAGCCATAATAATTCAGGAAAATCAGCATCTTCAAGCAGCTATAATGCCAGTGAATCGGCGAAATACAGTCAGTCTGAACGCCAGAATGACATCCAAAGCTTTGTGAAATATGTGGAATATCAGGTCCCAAGCACTAAAGCTGAGCGGGATAACCAGACTTTGAATGCTATTGCCGGTTCTGCATCGCGGTATGATCTCAGATTGCTCGATTCTGACCGTTTCAGAAGCCAGTATTTAAATGGCCGCAGCATGAGCATTCAGCAGCTGATGAGCGATGCGGAGCTGAATAAGCTGGTCATCGCGGCACGTAAAGAAAAAGCGGATTGGTTTATGGCCGGCAGTTCTTATATTTATGATCGTGGCCGTTCAAGTGCCACTGGCCAATTTGTCTGCGATGGCGCAGTCAGTTTTAAAATTTATTCAGTTGATGATTCAACGTTGATGGGCGGTGAAACCCGCACAGAGTCATCGACAGGCGCGACCACAGATTCATGCCGGACCAATGTGGCAAAAAAACTTGGTGAATTAGCCGTTAGCCAAGTCGGGCCGCAGATTTTAGGCTATGCCAAAAATCGCTCTATGTACGGTAAAGAAATTACCGTTTTTGTGAAAAGCGTTTCTGGAAATGTCTCTTCACGTTTAGGAGATGATTTATATATCGCCTTAGATGAGATGGATGGCGCGGAAAATATCGATATTCGCACTCAGGATGGCAAATTGGTTGAAATGACCATGACGTATAAGAGTGATAAGCCGATTAGTGCCGAATTGGCTAAGGCGTTGCGGAAAGTGAATCCAACACTGTCGAGTGCTGAGCGTTTACAGGCTGGAAATACGATTACACTTTGCATCGGCGGTACACAATGCAAATAAAATCCAAAGTTTTATGCTTGGCTATGCCAATGCTTGTTTCGGCCTGGGCGAATGCGGATATTCAAATCTATCCATCGAAAGGCATTTTTGGGCTGGAGCAGGGCTGCCGTACTGATCCCGGAAAATATGAAGCGAATGGTTCTTCTATTGTGTGTGATTTCAGTCAAGCCATTGACAATGAAATTATTCGCAAACAAGCTGAGCAGCTTTTTGTACAAGGCTTAAAGCAAAGTTTCGGTGGACAGATTGTCGATACCATTTCGCAAAAAACTAAAAACCGTACTTATATCGCATCTTTAGAAGTCTTACGCGCGAGCGAATACATTGTGAAGAAGGACTCGACTGCAGAAATTTTTCTGCCAGTCACTTTGAGTCTAAAACTCACCAATGTGCTGTCGGGCGAGGTGATATACAGTGACAGTGCGACATTGTCGCAGCCGATTCAAGTGCTTGCTGCTGAAATTGATTCTTCTGCAACAAAAGCCGCGATCAAGCAGAAATTCCAAAGCACGTTGCTGGCATTGACGCAGCAAGTGACCCAAGAATTAAAATCGAAACTTAAAGTTTCTGAAACTGAGACCCAAGTGGTTGATCAGTGGAAATCCTATCTGGTTCTGGATAAAGGCTTCAAGCAAGGGATTGCTGCACAGGATGAGCTGAGTTCAGCAGAGGGGGATCTGATCCGTGTCGTACATGCGGACAGTGACTATGCTGTGGCTTTGCCTGTGCTGATGCAGGGCGGCAGCAAGCGCTTTAGCAAAGTGTCTGCCAATACGCGCCAAGCGATGAACAAGCCAAAAGCTTTGGTGGTTGATGTGCTGACTTATCAGGGGGAATCGAAAGATTTAATCGAGCAAATCTTTTCTGATGCGGTGGGTGAGCAGGCTTCATTTACCTTGACCCCGGTCAATCGGCGTTACAGCGCTATGGCGCAAAGCGTAAGCGAACAGACCGCATTGGCGCAAAGTGAAGATATTAACCAGCGTGAATTGCCTGAGTTTTTTATCCGGATCAATGCCATGCCGGTAATTGCTTATCAGCAGCAGATAGGAAAAATGACTCAGCAGCAGATTTTTCATAGTGAAGTCTTTGCTGAAATGATTGACCGTTCTGGCCGTGTGATTTACTCCGCGCATGCGGCAGATGATATTAAAGACGTGATTTCAGAAGGCATGGGCTTTTCTTTAGAGGCGCGTAAAGAAGTCGTATTGAAAAATGCGCTTTTGAAATTAGGCCAGCAATTTCAAAAAGGGATTCAATTTACCCGTTCTGATTTAAAAGTTTCAGGTTCAAGCGGCCAGAACATTGTGATTGATGATGCCGGCGAACGCTTAAGTACTGGAATGAAAATTCATGTTTATCATTCAGATAAAGCAGCAGGGCGCAATATTTTGATTCCAACATGGGAAGCGACTGTTTTAGAACGCCAAGGCGCGAAAGTTACCGCGCAATTAGACTTCCCAGTTAGCAGCAGTGATCGTTTGCCCGTGCGTTCTGGCGACAGCATTTTGCTGGATAGCTCTGCTCCCGTGGGAGACTCGAAACAATCCCGTGTTTTATGTTTGGGCTTGCATACTGAACAAGTCGGTGAAATTCCATTTTATGGCTTCGGCCCTTTAATTTATCACGCTTTTACCAGTCAGTCGAAACGGCCATTTTATGCGACAGGATCCGGTTTCAAAGGGCAGACCTTGCTGAAAGATTCGGTCGTTGCGATGACTGAAAATGCTGGGTTTAAAAAAGATATGAAAGTTGATTTTCATATTCCTAAAGATGAATGCTTGCAGCCTGTGCTTAAAATTGAAGTGAAACAGGACGATGTTAAATGTAATGCAGATAAAAGCAATTGTGACGCCACGTTGGTGATGGCCAGCGGCGCACGCAGATTTAACCAAAAAGCCGAAAAAATTGGGGCTTATGGTCTGCAGCAGGAAATCGGATTAAAGGGTATTGATTATCAGCATCGTCATGCAATGTATAACATTCAGATGTTTGAAGCTTTACCAAAAATTTTAAATCAAATCGTGCAAAAAGCCGATTCTTCACAATAGGGGTAACAAGGAATGAAAAAAATTGCGATTGTTTTAGCAGCAGCTGCTGCAATGGGCGCATCAGGCGCTTATGCAGGCTTTGGGTCATTGAGCGGTCTTGCATCGTCATTGTCTGAATCGGCGACAGGGGTATCTTCTTCAAACATGGATATTAATGGCTTCTTCACGCAAGCTAAAGCAACCAATGCAATGTTTATTCAGAGCCGTACCGCTTTAGCTTCATTGCTGGCAAGCAAGCAGGATTCGGATGAACTGAAAGCTAAACAGAAAAGCTTGAAAACAACGTCTGATTTGAAAGAAAAAGAAGCCATTCAAAAACAAATTGTAGCGCTGTCCAATACTGTTTTAGAGGCTTCTCAAAAAGATGAAGAAGCAACCGTCGCTAAACTGTCAGCATTAAATGTAGAGCAAAAGAAACATTTAGTGGACTCTGCAACAAACTTTGTCATTGCAAGCTTAACTGCTCGTGAATTAGCAGTAGGCGCTAAACAAGTAAGTACGAGTTTAATGGCAAATCCAAAAAGCCTGACCAATACTGGAATGTCTTTAGTTGACGCTAAAAATGTGGTTGGCGATATCACTGGCATTGCGAAAAACTCGTCGATGGCTTTAGTGGAATATCCTAAATTGTTCAAAAAAGCGGGTATTGAATTTAAAATGCCGACCAGCTCAGCAGATAAACCGAAAGATCTTGCGGACATTTAAAACTGGATTCAGGTTCAGCCTTAATAGCGTTTAAATTGTAAATAATCATCAAGTTGTTTGCAGGAAAAAGAGCCCATTGAGTGGGCTCTTTTTTTAGCTTTACAGGAAGTTTAAAGCAGGCAAATGGCTGTACTCACAGCCACTGGCAGGTTTTTGGAGGATTCAAGCTTTTGCCATTGAATTGAATCATGCTGTTTGGAGAGGGCGCTTTCCACCTTATCTAAAAAGCCAGCTCAATGCGCTAACAAATATTTTGGCAGAATTGCAGGAATACCAAGGTTTCTATTGCAGTCGGTTAATGGAAAAAGGCAATTATGCTGTAAATTATTTTATATCTCGGTGAATGTATCTATCCGGCATAGGGCATAACATTGTTTTAATAGATACAGGCTGTCATGCCGACAAAAGCATTTATCAATACTGCAGCGGTTTCCGTCGGAATCTGGGGGGTATAAAAATAGGGGTAAATTATTATACCCCCAGTTATATCCCTGGCCAGATCGGGATTGCCGCAGATAAAGTTGATGCTGTCAGACACAAAAAAAGCCTAAACCCTTTAGATTTAAGCTTTTAAAGACCTCATGAACCATCATGAGAGTAAAATATGGCGAGATAGGGAGTCATATTTTTAAATTAAATATATGAAATACAATAAAATAAAAAAATAAATTTTTAATTATACCCACATTTATACCCCCAACTGAATGAGGGTACTCTTATGTCATTTCGTGGTATTTATTAACTGGCTAAATAATGATCATTTTATCTTTGGCTAATTCATTTTACTCACAGTGAATCAATTTAAGTGGAAATTAAGCATTCATGCTGTGTTTGCTGAATAACTGCACTTGGGTTTAGATCGTTCTTTAGTACTGTGCTCAATGAGTCAAATTTATTCAATAACGATGCCATTGAACGTCAGCTTGCTCATGTGCCTCAGAACCGTATTCGCTCTGCATATAACCGTGCTCAGTACTGGGATGAGCGTGTGAAAATCATGGAATGGTATGAGGAGAGGGTGAAGGAATGGTTGAATTAATCGACCTAGAACAACCATAAAGACCACGCCATCAAGCGTGGTTTTTTATGCAGAATGTTTATTTTTTAATAAGGTATAACAGTATCTAAAATGAGGTTTAAAAGTTTATAAAAGTGTGTGTAATAGTTATTATAAATGGGTATAACAGTAAAATAAAAAAATTATAAAGAAAGTAAAAAACCATAGTTTATAGGTATTCAGCTATATTTTTATACGCTATTCTTAAAAAAATAATCAATAACTTAATGATATGCAAAACAGCCATTCCAATACTGATAAAGTTAGCGACAGTAATCTTCATTTTAAGAGGCTAAGTAGTGATCAGATTTTCAGTTTTTTGAAACGCTACTATAACGATACCTATCCGCTTTCTGAGGAGGGGGTGCGAACTCAACCTGAGGGTATTTACTTCGAAGCTATTGAGACATTAGAGCGGTTGCATCATCGCTTGGTTGAGGTATCAGATTTTATAGGTTATGCAAAAATTGATTGGAGGGATGCTGATACAGTACAAAAGAAAAATAAAATAAAAGAAATCGTCGATTTTTATAATGACTTAGTCATTGATGTAGACCTGATGAAAGTCGGGATGAAGGGTTATGATTTTGCTCCTAAAGTAAAAGCATTTATTCATTTTGTTGACAGTGTGGAAAACTGTAGATTTAGATCGGATGTGCAAGCAAACCCGTGGACGACTGAGGATTTTCCACATGATGAAATTTTTAAAACTGTAGACCAATTTAAGCAGTATTTTGAAGAGCGAAAAAAGAGTTATCGTCCTGCTCTTATACCATCCGAATGGAAAGAACAGGCCAAAGAAGTTGAAAAAGCGATAAGTAAATTTAAGAGGATTACTCAGGCACTATATGTCATAAAGTTTAGTGTGGCTGATTTATCAGAAGATGAGCTTGCTAGGTTAACTGCAGATCTTAAAATTGATACATTCCTAGCCGATTTCAAATCTGAACAAAAGCTAAGAGATTTTATCGAATGGCTCAGTCCGCAGCATATTGTTGGTAAATTACCTTGGATATGTACATGGACTAAGGCTGAGATAGATATTCGGAGGCAAGTACGATTTACAATCGGGATGATATTGGATGCTACTGATCAAGAACTAGAGCCCAAAGGGATTGAGCAGCAGTTAGTTTATGATGTTGCTCAGCGATTGGAAGGAAGTTGGTTTGAGCCATTTATTGTTTTTGATGTTGTACAGTTAGATCAGATATTCGATCAGCTTGGTGTTGGGTTAATTCGCAATATTAAACTGCCCAGTAAAAGAAAAGTAGATTTGATGTTGAAGTGGTATTTAGGTGTTTTTTATCAAGTAGACGCTATCATTCAGCCATCTAATTTGGAAGCAGAGACGTGCTTTGCTGACAGCAGAGTTATTCAAAATGTTAACTATAAAAAATTAGAAAATATAAAAGGTGAGCTAGATCGCAGAACAAAAGCAAGAACGATAGACATAGCGAAAAATAGATCAACTTGGAATACAGCCAAACTTTTAAAAAAAGTACCCACATACTTCAGTTCTATCCATTACCTTTATCAGGGTTTAAGGGATATTGAAGGGTTGACTAATGACGATATTGATAAGCTTCAAAAGTTGAATTTATTTATAGCTTATTTAGAGGTCACACGTTTAGATGGCTTGCAAGATACGCTTAAAATGGCAAAACCTCAAAAATGGGCTGATGTAGTTCAGATTTACTTGTTATTGCTTCAGGATTGGAATAGTTCGTATCTGGAATTAAGTGACCTAGCCGTTTGTGAGCTTGAGCCTTTAGATAGGAGTTTTAGATGTAACCCAGCTATAAGAGGTATACAAGAAGAGCTAGAATCAGAACAATCATTGAAGGCGATAGTTAAAGAGCTGAGCAGACTTAAAAGAGAGCTGTTAAATCAAGAAAACCTAACCAGTTTAAAAGTATCGACAAGATTGGTCGAAAAAAATAGTCAATCCGCTATGGAATATCTGAAGTACAGCTTTAAACAAAATTCGGTGTTATTGCGCTTTAAGATTGATAATCGGGAGAGTGGTCTTGAATTGAGTACGCTGAAAAATTTATTTACACAGTTTATCAAGGCGATTGGTCGTGCACCTAAACGGATAGGGGCAGAGATAGATGCCTATATCGGCTATTATGTTCACGATGGAAAAAGATACTCTATTGATTGTACGGCAATATTTTATCTCAGAAATAATGTACATGCTCAGGATGTTCAGGAAAGCCTTGAAGATTATTGGCAGGAATTTAAAAATAAGTACGCTAAAACCAAAAAACTTAAACTTAATCAATTAAGCTTGTACCTAATTCCGACTCTCTGGTCTGAAGATGGTAATTTAGATCCTTTTGTGGTCAATAAAGGTGACAAACTTATTCCTCAGCTTAAAAAAGATCTAGTGGGTTTTTATACTGCATACGAATACATTGGGGCATGTAAAATTATACAGGGTCATGTAGAAAAAAGGCCTGAGTTGTTCTTAAGAGGCAGAACTCGAAAGCCTGTTTCTAAAGGTAAAGGAGTTAAAAAACGACAACAACCTTTAAGTATCGTACAGTCATCTGAAGGGGATTCTTTAGTCGATGAGGCAGTACTAATCACGGATAACACCATTGAGCAAGCACATACTGTAATGATTGAGAAGGATCGGCTTCAAAATGGTGAAAATTCAAATGTAGTTATTGACGATGGGGAACAACAAATGCGGGATAGAGCTAAGGAGTTTCAACGTCAAAGAATACTAAACTTAGCGGCTAGTGTTGAGCCTTTGACACCAAAAAAATCATGAGTTGAATAGCCACCGATTTTGTAGCATAGCAAAAAGTTGTCGCTTCGTCATAAATGGACTTAGCAATACATTTTATAGGGAAGTAGATGGATTAAGTCCAATTCTGCCTTGTAAAAACCAGCTCGAAGCTAAGTGGGTAAATAAGGCTATATAAATATATTATATTTAATATTAATCAATAATATAGATCTAATATCATATAGGAATCAACTAATCTAAGCTCATTTAATCCTACAAGTAAATTCTTAAAGATCTGTCCTATAGCTATGTATTAACAACAGGTACATAGCAATGGAACAAACTAAGATCAATCATTCACCACTCATTACTTCAATTGAGAACTTTGTAGAAGACACACTAACACGTCAAAGACCATGGGATGATTATTGGTCTGAATTGGTTGAACTACTTAGTGAATTACAAGAGCAATATAATTCAGATCTGATTTATTCTCCTTATAACAGAGCCATGATTGAGCTGATGTTTGAATTGGAACGGGGATTAAAAGCCTTTCAATATATTCAGAATTCAACTTTAAAAAAACTAAGATTTCGTGATGTAAAGTCAAGATTTCAAAAGTTCCAAAGACAGCATGAACGAGAGATTCAATGTTTCAAAGAGGATGAGTTAAAAAATCGATGCAAGGCTATGGAATACACAGAACTGTTGCTGGAGCATTACTCTAAATTAGCTGTTATTCGGGTTGATTTATCTTATAAACAGAATAAGCGCAGATTCGTTGATATCTCGGACTTTAGACAAGATATTCGAAAATTACTGGACCGATTACAGGATGGAGATCGCCATTTCAGTGATTTGCAGGGCTATATGTATGCTTTAGAGCAAGGTGCTCAAAAAGGATATCATGCTCATTTCCTACTTTTCTATGATGGTAGTCGTGTTAAGTTTGATCGCCATATTGCAGATTGTATTATCGATACTTGGAAAGAAATAACAGGAGAGGCTGGTCAAGGATACAATTGCAATACTAAGCAGAATCGTAAAAGTTACCAAGAGAGAGGTAATGATGCTCTAGGTTCTGTGAGTCGGGGAGACAATGCTAAGAGAGCAAATGTTCTGAAAATAGTCAGGTATTTCACAGCACCTGATAAAACGGAGCAATATCTAAGAGTACGTGACAAAAATATGCAGACCTTTGGACATGGTAAATTTAATAGACCTTCGCGACGTGCTACTGCTGATACGATTAATCGAGTAAGAGGGGATCGACGATTAGAGGGTGGTCGCAAGCATCCTAAGCGTTAATTGAATCAAATCTCAGATATACATTATCTAGATGAAAACAAAGTTATTTCAACTTTCTAGGCTTGCCAATCGGTGAGCCTTTGTCATTTTTGGAGATGTATATTATGAGTTTAAATTGTCCTTATTGCTTATCGGATCAGGTCATTCAAGTGGTCAATCAACAGGTGAATGGAACTGATTCATCAGGCTTAGCAGCATCTGCATCATTCGCAACCATTGGTGCATCCATCTCAAAGAGCCTACCTTTGCCTGTATCACCGCTACTTGGTGGGCTTGCAGGAGCAGTGATTGGTGGTCTATTCAGTAGTGTGTTTGATGAGCCTAAAAAGCCTGTCACCATGACCTACTATCATTGTAACCAATGTCAGCAGAACTTTCGTTGAGTCAGCATAGGAGATCAAATCAATGGCACATCAAATTGAGCAAATCGCCTATGTTGGTGAAACCCCTTGGCATGGGCTAGGTAATCAACTCGGTCCAAATCAGCCACTCGAAGTTTGGGCACAGCAAGCAGGGATGGATTGGCGTATTGAATCATCCGATGTCAGTTATATGGCAAAGAATGAACGTGGTCAGAGCATTATCATGTCGTTTGAAGAGCAGCGTGTCTTGTATCGCTCAGATACACATGCTCCATTATCGGTTGTGAGTCAGCGTTATCAGGAAGTACAACCGAAAGAGATTTTGGAATTCTACCGTGATCTGACTGAGCAATCAGGTTTTGAATTAGAAACCGCAGGGGTTCTGAAAGGCGGTAAGAAGTTCTGGGCTTTAGCACGCACAGGACAAAGCACCGCTTTAAAAGGTAAGGATGTCAGTAATGGCTATATTCTACTTGCTTCTGCATGTGACGGTACATTAGCAACCACAGCTCAATTCACCAGTATTCGTGTGGTCTGCAACAACACACTTGCTATTGCTTTAAAAGGAGCGATAGCGAGTGCGGGTGTGGTCAAAGTACCTCATAGCACCAAATTTGATGCAGAGAAGGTTAAACAACAATTGGGTATTTCAGTTCGTGCATGGGATGAACATATGTATGAAATGAAACAGCTCTCACAGCGTAAAATCAGTCAGTCGGAAGCTAAGGCTTACTTTGATGCAGTGTTCAACAACAGCACCATGTCAATTTCTGATCCTGAAGAGAATATCATTCAGTTCTATCGTCAGGTCGCAAGTAATCCACCACAGCAAAACAAAACTGAGCCAAATGGAAGAGCCATGACCAAAGCACTCGACATGTTTAATGGTCAGGGACGAGGGGCTGATCTTTCATCTGCCAAGGATACGGCTTATGGCTTACTGTGTTCGATCACAGAATTTGTAGATCATGAACGTCGCGCCATGAGTACAGATCATCGTTTGGACTCAGCATGGTTTGGAGCTGGCGCAGGTCTTAAACAACGTGGGCTAGAACAAGCTTTGTCTTTGATAGCCTAAGCCCATTAAAACCTAACCCCTCAAGTCGCAACAATCGCTGATCACAGCACACACGTAAACCCCCCAACTTTTAAAGCACAATCAATCATCGTTATAAGCATGCATATAGCCATCCCCGACCTCGTGTCGGGGGTGGCTATTTTATGCACTTTTTTACAAGAACTGGAATTTATAAGGATACAACTATGAATCAAATTGCACCGATTTCAAATCAGCCTCGGCAGGCTGATGTTCAAACCATAATGAATCCACAGACAACAGCCAAGCGACTAAGCTCTGCAAAACGCTTAGTCAATACCAAAGATATGGCTTATCAAGACTGGCTCGAAGTCCGTAAGCAAGGCATTGGCAGTAGTGATGCCGCAACAGCATGTGGCTTAAACCCCTATATGTCGATGCTGGAACTCTGGCTAATCAAAACAGGTCGTCAAACTCAATCTATTGAAGATGAAAGCACAGGTGTTGCGCCACTCTATTGGGGAAAACAGCTTGAACCCTTAGTCGCTGAGTATTACAGCATGCATACCGATAATAAGGTGCGTCGAGTCAATGCCGTGTTACAGCACCATGATCCTGACAAGCATTTCATGCTGGCAAACTTGGATTACTCCGTTGTCGGTAGTGAAGAAGTGCAGATCCTTGAATGTAAAACAGCAGGGGAGCATGGAGCTAAGCTGTGGCGTGATGGTGTACCACTTTATGTCTTGTGTCAGGTGCAGCACCAATTGGCAGTGACAGGAAAACAGGCAGCCCATGTTTGTGTATTGCTCTGTGGACATGAAACCAAAATCTTTAAAGTGACTCGTTCTGAATCTGTGATTGAACACATCATTAGTGCAGAACGATATTTCTGGGAGTGTGTAGAAAAGGATACGCCACCATCTGTCGATGCAAGTGAATCGGCAGCCAAAGCGATTCAACAACTGTATCCGGTCCATATACCGCTAACAGTTGAAGACCTATCTCAGAATGAAACAGCCAATCTCATGTTCGATAAGCTGATAAAACTGAAAGAAGAGATTCAGCATAAGCAAGAACGCTTCGATGAACTTAAGCATCAGATCCAAATGATGATGAGGGATGCTGAACGTGCCACCTTTGCTCATGGTTCTGTAGTCTGGAAGAAAGCCAAGGACTCTATCAGCCTAAATACCAAGGCATTGCTTCAGCACCAGCCTGAACTCATCGAGCTTTATCCACTTCAAAAGCAGGGCAGCCGTCGCTTCAACATCTATACTGATTAAACCTACTTCATTTCATCAAATCCAAAATGCACAAAAATCGCTCCCCGCTCTCTACATCATGTGTAGAGAGCAAATCGGTCACGATCTTTGCAGCCAGCAACTAACTTTTCAATATTTGGGTAACTTATTTGGCCCGTACTCTGGCCTACATAGAAGCACTCAAATATGTAAGGAATTAAATATAGGAATATCAAAATGATTAAAGGTCTAGCAATTACACCACCAGTGCTTGGGCGGATCAGCATTGGGCGAGTCGTGGAAAAGAATGGCAAGCGTCTGCCTGAAAAAGATGATCAATTCACCATTACCTCACAAATTCAAAATAAAGAAGGTTGGGTTAAACATCCGCTTGATGAACAGCTTCGAGCCAATGCACCCAATCAAAAGCTGCGCTCGATCCCAGTCAGAATGATCTTTAATGATCCTGATCTGAACTTAAGAGCAGAGTACACTTTGTTTGATCGTCAGACGGGGCGACCTGTTTGTATGGGGGATGGTCAAACCTGTCAGCGACTCACCAGTCAAGGTGTAGAACAGCATCCTTGTCCTTCACCTGATCTTTGTCCATTGGCTCAAGGAGGGCATTGCAAGCCATACGGACGTTTGCATGTGAACTTAGATGAATCGGATGAATTCGGTACATTCATTTTTAGAACAACGGGTTTTAATAGCATTCGGACTTTGGCAGCTCGGCTGAGTTATTACCATGCTGCGTCGAATGGTCTGCTTTCGTGTTTACCGTTACAACTGACATTACGAGGTAAGAGCACAACACAGAGCTATCGCCAACCCGTGTACTACGTGGATTTAACTTTAAGGGATGGGATCAGTCTGAATGAGGCCATTATTCAGGCGAAGCAGATTGATGAGCAGAGTAAGCAGGCAGGATTTTATCAGGAGGCAGTTGATTTTACGGCAAAGCAGGGCTTTGCAAATGGGAAGATGGAGGTCGATATGGAGGAAGGCTTGGATGTGGTCGAGGAGTTTTATCAGCCTGTTGAGGGGCAGCAGATTGAGGAGGCTCAGACTGCGTTTAATATCCAGCAGGGATTGAAAGGATCAGTGACGGTTTTGAACTAAATGGCACAGAGTAAAACCTTACGAGATTGCCGTATCTCATGAGCGAGTTGCTCAAAATCATGAGATAGGAGTAAACATCATGAACGCATTTGTTGGTCAAACTTTTCAAATGAATCAAATCGTTAATATTAAAGATGTCATCCAATTTACAAGTATTAGTCGAGCTAAGATCTATGAAATGATTAATGAAAAATCAAAATACTACGATCCTACTTTTCCTCGACCTGTACGTTTAAGTGAATCACGTATCGGCTGGTCAGCTTGGGAAGTGCATCAGTGGATTGAAGACAAGTTGGAAAGTCGTGAGTAAAAATGGGAGCTTCGGCTCCCTTGTTTTTTAAATGGATTGCTACACTTAAATGGTAGTAAATTATCTTTGAGTATATCGGTATAAATAGCGGCAATTTTTTTTGTTAAAATAACTTATATTATTGATATTAAAAAATTTATATTTTTTTTATTTCGGCAAAAATAACCTATAATGATTTCAGTTGTTTTGTTAAGGTGGTTAAAGTGGATATTACCCCTATAGCACGTGTGTACTCACCTGAGCTTGAAGAGAAATTATTAGAAATAGCTCGTTTGGATGCGCAGTTGGATGCTACTGTGCCTGTCACTATTCGTGAGTCGGTAGAAGGCTTACTTCGAGTAGTGAACTCGTATTACAGTAATAAAATCGAAGGTAACCCGACTAAGCCAAGTGAATTGATTGCATTAGTAGATGATTCAACAGAGCATAAATCAAAAGGGCTTTTGGAAATTAAGCGTCATATTGAAGTTCAAGTGAAGCTTAATTTTGAGAATAACCCTCAGGAAGATGTAGCGAAGCAAGACTTTATAAAAGCAATCCATAAAGCTTTCTATGCTGAATGTACCCCTGATGAGCTTTTAGTTTCATCTAGCGATAACGCTAAGATTTATGAAATTGAACCAGGCGAATATAGGGTTACGGATGTTGTTGTAGGACAGCACAGACCTCCAAAACCAGATTTAGTGCCTACCTACATGAGTTGGTTTGCGAGTGCTTATAAAATTGAATATTTGCATGGCTTAAGTAAGTACTATGCTATGGCCGCATCGCATCATCGCCTTGCTTGGATTCATCCATTTTTGGATGGCAATGGACGGGTAACACGTTTATTTACTGATTGCTTTATGCGAGCCATTGGTTTGAAAAGTTATGGATTATGGTCAATGTCTCGGGGTTTTGCTCGATCGAGTGAACAATACTATCGTTACCTATCGATTGCTGATAGGCCACGACAAGGCGGAGAAGATGGCCGTGGAATCCTATCTGATGCGGGTTTAGTAAGTTTTACTGAATATTTTGTGGATGTCGCAATTGATCAAATGACTTACTTCACCAGTCTTTTAGAGCCTTATAAACTGGAAGAAAGAATCAATGTTTATTTCCAATTACGCTTTAATGGTGGTTTGTTTGACAGTAAAGGCAAACCATTAAAAAAACTGCCATTGGAAGCGAAAGATATTTATAAAACGCTTTTATACAATGGCCCGCATACGCGTAAAGAGTTGCAAGATAAGTTGCAAGTGAGTGAACGGAAACTGAGGGATATCATTACGGAAATGGCTAAAGATCATTTGATCTTTGCTCCACCTAAACGGCCTTTGCAAGTTCGCTTATCACCACATGCTGTTGAGGTTTTGTTTCCTTATCTATTTCAATAGCTAAAAAGCATAATGAATAAACGACCAATAACGTTAGCACGACATGTGCTGACGTTATTTTTTTTATCTATAGAAAATCTATACTTATTTCAGGCACAATCAAGCTAATTTAAAAATGCTATAGCTTTCACGCTTTGGAAATTGCTGATGTCGAATAATAACTTTTCTCAAATTGCAGCCTTCATTTGGTCGGTTGCAGATTTACTTCGTGGTGACTTTAAACAATCGCAATATGGACGTGTCATTTTACCGTTTACTTTATTGCGCCGCCTAGAGTGTGTCCTTGCGGAAAGTAAAGCTGCGGTTGTGGCAGAGCATGAAAGAATTCAGCCACTTAACTTACCTGAAGAAGCGCAAGAAAAGTTCTTATTACGTGTCACTAATGAATTGGCATTCTTTAATACCTCGCCTATGGATTTGGGCAAGATGGGTCAAACCGATATTAAAGCCAATCTCAAAACCTATGTGCAAAGTTTTTCTAAAGATGCACGTGAGATTTTTGAGCATTTTAAATTTGATGAATTTGTCGGTTTACTCGATGATGCCAACTTACTCTATAAAGTCGTCAAGATGTTTGCCACGACTGATCTCAGTCCTGAAGCTGTTTCTAATCATGAAATGGGCTTGGTCTTTGAAGAGTTGATCCGTCGTTTTGCTGAAGGTTCGAACGAAACTGCAGGGGAGCACTTTACCCCTCGTGACATCGTGCGCTTAACCACATCACTGGTCTTTATGGAAGATGATGAAGCTTTAAGTAAAGATGGCATTATCCGTACTATATATGACCCAACGGCGGGTACAGGCGGTTTCCTATCTTCAGGTATGGAATACGTACTAGAGCTAAATCCTAAAGCTGTGATGCGGTCTTTTGGTCAGGAGCTAAATCCTGAGTCTTATGCTATCTGTAAAGCAGACATGCTGATTAAAGGTCAGGATGTTAGCCGAATCAAACTCGGCAATACTTTATCCAATGACCAACTCTCACAGGATAAATTTGATTATATGCTTTCCAATCCACCTTTTGGTGTGGACTGGAAAAAGATTGAACAAGATATTAAGGATGAGCATCAGGTCAAAGGCTTTGATGGGCGTTTTGGTGCCGGCTTGCCACGTGTATCGGATGGTTCTTTACTGTTCCTGATGCACTTGATTAGTAAAATGCGTAATCGTGATCAAGCGAATGATCAAGGTAGCCGAATCGGAATTATCTTGAATGGTTCACCGTTGTTTACCGGTAGCGCAGGCAGTGGTGAAAGTGAAATCCGTCGTTATATTCTAGAAGCTGACTTGCTTGAAGCGATTATCGCTTTACCGAATGACATGTTCTATAACACCGGAATTGCCACCTATATCTGGGTACTCAGTAACAAGAAAGATGCTGAGCGTAAAGGAAAAGTACAGCTGATTGATGGGAGTAATCTGTACAGCAAAATGCGTAAGTCTCTCGGCTCTAAACGTAATGAGATGAGCGAAGACGATATCAAGACCATTATCCGCAGCTTTGGTGACTTCGAAGTGATGGACGCCCGCACACTGGATAAACCAGCAGAAGTTAAGTCTAATCGTGGTCGCCAGTCTGCTAATCCTAAAAGTGAGCCTGCCAAAACCTTTGCCAGTAAAATTTTTAACAGCTATGAGTTCGGTTATCGCCGCGTGACCATTGAACGTCCATTGCGTTTATCGGCACAGATTACGAGTGAGGCGATTGCTTCTTTACGTTTTGCACCGAAGCCATTTAATGCGGTGATGCAAAGCATTTATGAGCAGTTTGGTGCGGCATGGACCGATGCAGCTACAGAGCAAAGCTATGGTGATTTATCTGAGGTTGCGCTTGAAGTGCGTGCCTTGATTAAAGCTGAATATCCCGAGCTTAAAGAAAAAGACATTAAAGATGTACTGGATAGCAAAATCTGGTTATTCCAAAAAGAACTGATGCAAAAGGCTCAAGCCTTACAAGAGCACATTGGCACGGCGCAAAGTGACGACTTTAACCAGTTTGATGAAAGCTTAAAGCAGGCCTTTAAAGCCCTTGATGCTCAGTTTGCCATCAAGCTCGACAGCAAAGAGAAAAAACAATTCCTCGATGCGATTAGCTGGAAAAACCCTGAAGCGGAACCCGTGATTGGTAAAGTGGTAAAAGGTGCTGAAAACCCGCTTTATGGTCAGTTTAGCTATAAAGGCAAAGTGGTTGAGTTTGTACAGGATGGTGATTTGCGTGATGCGGAAAATATTGCATTGAATCCAAATGTAGACACCACCGATTTAATCGAGTCTTATTTTAAACGCGAAGTGCAACCGCATGTGCCGGACGCGTGGATGAATGCCGATAAGCGTGATGATAAAGATGGCGAGATTGGCATAGTGGGTTATGAGATTCCGTTTAACCGTCATTTTTATGTTTATCAACCGCCGCGTGATTTAAAACAGATTGATGCGGATTTGGATGCGGTCAGTTCTGAGATTATGAAGCTTCTTCAAGAGGTGCGTTCATAATGATGAAGTATCAGAAATATGCGGAATATAAGGACTCAGGAGAATGGCTAGGTGAAATACCTTCACATTGGGATATTCAACCAACTAAACGCTTCTTTAGATTGATAACGGAGCCAGCACCAGATAATAATAATCATGAATTATTATCTGTATATACGGAAATTGGTGTTAAACCAAGAAAAGAACTTGAACAAAAAGGTAATAAAGCTACAACGACAGATGGTTATTGGCTCGTTAAAAAAGGTGACATTGTAATTAATAAGTTATTGGCATGGATGGGTGCAGTAGGTTATTCAGAATATGACGGTGTAACTAGTCCTGCTTACGATATTTTGCGTCCAACTAAGAAATTAAATCCTAAGTTCTACCATTATTTATTTAGAACCAAAATTGCAAATATGGAATTTAAGCGTTGGTCTAGAGGAATTATGGAAATGCGTTTACGACTATATTTTGATGAGCTTGGTCGAATTTCCATGCCTTTCCCAACCTTTGAAGAACAAAATAAGATAGTTGATTTTCTCGACCATGAAATAACACAAATTGACAGCCTGATTGAAAAACAACAGCAGTTGATTCAATTGTTAAAAGAAAAACGTCAAGCAGTGATTGGCCATGCTGTGACTAAGGGATTAAATTCTGATGTTCCGATGAAAGATTCTAGTGTGGAGTGGTTAAGGCAAGTGCCTGAGCATTGGGAGGTTGGAAGATTAAAAAATGTTTTAAGTATTAAAAATGGACGGGATTATAAAACTGTAGAAGTAGAAGATGGTGGATATCCTGTTTATGGCTCAGGAGGAGTTTTTAAGCGAAGTTCAGCATTTCTATATGATGGAATTTCTCTGCTTTTTGGGCGAAAAGGTACGATTGATAAACCATTATTAGTTCAAGGTAAGTTTTGGACTGTAGATACCATGTTTTACAGTGAAATAGATCCGAAGTTTATTCCTGAATATATTTATTATCAATCATTAGGGTTTCCATTTGATAAACTGTCAACAAATACAGCTCTACCAAGTATGACTCAAGAGGATCTTCTCAATTTAGGATTTGTCATTCCTTCTAAAGATGAACAACAAAGAATTGTTGAATATCTTAAAAATTATATAGCTAAAAATAGTGCTTTAATGATTCGTGCTAATAAAGCCATTCAATTGATGCAAGAACGCCGCACAGCACTTATTTCCGCAGCCGTCACAGGAAAGATCGACGTACGCAACTGGCAAAACCCAACTGAGGCTAAAATGGAGTTTAGCGCATGAGTTTAGATGCTACTCGGGAAAATAATTTCCAAAACGACATGATTCAGCACATGCAAGCCAACGGTTGGGTATTGGGTACAGCCAAACACTACGACCGTGAAAATGCACTGTATCGCGCAGACGTTCTAAACTTTGTACAAACGACGCAGCCTGAAGAATGGAACAAGTTTTGCCAGAACTATCCTGTCGACTCAGAACAAAAATTTATTGATGCCTTGGTGGTACAACTCAAAAAAGCCGACATCAATGCCACCGATCAAGCTTCACGTAGTTACGGCACCTTGGGCGTGTTGCGTCATGGACTGAAAATCCGTAATGCCCGTTTTAAACTGTGCCAGTTTAAACCTGAGCATCATCTCAATGCCGAGACCTTGGCACGTTATGAACAGAACATTTGCCGTGTAGTGCCGGAGTTGGTCTATAGTCCATACGCGACAAAAGCAGAATTAGAAAGTACCGGTGTGCAAGCCAAAAAATGGCGCATCGATCTGGTACTGTTTATTAATGGCTTACCAGTCTCTACGCTAGAGCTTAAATCTGAATTTAAGCAAACTGTACAAAATGCGATTACCCAATATAAAAAAACGCGCTTGCCGAAAGACCCTGATACCAACAAGCCTGAACCACTACTGACCTTTAAACGTGGTGCATTGGTACATTTTGCCGTGAGTCAGTATGAAGTCTATATGACTACACATCTGGCAGGCGATAGCACCTTTTTCTTACCCTTTAATAAAGGTACGCATGACGGTGGTGCAGGCAATGATGCACCTGAAGACCAAACCCGCTATGCCACAGACTATTTATGGAATGAAGTTTTAACGCCTGATAATTTGCTGAATATTCTTGGACGTTTTGTTCACTTGAATATTGAAGACAAAGAAGATGCAGAAGGGCGTAAATACAAAAAAGAAAGCCTTATCTTTCCACGTTACCATCAGTGGAATGTGGTGACCAAACTGGTTCAAGATGCGAAAGAGAATGGCACAGGGCATAAATACCTGATCCAGCACAGTGCCGGTTCAGGTAAATCCAATTCGATTGCATGGACAGCGCATCAGCTGTCTACCTTGTACGATGAACATGGCAATAAACAGTTTGATTCTGTAATTGTGGTAACGGATCGCACCATCCTAGATGCCCAGCTACAAGATACGATTTATCAGTTTGAACATGCCGATGGCGTAGTGGGACGAATAAACAATAAAGAAGGCGATGGCTCCAAGTCAGAGAAACTGGCAACGTCACTGGAAAAATCTCAACCGATTATTATTGTCACCATCCAGACATTTCCCTTTGTCCTTAAAGCTATTGAAAACAGTACCGCACTCAAAGAAAGACGTTATGCGGTTATTGCCGACGAAGCACATTCATCCCAAAGCGGTTCAACAGCGCGACAACTCAAAGAAGTCTTGATGACTGAGAGCAGCGATGAAGATGTCATGCTATCCTCGGAAGATATTTTAGATGCAACCTTGGCAGCACGACGCGCAAATCCGAATGTTAGTTATTACGCCTTTACCGCAACCCCGAAAGCCAAAACCCTAGAATTGTTTGGACGTTGTCCAAATCCTTTGCTTCCACCGTCAGAGCAGAATAAACCTGAAGCCTATCATGTCTATTCCATGCGCCAAGCGATTGAAGAAGGTTTTATTTTAGATGTGCTGAAGAACTACACCAACTATAAAGTGGTGTATAAACTGACGCAAAAATTGGCAAGCAAAGATCAGGAAGTAGATGCTAAAAAAGCCAAGCTCAAGGTCAATCAATGGGTACGTTTACATGACCACAATATTTCACAAAAAGTAAAAGTGATCATTGAGCATTTTAAAAAGAATGTGATGGGCTTATTGGGGGGGCAAGCCAAAGCCATGGTCGTAACCAGTTCACGTAAAGAAGCTGTGCGTTATAAACTGGCCTTTGATAAATATGTAACTGAACAAGGTTATCAGTCGATTCAAGCCATGGTGGCATTCTCGGGTGAAGTTGAGTTTAACGATTCCGATCCCAATAGTAGTGCATTAGTCGGGCAAAAATTTACTGAACACAACATGAACCCGAATTTAAAAGGGCGTGAAATGCGTAAGGCATTTGACAGTGATGACTATCAGGTGATGTTGGTCGCCAACAAGTTCCAAACTGGCTTTGACCAACCGAAACTCTGTGCCATGTACGTGGATAAAAAACTCGGCGGGGTAGAGTGCGTACAAACCTTGTCTCGTTTAAACCGAACTTATCCGGGTAAAGCTGAGTCAGGCACTTTCGTGTTAGATTTCTTTAATGAACCTGATGAAATTTTAGAGTCTTTTCAACCCTATTATCAAACTGCTGAACTGGCTGATGTGACCGATCCAGATAAAGTCTTTGAGCTATTTAACAAACTCAAAAGCAATGGTATCTTTTTATGGTCGGAAGTTGAGCAATTTGCCACGGCATTCTTTAGTCGTAATAAATCCAATGCAGTACTGGCAAATATCTGTAAGCCTGCCATTGAGCGTTGGCAGCAGCGCTATAACACGGCGATTGCTGCATACAGTAAAACCAAAGACATGCTGGAACGCTGTAAACAAAGCGGTGATGCGGTGTTGGTGGGTAATGCAGAAAAAGATTTTACTGAAGCCAAAAAAGCCAAAGATGAACTGGAAATCTTTAAAAAGGATTTAGGGACGTTTACCCGCTTTTATGAGTTCATGTCACAAATCGTGGATTATGATGATAAGGAGCTGGAGAAGCTGAGTCTGTTTGCGCGTAACCTAAGACCGATGCTGCGTGAAAATATCATCTTAAATGATGAAATTGATTTAAGTAATATTGAGATGAGTCACTATCGCTTGTCTAAACTGCGTCAGATTGATATTGAGCTACAAGCTAATAGTACCGAACATCTGCTAGAGCCAGGTAATGATGTCGGCAGTGCGACTGCTAAAGATAAAAAGGAAGATTTTTTATCCAGCATTATTCATCGTTTAAATGAAGTCTTTGTGACAGATAAGCTGACCGATCAAGACATGATTAATTACGCGAACACCATTGCAGACAAAGTCTATGAGAATAATGGAGTGATGTCGCAGATTGCCAATAACACACGTGAGCAAGCAATGCTAGGCGATTTCCCTCGTGCTATTGATGATGCCATTCTAGGCAGTCATGAAGCACATAGAGAGCAGATGATGCAATTGCTTTCAGATCCATCTAAGGCACATATTTTTGGTCATTTGATTTTTGATATGTTGGCGAATCGTGGGCAGATGCCGCTACGTTAGGAAATTAGAGCGTGCGGTATTTAAAAGGTGAATAATTTTAGAGAGGGAGAGGGGAAAGAAAATGCAAATTGATGCCCAAGTAAAAAGTATTTCAGATATTAATCAGTTCTTTATTGTTCCAGATTATCAAAGAGAATATGTCTGGAAAGTTAATGACCAAGTAAAACAATTCATCACAGACATAGATAATGCCTTTGAAACTTCAAGTAATGATTCGAGCTACTATTTAGGGTCAGTTATTATTGTTAAAAAAAATGATAATTATGATGTCATTGATGGTCAGCAACGTCTTACTACAATTGTATTAACTCTATGTGCATTAAAAGATTTTTTAGAGAGTATTACTCGTACTGAATCTGCTGAAAACTTCTATACTGCGATTAAATCATGGTTGTCGACTTTTAATATGAAAACGGCATCTCATCAAAACCGTGTAGAGTTGCAATACGAAGAAAGCCAAAATTATGTAGGCTATCTTATTCATAAAAAAGAATACAAAGGTAAGGTTACGCCATCTATTCAAAAAATGCAGGCAGCCTACGATGCGATGTATGAGTATGTTGGAAGTTTGAATAATGAAGGACAAGAGCATCTAGTTGATTTTATTACTTTCTTCTTCAATAAAATTGTCTTGGTTTTTATTGTTTCTGCAGATCTTCATGGTGCATTAAAAATATTTGAAACTAGTAATCAGCGTGGCGCAAGTCTAGATGCTATGGATTTGGTTAAAAATCTGATTTTTAGTGAAGCTAATGAAAAAGATTTTCCTGATATTAAATCTAAATGGAAAACGATTGTTGGAAATATTCATGCCTGTAAAGAAGGGGAGAATCCATTACGTTTTCTACGCTATTTTTTAATGGCGCGTTATTATAATAATGGAATTTTACGTGAGGAAGATATCTATAAATGGATTATTTCTGAAGGTGAGCCATTAATCAACTATAAAAAGAAACCAATAGAATTTGTGAATGCATTATTAAGTGCTTCAGAACGTTATTCAAAACTAGTTAACGCGACAAGTTTAGCTGACCATCATCAAACGTATCATGCTGTAATTAACATTGGCTACATTAATAAATATATGTCTAGACAGCACTTATTGCTATTGTTGGCATTAGATGTTAATTGTGAAGATGAAGTAATTAATTATCTGGCGAAACAGTTAGAAACTTTATTTTTCGTGAACAATACTTTAGGTATACAAGCTAAATATAATGAGAATAATTTTAGTATTTGGGTGCAATATTTCCGCGGTTTAAAAACCATTGAACAAGTAAAAGTTGCTGTGGAAAAAACCATTGCAAAATATATTACTAAAAAGGCAGCCGAATTTAAACAAACTTTCTTAATAAAACGTCATGATGCTTTTAATCCGTTGTATCGTTTACGTTATATTTTAGGTACTTTAGAAAATAAAGCAGCTGAACTTTGTAATATGCCACTGAAAGATCATGGATTTATCCAAAGTCTTCAAGTCGAACATATTTTACCTCAGACGCCTAAGGCAGATGTAATTCCTGAAGCATATGGAGCTGACTATTTAGAATATTCTAGTCAGGTTTACATGTTAGGTAACGTGACATTATTAGAAAGTCAGATTAATCAGGCAGTTAATAATTTTAATGACCTAAGTGCAGATTGGTTTAAGCAAAAGCAATCTGAATATAAAAATTCAGCACTAGTACTAAGCAAAATGCTAGATGATGAATTTAGTATTGGTAAAAATACTTCAACGAATCAATTTATCCATGATTATAACTATGCTTTTAATGAATGGAAAAAGGAACAGATTCACCAGCGTCAGCAAGTTTTACTGAATTTAGCTCTTTTGTCTTGGACAATTAATGGACAAAGAATAGACCAATATAAATTTACTGATGAAGATGAGCAACGTATAAACATAGATCAAGTTGCTGCAGAGGTATTATAAGGAAACTATAGGTCAAGGTGATATTAGGTTATTCTAACTAGCTCAACATATTGTTTAATTATTTATTAAAATAATATCTAAATTTTATTTCAGCAGCCACTTCGGTGGCTGCTGAAATAAAAAAACCTACCATAGAAACTTTTAAAAATTTTAAGTAGAAAAAATATTATCTCTGCAAAATAGCCATATAAAATGAACTTAAAAATTGAGTTTATTACATAGACTTTTACATCATCTTCCGCTTAGGGAAAGGCACAATTTTATTTCTTAAACTATCAATAAAATCTGACCATTCCTGCATCATCTTTACTCGATATTCTAAATGTTGTGCGTGGTTATACGCTTGAGAAACAGCATTACCGACTCGATGCGCTAACTGAATTTCAATAGCATCATGCATATAGCCTTGTTCATGAAGAGTCGTTGATGCAAGCCCACGAAACCCATGTCCAGTCATTTTACCGTTATAACCCATTGTGCGAATTACGCAGAGTAGGGCATTACTGCTCATAGGTCTGGCAGTGCTGTGGTTATAGAAAACGTATTGCTTATTGCCTGTAAGAGGTCTTAAGCCTTCTATTAATTCAATTGCCTGTCTTGATAAGGGAACGATATGAGGCTGAGCCATTTTCATTTTTTCAGCAGGAATACGCCATAAATGATTATCAAAATCAATCTCATTCCACTCCATCATTCTAAGCTCAGCGGTGCGTACAAATGTGAGAGTCATTAGTTGAATCGCTGTTTTGATCATTGGATTACCATGATAGTGATCCATACGCTCAAGGAAGGGTGGAAACTCAGAAATATCTAAGCGTGCCATATGCTTTGTTTTTCGCGGTTTTAGGGCCTCTCCTAAGTGTGGTGTAGGGTCATTCTCGATGAGACCTTTACGAATTGCGAAACGGAAAATCCGCCCAGCTAAAGGTATTGAACGCTTAGCCATTTCTTGTGCTCCTCTGGCTTCAATCTTTTTAGCACAAGCAAGCACATCTTTACCTTTGATTTGGTCAATCGGCATATTACCCAAAGCAGGGAAAAGGTCTTTCTCAAATACAGATAAGTCACGTAAATAAGTATTTACTTTAATTACAGCTTTACGGTCTTCCATCCACTCCATTGCAAGTGTTTTAAAAAGTGTATTTTCATCGGCCTGTAGTTTCTTTTGTTTCTTTGCTTCATTGGGATTAATCCCATCTTTTAGCTTTAATCGTGCTTCATCTCTTACTCTTCTTGCTTGGGCAAGCGTCGTATCTGGATATGTACCAATACTGAAAATATTCTCTTTACCATTGAAGCGGAACTTCATCCGCCAATGCATACCACCTGAAGGTGTTACCTCCAGATACATGCCTTTTTCATCAGAGTATTTAGTTTTTTTCTCTGACGGTTTGATTTTTCTGACTTGAGCATCTGTAAGCATTGCAATTTTTCCGCAGAATTGGGGGTATAATTTTGGGGGTAATTTATTATACCCTCAGTTATACCCCCAACTATATCAAGCTTGCAATAGACAAAGTGGATTGTATTAGACATAAAAAAAGACCTAAACCCTTTAGATTTAAGTCTTTTAAGATCTCATGAGACATCACGAGAATAGTATTTGGCGGTGAGAGAGGGATTCGAACCCTCGATACGCGCAAACGTATACACACTTTCCAGGCGTGCTCCTTCAGCCACTCGGACACCTCACCATCTGCGCCGTGGATAATACCCAAAAAAAATCATACTGCCAAGCTGAAACAATTGATTTAGAGAAAAACTTTTATCTTGATGGTATGATTCGCAAAAATGCTGTCTAAAATTGAAGACATAAATATGCAAAGTACTGCACAAAAAGCCGCACTGCCTGCTATTACCTTAGCAGCCTTAGGTGTGGTATTTGGAGACATCGGCACCAGCCCGCTGTATGCGCTGCGCCAATGCTTCCTCACCGCGCATCTGGCAATTTCAGAAGCTTCGGTGCTGGGTATCCTGTCGCTGATTTTCTGGTGCATGATGCTGACCATCAGCTTCAAATACGTCACCATCATCATGCGCGCAGACAACAACGGCGAGGGCGGCATCATGTCCCTGCTGGCGCTGAACCTGCGGACCACGCTCATCAGCGAAAATAAAAAAGTTTATTTGATTGCTTTGGGCTTTATCGGTGCATCGCTGTTCTTCGGCGACGGCATTATTACGCCGGCTATTTCAGTGCTGTCAGCGATTGAGGGCCTAAGCATTGCGACGCCGATTTTCAACCAGTGGCTGGAGCCGCTGTCGATCGGCATTCTGACGGGGCTGTTTCTCGTCCAGCGCCACGGCACCGGCACCATGGGGAAATTCTTTGGCCCGCTCACCTTGCTGTGGTTTCTGGCGATTGGCGGCTTTGGCCTGTGGAGCATTTTTCATACACCGCATGTGCTGCTGATGGTCAACCCATACTGGGCGCTCAGCTTTGTCTTTAATCAGCCCTACGTGGCTTTTTTAACCATGGGCGCAGTGATTCTGACCATGACCGGCGGTGAAGCTTTATATGCTGATATGGGGCATTTTGGCCGCCTGCCGATCCGTTTGGCTTGGTTTATTGTGGTCTTGCCGTGCTTATTGCTCAGCTACGCAGGCCAAGGCGCGCTGCTGCTGCGCAATCCCGAGGCCTTGGCCAATCCATTTTATATGCTGATTCCCGAATGGGCGCTGTATCCTATGATCGGCTTGGCGACGGCGGCTGCGGTGATTGCCTCTCAAGCGGTGATTACCGGCGTATTTTCAATGGTCAATCAGGCGATTCAGCTGCGTTATTTGCCGCGTTTGACGGTGCGGCATACATCTGATGTTGAACGCGGGCAAATCTACCTGCCATTCATCAACTGGACGCTGTATATTTCGGTGCTGATCCTGATTCTGCTGTTTGAAAACAGCGCCAATCTTGCCAGCGCTTATGGTGTGGCGGTGACCATGACCATGCTGTGCGGCACCATCTTGATTTCTATTCTGGCTTACGGCTTATGGCGCTGGCCGCTCTGGAAAGTGGCGCTGTTTGCCGTGCCTTTCCTGCTGATTGATTTGGTTTTTGTCGCATCAACCTCATTAAAAATTGTCTCGGGCGGCTGGGTGCCAATCTTAATCGGCGCAGCGCTGTTCACGATTTTAATGACATGGAAAGATGGCCGCGCTTTGGTGCTCAAGCGTTTGGAAAAAGATTCTTTGCCGATCGACTTGTTCATCAAGAGCATCAGCTTCAGCAATGAAACCAAGTTTGTGCCGGGCGACGCCGTCTTCTTAACCGGGACGCCGAATATCGTGCCGCATGCGATGCTGCATAATATCAAGCACAATAAAGTCCTGCATGAGCGCAATATCATGGTCACGGTGATTACGCGGGATATTCCTTTTGTGCCAGATGCAGAGCGCTGCTTTGTAGAAAAGCTGGATGACCGTTTTTACCGGATTAGCTTGGATTATGGCTTTAAAGATCAGCCGAATATTCCGCAGGCATTGGAAAAAGCGTATGAAAAGCTGGGCTTTGAGTTTGATTTAATGCAAATCAGCTTCTTTATTTCCCGTGACCGCATCATTCATACACTGGGTGAGGGCATGTCGCCTTGGCGTGAAAAGCTGTTTATTTCCATGCAGCGCAATACCAGCCCGGTCAGTGATTTCTATCAGATCCCGACCAACCGTGTGGTGGAGCTGGGCAGCCAGATTGAAATTTAGCGCATGGCTGTAAGCGGCGGTTCAGCTGTAAAAAAAGATCCAGTCTAAACGGCGGATCCAGCCAAAGAGCAAATAAAAAAACCAGAGTAAATCTCTGGTTTTTTTATTTGGGTTTTAGCCTTGGGCGCAAGCCGGCAGATTGCCGATTAGATTATTGCGCTGCAGGGTCTGCTGATGCTTCAGGCGCTTCTGGAGAGGCCTGAATGGCGCTGTCTGCGGCTGGCGCTTCCGGCGCTGCTTCGGCTGCGGCATTGGCATCAGGCATCGCTGCCTCTGCCGCTTGGTCTGCCGGCAAGTGATTGAGCGCTTCAGGCGCAGCGCTCAATACGCTGTCACTGCCTGCCGGTGCTTCCGCATTGATTGGTGCGTCAGCAGAAGATGCTAATTCAGGCGCGGCCTGTTCAGCTGCATTTGCGCTTTGATTTGCAGGCGCAAGTTCCGGCGCTTGGGCTTGAGCTGCTGCCTGCTCCTGATTCAGTGTACTTTGCGCATTTTGCGCTGCAGCGATATTTTCAGTGTCCGCGCCGGCTTGCTGTGCAGCCAAGTCCGCATTGGGTTCAGCTGAAGCCGCATCAGCCTCTGCAGCCGCTTGATTCGGGTCTAAAGGCTGATCCGCTGCAGGAGCCGGTTCGGCTGCGGGCGCATCCACAAGGCGGACTTGACCGCTGGCCACCAGCTCTTGAATAGAGCCCGGCTGGCCATTCACTGTGGTATTGACTTTAGCTTGAGACAGGCTTTCTAAGGTATCACCCGGCTGAATCGGCGGCTCCGCCATTACTGCGGCGCTCATGAACCCCGTCAGAAGGCCCAAACTGATCATCTTTGCTTTCGTATGCGCTTTAGCCTTGGTTTTTAAATGCATAACAACTCCAATTCATTATTCTTGCGTGCTTTCGTATTTTTACCTTGTCATAGTTATTTGGCTGCTTTCAATGAAACCTACGCAAAGGCTTCAATCTCACGCAGAAAATGAATCATAAGCGCGACATTTTGTTACACCGACTGGCGTATTGTTGGACAATTTTTGCATATTTGTTAATCAAGGCAATGAAAGCTCCATATACTTCATCTTGCGCGCTTGCTAAGCTCGTGAAAAATAGTTTTTTTTAATTTTAAATGTTGCAGGCAATGGCAAAAAAGAAAAGCAGTTCGGGAAATATTTTGACTCAGTTACTCAATCGCAATGGCGTCAAAATGATTTTAGGCTTAGTCGCTGCTGGAAGTTTTGCTTTTGCATTTGGCCAAGAAAAAATTCAGCAGTTTGCCGCTGCAGCTTCACCCTCCAATTCAGCCTGTTTGGATCAGTTCTACCGTGATGTTCCGCCGTACCTGATGAAGGACAGTCTGAATAAGCACAGTTATCCGCTGTGCTTTAACGGCTTTAATGTCATGTACTCCGGCGTATCCAAAACCCCGCTTTGGGTGGCGGAAGCCTTGACGCCAAGCCGCCTCAGCCAAAAAATTCCGCGCGAAGACAGTTTCCATGAAGAAAGCCGTGTCGATGCCGCACACCGTGCGCTGCTGTCCGATTACCGCGCTTCCGGCTATGACCGCGGGCACATGGCGCCGAATGCCGACATGCCGACCAAGGATGCGCAGTTTGACAGCTTTTCTTTGGCCAATATGGTGCCGCAGGCGCCGAAAAATAATCAGCAAGTCTGGCGTGAGCTGGAAGAAGCCACCCGCGCTGTGGTGACCCGGCAAAAGCAGGATGTATATGTGGTTTCAGGGCCTGTTTTCGCCGCTAAAAAACTCAAGACGATCGGCAAAGGCGTGATTGTGCCGACCGCCACCTATAAGGCGGTTTATCTGCCGAAAACCGGTGCGATAGGCGCTTACTATGCGCCGAATGATAATTCGCTGCAGGTGAAAGTTGTCAGTGTCTGCTATTTGGAAGAGCAGCTCGGGATCAATCTGTTTCCGCAGCTGACGGAAGAGCAAAAGCGCAATACCTATAAGTTGCCCTTAAAAGCCACAGCAGTGAAGGCGGCAAAACCGATTGAATATTCACATTGGGATGCCGAAAGCCAATGCGCTGAAGATGTTGACAATAGCGCGCTGCAGGCCATGCAGAAGCAATTCAAGCCATCCGGCAATAATGCAGCATCCGCTGAAGGCGGCGGCAGCGCATCTTCAGGCTTGGATCCTGCCTCTCAGGATGCGATTGTGAAACAGCTGATCGAGGCGCTGCTGCAGTATATTTTGCAGTTGTTGAAATAGGCATCCTGCATTAGCATGGGCAGCTTCCTGATTTGATAACAACAAGATAAGAGAACAAGATGTTTAAGCCTTATGAAAACGGCACGGAATCGCATGCCATCCATGATTTGACCCTTGAAAATGCCGAAGACTGCGTCAGCCTTTACGGCAATCTGCAGCTGACCAAAGATCAGGCTGGCCTGGCTGCGGCAAAGGCTTTGCAGGCGCTGCTGAACGATGTAGTCCGTGCGCTGGAAAGCGAAGCGGATTTGCCGGAGAAGATTGCGCACCATGACGGCGGGGAAATTGAAAATCCATTTCTTTGAGCTTTGCTGCATGCCGGCGCTGAAGATTCATCCGGTTTTTTAATATAGACCTGCAGAAAAAAAGCGCAATTTATTGCGCTTTTTTTCATTTGCTCAGGGCATGGCATCAATGCGCCTGTCTGGCGGCATTATTCTGCTTTGGCGGTGAATTTATAAATCAGCGCGCCGATCACCGCGCCAATAATTGGCGCAACCCAGAACAGCCACAATTGGCTCAAGGCGGCAGTTTCAGCAAAGAGCGCCACACCTGTGCTTCGCGCAGGATTCACCGAGGTATTGGTGACCGGAATGCTGATTAAGTGAATTAAGGTTAAGCCCAAACCAATGGCAATCGGCGCAAAGCCTGCCGGCGCGCGCTTATCTGTTGCGCCCATAATGATAATGAGGAACATGGCTGTCAGCACAATCTCAATAATCAGGGCTGAGGTCATGGAATATTTGCCTGGAGATAATTCGCCAAAGCCGTTGCTGGCAAAACCGCCCGTGCCGCTAAAGCCGGCTTGGCCGCTGAAAACCAAATACAGCACCCAAGCGGCAAGGACCGCGCCCAGCACTTGCGCAACGATGTAGGGAATCAGGTCTTTGCCGCCGAAGCGTCCGCCGGCCCATAAGCCGATGCTGATGGCCGGGTTGAAGTGCCCGCCGGAAATATGCCCCAGCGCATAAGCGCCAGTCAGTACGGTCAGGCCGAAGGCGAGGGCCACACCGGCGAAGCCGATGCCGAGTTCTGGAAAGGCTGCAGCCAGTACTGCGCTGCCGCAGCCGCCAAAGACCAGCCAAAAGGTGCCAATGAGTTCTGCAATATATTTATTCATAAATGCTCCAGTGATGTTATTTTTTAGCTGTTGTTTTGTTTGTGAAAAATAAACTTTTTTTACTTTTATGATGAATAATCATTTAAAACAAGAATATTATAGTAAATCGCATTAACCTGAGGGCAGATTGCTTTGACGCCATTGCTGCGGGGTTTGCCGCTGCCATTGCTTGAAGGCGCGCTGAAATGCGCTCTGTTCTGAATAGCCTAAAAGCAGTGCAATCTCATGCAGGCTCAGATGCGGGTCGCGCAAATACTCTTCTGCCATCATGCAGCGGATTTCCTGCATGCGCTGCTGATAAGAGGTGCCTTGCTGCTGCAAATGCCGCTGCAGCTGCCGCACAGAAATATTCAGCTGAGAGGCAATATGCTCAATCTGAAATAGATTTTTTTGCAGGCCGGTCAAAATGGCTTGCTGCAGCCGATGGTCTGTCTGGGTCGTATGCGGCAGTTTTTCCAGCAGGGAATGCGCTTGCTGAGTCAGCAGCTGCTGCAGGGTCTGGTCTCCTTGCATGAAGGGTTTTGACAGTTCCTGAACCGGCATCAGCACTTGGCTGAAAGGCTGTGAAAAGCGGACTTTGCAGCGGAAATACTGTTCATACAGCGCAACATGCTTGGGCGCGGGATATTGAAAATGCACCTCGTGCAGGCTGATGTCTTTAAAGTCCATAAAATGCTTTAAAAAGCCAACCATCAAGGCAATCGCGATTTCATCGGTGAGCTGGGACGACATCTGCTTGGGCAGGCTCGACCAGCGGATAGACAGCAAATCCTGTTCAGCGCTCACCTGCAGCGGCGTGCCGTCATAGATCAGCCGGTGAAAATCATGGTAGCGGTGCAGAGCTTCGCCTAAGTTTTCACATGACATGGCAATATAGGCAATGATGCCCAGATGCTTGGGCTGCACCAGTTCTGCAATTTCAAGGCCTAAGGCTGGCCGCTGCAGCTGCGCATCCAGCGCTGTCAGCAAGTCGCGCCACAGGCTGTAGTCAAAGCGTTCCAAGTTTTGAATGTGTTCCAGCTGCTCTGGTATGGCGAGCTTTTGCGATTGATAGAAGGCATAAAGCAAATGTCCGAGGCCGCCATAAACAGAGCCGCTATAGTTCTTGAGCTGCTGCATTTTTTTATTTTGAATATTGTCGTAATTTGTCAATGATATAAAAAAAAATAGTCAATATCTAGCCCTGCGCATTCTCTATAGTTGGCTGAAGAGAAGGAGAAATGCAAATGCTGAAAGGTTTTATTGCCGGTTTGATCGTTGCGAATGGATTTGAATGGGTCGCGCATAAATATATTCTGCATGGCACGCACCGGGCTGGAAAGCCGCGCTATAGCCCAGTGCCTGACAGCATGAAATCGCATTGGGAACATCACCGCGAAGTGCGCAAAACAGATTTTCATGACCATGGCTATGTGGAAGGCATCAGCAATTGGCGCACCAAGAATGAAATCATTTCATTGGCCGTCGTGGCGGGGGTATTTACGCCGCTGTTTTATCCGATTTCAAAAGGGATGAGCCTGTCTGTGTTATACAGCGCCTGCAATTATTATTACATTCACCGCCGCGCGCATTTAGAGCCGGAATGGGCGATGAAAAAAATTCCTTGGCATTATGATCATCATATGAATTCCAATCAGGATGCCAACTGGTGCGTCACCAAGCCGTGGTTTGATTATATTTTGGGCACACGGGTGATTTCATCGCCGGAGCTGCAGGAAGGCAACCCGCTGGGCGTCGCCTTGCCGCCGGTTTTATCGGATACTTTGAATTGGGCCGTTAACCGGTTCCGCCCGGCAAAATGGGTCGAAAAGAAAGTGAAAAATATCGAAAATGCAATGGTTTAAAGGAATGCGGAACGGCTGTTTTGTCGCATATGGTCAATAATTTTCAGCTTTATTGTCAATATTGCGCAGATGGGCTTGGGTATGCTGTCAATATCCAAGCGGCCCTGCAGGCTGCCGATAAACTGTTTGTCTATTCCACTGGTCAATTTAAGATAACCGAGCGCTGTACTTTTCTTGGTTTATAGGAGTCTGCGGACTCCTTTTTTTTGCCTGAATGTTGAGTGCGCTCAGTCTTGCATGGATGATTTCTGCTGATCAGTCTGCAGCGCGGTCATCATCCAGCGTCTATTCTAATCTTTGAGATCAGCCGCATAGCGCATGCAGCAGCGCTGGCCTTGCTGCAGCTGCGTGAGCTGCAGAACATGTTTTAAAGCCGGCAGATCGCCATTAAATTCAATAAACGCCGATTGATCCGTTTTAAATTGATAGGCGGCTTCATAGGAATTTTTTCTGCCCCGATTGAACTGAATCTGCCGGAAAAATTCAGCGCATTGACTGAACTGCTGCTGTGAATCCAGCGCTTTTTGATAGCGTCTTTCACGCTATTGATCTAGCCCGAAAATCATCAGCATGAATATGATGCCTTACGTTTGCTGCTGGATGTTGAATACATAAGCCAGCAGGCCAAATGCAATCAGGCAGAAGAAGCCGGCGGCAAACAACGCGGTGTCTAAATACATGCTGGCCGAAATTAAAAAAGAGCGCAGAAGCGCTCTCTTTAATCAATTTTTTATGCTGCTGTCAATTATAAGCGCATTTCAATGCCTTGATCTGCAAGATATTTTTTCGCTTCTGGAATCGTATATTGACCGAAGTGGAAAATAGACGCCGCCAGTACCGCATCTGCGCCGCCTTTTAAAATGCCGTCCGCCAAATGCTGCAAATTGCCTACGCCGCCGGAGGCAATGGTTGGAATGGTCACGCGGTCATTGATATTGCGCATCAGCGCAAGGTCGTAGCCTGCTTTGGTGCCGTCAGCATCCATAGACGTGACCAGCAATTCGCCTGCGCCGAATTCCGCCATTTTCACCGCCCATTCAATCGCGTCAATGCCTGTCGGCTTGCGGCCGCCGTGGGTAAAGATTTCCCATTTGTTGTCGCCGGTTTTTTTCGCATCAATGGCCACAACAATGCACTGCGCGCCAAAACGCTGAGAGGCTTCCTGCACGAATTCTGGGTTATAAATCGCGGCTGAGTTGATGCTGACTTTATCTGCGCCGGCATTCAGCAATAAGCGGATATCTTCCACTTTGCGCACGCCGCCGCCGACAGTCAGCGGGACAAAAACCGATTCCGCCATGCGCTCAACAGTGCGGTAAGTGGTGTCGCGGCCGCTGGAGGTCGCGGTAATGTCCAAGAAGGTGATTTCATCTGCGCCCTGTTCATTATAGCGGCGCGCTACTTCTACTGGATCGCCTGCATCACGGATGTCAAGAAATTGAACGCCTTTCACCACGCGGCCGTTGTCGACGTCGAGGCAAGGAATAATACGTTTAGCAAGCATAATTTTTTCCAATAATTACAGCCGATTATGAAACTCACCCGCTCAAGCGCTACACCTTGGCAGATTGAGCAGGTATTCTATCAAACTTATGTAAGGTTTTTCGCAGGTTTTGTATGTCGGTTTATACCACTTTGACTTTAAAGGAAGTTCAGGATTTCGCAGCGCCGTATGGATTGCAGGTGATAGACCTGATTCCGATTCAAGGCGGAATTCAAAATACCAACTATTTTATCGTCTGTGAAAATCGCCAGCAGTATGTGCTGACCATCTTTGAAGAAATGGATGAGCAGGGCGCCGGCGAACTGGTGCCTGTGCTGGAACATTTGGGCCAAGCTGGGCTGGCGGTGCCTGTGCCATTATCCTATCAGGGCAAGGCCATCCACACGCTCAAAGACAAGCCTGCGCAGATTGCGCCGCGCATGCAGGGAGCGCATCCCATGCCGGCGACACTGGCGCAGGCGGAAGCCATTGCCATCGCTCAGGCCAAAATGCATGTGGCGCTGCAGGACTTTCCTTTGGAGCGCGCCTTCTACCGTGACCATGCTTATTGGCGCCAAGTCTCGCGCGAAGTAAAGCCCAGCCTGAACGAAGCAGACGCGATGCTGCTGAACAGCCTGCTGGGCCTGTATGATGCGCTGACTGCGATGTATCCGGACCGGCCTAAAGGTTTTATCCATTCAGATTTATTCCGTGACAATACTTTGTTTGAAGGCGATGGGCTGAAAGGCATTTTAGACTTTTATGAGCTGAATAAAGATGAATGGCTGTTTGATATTGCCATTACGTTAAATGACTTCTGCACCGACTACCCGGATGTGACACTGAACGAAGCGCGCGCCGTAGCTTTTTTGAATGCTTATGAAACCGTGCGCCCGCTGACGGCGGATGAAAAAGCCTGTCTGGAGCTGTATTTGGCCATGGCGGCAGGGCGTTTCTGGATGATGCGTCTGCAGGTGGCGCAGAAGAATGCCGCGGAAGGCCGTACGGGCGGCGATATTCTGCAGAAAAACCCGGCAGAAATGCGTAATATGCTGATTGAACGCCTGAAGTTTGTAACGGCTTAATTTAGAAAATAAAAAGGAACACATATGCGCGATCAAGGCCGCTTAATTGAATGGTTTGACGATAAAGGCTATGGCTTTATTCAGCCCAATGACAGCGCCAAAGACCGCGTATTTTTGCACATCAAGGATTTTGTCCGCCCCGGCCCGCGGCCTATCGTGGGCTGTGCGCTGGAATATCTGATTATTCTGGATGAGCGCGGGCGTTACCGCGCGCAGCAGGTCACTTATTTGAAAGCGGCGCAAGTGAAGGCCGCACCGAAAAAAGTGAAAGACAATGTGACGCGCATGCCGAAAAAAGTCCCGCTGATGCAGATTTTGTGCATTGCCTATATTTTGGCGCTGGCTGCCTTGAGCATAATGGGGCTGCTGAAAGGGATCGCGCTGCTGGCCATCAGCTTGGTGAATGCCGCCACCTATTGGTTTTATGCGCAAGATAAGGAAGCCGCGCAGCTGGGCAACCGCCGTGTGCCGGAAAATACCCTGCATATCTTGTCTTTTTTAGGCGGCTGGCCGGCGGCATGGCTGGCGCAGCAGCGCCTGCGTCATAAAACACAAAAGCAACCGTTCCGCCAAATTTATTTTTGTACTATAGCATTTAATATATTATTGATTTTATGGCTGATTTCGCCATTCAATCCGTTCAAAAGCTGATTGATGCATAAAAATAGAGAGGGCGCATGAATTATTCCATTGATAAAGATCCGAACCGCAGCTTAACCATAGCGCTGTATGTGCTTTATATCGTTGCCATTTTTTCTGCAGGTTTATTGGCTGTCATTGCGCTGATCATTAACTATGTAAAGCGCAGCGATGTGCAGGGCTCTATTTTTGAGAGTCATTTCACTTGGCAAATCCGCACCTTCTGGTGGTATCTGTTCTGGAACATCCTGGCCTTTGTGCCGTTTTTCTTCTTACTTTTTACCGGTGAAAACCCGAATGTCTTTGCTGGCGTGGCTTTTGGCGCCTCGGCATTTTGTGTGGCGGTCATCGGCCTGTCTTGGATTTGGATTGTCTACCGCGCAATTAAGGGTTTGATTCGCGTCAATGACAATGAAGCGATGTATCAATAATTCATCGCGCAATTCCTATCCTAAAAAAAGCAGCTTCGGCTGCTTTTTTTAGGATAGGGGAAATGTTTCAATCGGTGTGCAGGATGCCTTGCCGGCATTCGGCCTGTAAATATATGCCGGTTTCCTAGCGTATTGCCTTAACTGGATTCTGCTTAAACTTCTTTAGATTGAGGCTGTTTTAAAAATTTTGGCCGCCATTCGCTGACAATGACGCCCAGCACCACCATGCATCCGCCCAGCAGCGCTAAGGCCGGCAGGCGTTCACCGGCAAGGCGGCCAATCAGCGCAGCCCAAACCGGTTCGCCGGCATAAATAATCGCGGCTTGCGAGGGATCGACCATGCGCTGCGCCCAGTTCATCACCAGCTGGATAACTGCGCTGGCGCATCCCAAGGCACATAGCACGGCCACTAAGGGCCATTCTAAAGCAGGGAGATGGGTTTCACCATTCAATGGCGCAATCAGAAAACACAGCAGTGAAGCAAAAGCCAGCTGCAGAACGGTGACCCGGCGCAGATTGACTTTGCTGGCAAAGTAACTGATCAGAATGATTTCAAAAGCAATCGCCACGGAACCAAGCAGCGTAATCAGCTGTCCAAAACTCAGCTGAACAGCGCCCAAGCCATTGCCCGTTAACAAGATTAAGCCCAAAAAGGCGAGGAATACGCCGAGCCAAGTCATGATATGCGGGCGGCTTTTAAAGCACAGCCACATAAACACCGGCACCAGCGGCACATACAGCGCGGTTAAAAATGCCGACTCGCTGCTGCTGATGCTTTGCAGGCCAATGGTTTGCGTGCCATAGCCAATCGCAATCACTGCGCCAATGCAGAAACCGGCAAAAACTTCATAGGCATTAAAGCCTTTTAAATCTTTGCAAGACAGCAGGCTGACCGCAATGGCGGCTGCGGCAAAACGCAGTGCGACAAACAGAATCGGGCTGCTGAAGTTCAGGCCGTATTGCACGGTGATGAAGCTGCCGCCCCAAATCATGGTGATGAGGATGAGGGAGATTTGCGGCGCTTTGCTGTGCAGCCATGTAGAAGAGTTCATGATTGATCAATTTCAACAAATAAAAAAGAGGCCCGCAGACCCCTTTTGATGAAGAGCAAGCGTGTCTTAGAATGCTTGTTCATCCAGCAGCAATTGCGCTTCGCGCAGGTTTAAAGTGCCTTCATAAATTGCGCGGCCAGTGATGGCGCCCAAAATGCCCGGCTGGCCTTTTAAGTTGCGCACGTCATCCAGATTGGTGACACCGCCTGAAGCGATCACAGGCAAGCCTGAGAATTGCGCCAGATTCACAGTTTGCTCCACGTTGACGCCCTGCATCATGCCGTCACGCGCAATGTCGGTATAGACGATGCTCGATACACCGGCATCGGCAAAACGTTTCGCCAGATCCGTAGCTTTCACATCGGTCACGTTAGCCCAGCCATCCGTCGCCACCATGCCGTTCATGGCATCGATGCCTACGATGATGTGGCCTGCAAATTTCTTGCATGCTTCTTCAACAAATTCAGGATTTTGAACCGCTTTAGTGCCGATAATCACGAATGAAACGCCCGCATCTAAATAATGCTCGATGGTTTCCAGTGAGCGGATGCCGCCGCCGATTTGAATCGGCAATTCCGGCTGCGCTTTGGCAATGGCTTCAACCACGGGCTTATGGATTGGCGTGCCTGCGAAAGCGCCGTTCAAGTCAACCAAATGCAAGCGGCGCGCGCCTTCATTGACCCAATGCTGTGCAGTTGCGACAGGGTCGTCAGAAAATACGGTATCGTCTTCCATACGGCCTTGTTTTAAACGGACACACTTGCCATCTTTCAGGTCAATTGCCGGGATGATCAGCATGCTTTCGCTCCTTGCCTAATCTTAAAAAAGAATGTATTGAGCGCCATCTTAGCAAAATATTGTAAATTTTCTAAGCGTCTGATGGCGGTTTTATTTTATTCGGGCGAATCCGCAGTTTGAGCGAGGTGTTCGGAATCTCTTTCGGCAGCAGGCCAAGCTGCAGCAGCTCTTCAAAAATCAGCACCGGCGCATAAGCATCGGCTGCGGCATAGGCAATTTGCTGCGGGCTTAAATGCTTTTTCGACCAGTTGGAGGTGCTGACTGTTTTGCTTTTTGGAAAATTCACCTGAAACAGCAGCGCCATCGCATTTTTCAGCCCGACCGGATTGTCCAAGCCAAAGGATTTAAAGCATTTCGACAGTTCAACCACACTGTTGAGCTCCATGCCTTTTTTACGGAACAGATGCGCATCATTTTTCAGGCCAAAGCCGGTTTTAATTTGATCCCGATTGGCGAATACCGGTTTTAAAAATTCTAAAATTTCATCGCTGACTTGGAATAAATACGCGCGTTCATGCGTTGCCAGCTGGATGAGATGAGGGCCGGTCGCGGTTTCGCCTTTCACAAAAGTCGGTTTAGATTCGGTATCAAAGCCGAACAGGGCAGCGGTTTTCAATTCCGCTTCAATAACGCGGCATTGTGCTAAAGTTTGAATGACCTGAATATTTTGCGCGGGCAAATTTTGAAACAGCGGAAAGGACTGAATTTGGTCTTTACTGGGCAGCGCAGCGGCAGCGGGATTATTCATTGGAATCAAAACTATCTTTTTAGGCAGACTAGCTTCTTTTCAGCGCAAAGGCAAAATAAAACCTGCTGGGCGCAGGTTTTATGTTCTAGGCTGCAGGCCCTTATTGATTTATGGTCATAACGGCGATTAAACCGCCTATAAGCGCCAAGAGCATTAAAATAATATAAATCCACGCCAGCACGCTTTCCCATCCAGCCGTAGGCCTTGGTGCGCCATAATTATTGCTTTGCGTATCGCCGGCGGCAAAAGCTAAATACAGCCCAATGAGGATATTGGCGAAAGGCACTAAAAATAATAGCGACAGCCAGCCGGAGTGGTTGCGGTCATGCAGGCGGCGAATGGCAAAGATAAAGGTAAAATAAATCATGACGATATACAGAATGCCGAAAATAAGCGCGCCGGAGCCGAAATTGCCAGTTTCCATATTGATGAACAGATTGGGAAATATCACGGCTAAGCTGCCGCCGATCAGTATTACCGCAATGGCGAGCAAGCAATTCCAGGCTAAATAGGAAAAGCGTCCAAAACGTCCAGCTGCATTGAGGGCTGAATCATTGACAGGGTTATTCATTATTGTGACCTCTGATTTTTTAATAGAAATATTTGTTGAATAGAAATATTGAATAAGTAATCAGATCATAATGGTTTTTTCTTCTAGATTAAAGAATAGGCAGTCAATAAAAAAGCCCGCCGAAGCGGACTTTTGAATATGTAAAGCCATGTGCTGAGATTTAAATATCCCATTCCACAAAGTTTTTCAGTAACTGTAGGCCTGCGGTATGGCTTTTTTCTGGGTGGAACTGCGTGGCAAACAAGTTTTCCTTGTGGATCGCAGTACAGAACTCCAGGCCATAATCACAGGTTGCAGCCACAATGCTGGAATCTTTCGGTTCGACATAGTAGCTATGCACAAAGTAGAAACGCGCGTCTTGCTCGATGTCTTTCCACATCGGATGGCTTGGGTCTGCCTGATGCACTTGGTTCCAGCCCATGTGCGGCACTTTTAAACCTTCCACTTCAGGAAAGTGTTTCACCACGCCTTCAAAAATACCCAGTGCATCTGCACCGCCATTTTCTTCAGAACGCTGCATTAATGCCTGCATGCCGACGCAAATTGCCAGCACGGGTTTATTGAATGCCGCCTTGCGCACCACCTCATCAATGCCTGCTTCATGCATGCCTTGCATGCAGTCACGCATCGCGCCGACGCCTGGAAACACAATTTTATCAGCTTGGGCAATCAGCTTTGGATCATTGGTCACATCTACCGTTGCACCGACATGCTCAAGCGCTTTGGCCGCTGAGTGCAGATTTCCCATGCCATAGTCAAGAAGGGCGATGCGGGTCATTACAGTGTTCCTTTGGTTGAAGCCACTTTGCCTTCTGCACGCGGATCAACTTCGCACGCCATGCGCAGCGCGCGGGCAAAGGCCTTGAAGACACTTTCAATTTGGTGATGGCTGTTTTTGCCTTTCAAATTGTCAATGTGCAGGGTCATGAGGGCGTGATTGACGAAACCTTGGAAAAATTCTGAGAACAGGTCTACGTCAAAGGTGCCGATGCGCGCGCGGGTAAATGGAATGTCCATCCACAGGCCCGGACGGCCAGACAGATCCACCACCACGCGGCTTAAAGATTCGTCTAAAGGCGCATAGAAATGGCCGTAGCGCTTCAGGCCTTTTTTATCGCCCAGCGCTTGCGCGAAAGCTTGGCCTAAAGTAATGCCGCAGTCTTCTACGGTGTGGTGATCGTCGATGTCGAGGTCGCCGTCACAATGAATATCAATATCAAATAAGCCGTGCCGCTTGATTTGATCAATCATATGATCTAAAAATGGAACACCAGTATTTAAAGTGCCTTGACCGGAACCATCAAGATTCACGCGAACTCGAATTTTGGTTTCGTTGGTGTTTCTTACCACTTCACTGATACGATCGGTCATAGACACGTTCCTCAAATACGTCAAAATGATTGATGTAAAAATGTTTTTCGCCGTGACGAAAAGTCACCGCATATTAGATTGCTCAGGAGGGTTTATCAATGCCTATTACCGTACATGCCTATACTTCTTTAGAAAATGATGAAGTGCGCAGCCAGCTTGAGCGACTGTATGACACCAGCCCTGAATTTAGCGACGGTGCAGATGCGATTGAGCAACTGGAGCAAAACTTAACTCAGTATACCCTACTTTATACTGCAGAATTTAATACCAAACTGATCGGCGCAATTTGGTGTACGGGGCAGGGCGAAAGCAAAACATTAGAATACATTGTAGTGCATCCAGCCAACCGCGGGCGCGGGGTGGCGGAAAGGCTGGTGAGTGAAGCCTGCCGCATGGAAGAAGAAAAGGGCGTGAAAGTGTTTGAACCGGGCTGCGGCGCCATTCACCGCTGTTTAGCGCATTTGGATAAAATTTAAATTGCATGCTGCAGGCGGATCAGAAAAGGCGGCCGGCGGGCCGTTTTTTTATCGCCGCACTTTATCGTCACACAATGGAATCAGGATTAATTGCTTGAGATTTAAATAAAAAATAAGCAAATGCCGGAATTTTTGCTGTAAAAGTAAACAAATGATGCGAAAATGAAATCTGATGCTTGACGTCATGGCGCTTAAACTGTTTAATACGCGACATCGGCGTGATAGCTCAGTAGGTAGAGCAACGGATTGAAAATCCGTGTGTCCCCAGTTCGATCCTGGGTCTCGCCACCATATTCAAAACTGATTTAAAGTTTCAATCCCTGATCCCATCAGGGATTTTTTTTGTCTAAAAAAAATACATTCAGTAAAAATATTGATGATTTAGATTGACTAATGCCGGCAATTACGGCTTAATACACCGCATCGGCGTGATAGCTCAGTAGGTAGAGCAACGGATTGAAAATCCGTGTGTCCCCAGTTCGATCCTGGGTCTCGCCACCATATTTAAAAAGCCTCAAACAGTGTTTGGGGCTTTTTTATGCCTTCAATTTGCTGGCTGCTGTGATGAAAAGCCTAAAAAGATTGATCCACCATAGAATTTTTATAAAGCCGCCGTATTTTTCAAGCGCCATAAACAACAGAAGAAGGCTGATAAGCTTGCGCGGGACTTAAAATACTGAATCAATCCCAGACCCAAAAATGAAATAGCCCCAGCAATTGAAAAGGCTTCACGACTGCGACCATCTGACTATTTTGCCTGTGTCCAAATTCAGTTAAGTTGGCTAAAACCGCACAAGGCGGATGATAAGAAAGCACAGCGGCGGCAGATGGCTGCAAAGCAAAGGATGCATGCATGAAAGATTTATTTTCCGACAACAGTCAGCTGTATCAGCAAGCGCGTCCGGATTATTCCGCGGATATTTTAGAGGCGATTTTAAACTGCGTGCCTGAACGCCAGCTGGCATGGGATTGCGGCGCGGGCTCGGGCCAGTTTACCCAATGGCTGGCGCCGCATTTTCAGCAGGTGCTGGCGACTGATCTGAGCGCAGCGCAATTGGCGCAGGCCAAAGCCCTAGAAAATATCACCTACCGCGCGGCGCCCGCTGAACAGTCTGGACTGCCGGATCACAGTGCAGATTTGGTTACCGTGGCGCAGGCGGTTCATTGGTTTAATTTTGATGACTTTTATACCGAAGTGCGCCGGGTGCTGAAACCCAATGGCAGTTTGGCGGTGATTGGCTATGGCTTGATTGAAGCGCAGGACGCTGAGCTGAACCAGCTGATTCAGGCGCTGTATTTTGACACGCTGAAAGGCTATTGGGATGCTGAGCGCCGCTATGTCGATGAGCTGTATCAGACCATTCCATTTCCCTTTGCGGAGCAGCCAGTCCCAGCGCTGTCGCTGAATTACTGCTGGAGCGCGCAGCAGCTGCTGAACTACTTTAATACTTGGTCGGGTCTGAAGCATTATATCAAGCAGCAGGGGCAGAACCCGCTGGCGCGGCTGGAAGCGTTTTTTGCCCAGCAGCCTGCAGAGGCATTATATGCCATTGGATTTCCGGTGCTGCTGCGCATAGGCAAGCTGCAATAAAAAGGGGGCCAATAGGCCTGCTGCCATGAGATAGAACAGTGCGTGCATGACGTGCGGTAGCATGCCGTCTGTCAGAGAAACGCAGAGGATTTGGCGCTTTCTTGTACAATATAGAGATTCATCAGATGTTTCATCTTTTCCATCTTTGAATTGAGTGCAGTGATATGAATCTCCCAAAACCATTCGGCGCGGCAATTTGTGCGCTGACCGGCTGTATTTCAGCTGCAGCCTTTGCTGCAGAGCAGCCGAAAGAACAGCAGGATGCAGCAGTGCGTTTGCCTGTGCTGACAGTCATGGCTGAGCGTGAAATGCGTGAAGAAACCGTTGTTGAGCCGTTTCAGCAGGAAACTGGGCGCCGTAAAGCGCTGCAGCACCGTGTCATGCAGCTTGAAGGCGATGCGCAGTCGTTTACTGTTGATCCGACCGTCGTAGCCAATCTGGATATCCTGCCTGTGCCTGCAGTGGATATGTCGGGCTTGTCTCCCGCTTTGCAGCAGCATGTGCTGAATATTGCCAGCGGCTTGCAGTCGTCAGATCCGCGCAATGGCCTCTACATCATGCTTCAGCCTTTTGGCATGGACCGCAATGCAGTGAATGTGCAGATCAGCCGTGACCAAATCAATTTAGGCAATATCGACCGTTCTTTGCTGAATAGCGCGCCGCAAAAGTAAAGGCTGAAGTTTTAAATTCAAAACTGAAAAATCCGCAATCTGTTTGCGGATTTTTTGCTTTAGACCACGGTTTTCTGCGCTTTTTAGGCTCAATCTGTTTTGAATTCAAATTTTCTGCCCCCATTTTTTTTAAATTCAAAACAGGTTTGAGCTTTCTAAAAAGTTTGAATTTAAATATTGAAGGGCATTTATTGATGAATTATTCGCCATTTTGCGTATTTGGACTTAAACTGAAATAAATGAGATTCGGAGCGTTTTATGCCGCGTATCCTGATTATGTTAACCGCCGCCACGGTGCTGATTTTTGGCGGCATGTTTTATCAGTATCGTGCCCAGCAAAAAGAGCTGGGCCAGCTGCATAGCTATCAAACTGTTCTGCTGGAAAAAACAGAGGAAATTTTTCATCAGGCCAAAGACCCTGAAAAACCGATTCAAGTCGATCTTAATGACCCTCGGCTGCAGGAGGATTATCAAGTGATGGCGAAGTTTGTGCTGACGCAGATGCTGCAAAGCGCTGAAGCGCGCAACAGCTATATCCGTGAGCTGAAAGCGCTGGATTGGGATCATTTTTTGGATATCGACCGTTTAAGCGCAGATAAAAAGCAGGGCTATCAAGCGACTGAAGATATGCTGAAAAATGTCCATGCAGCTGTAGACCGCTATGCGCAGAAAACGCAGCAGTTTGAGCAAAATGGTCTGGCGCAGGCCAAAAATCTGCCGATTAAAAGTAAATACCGGCATCAGCTGGCGCAAAGCCTCAGAGACAGCCAGCGCAGCGATGATGCGCATGCACTATTTGAACTGGAAAAGCAAAGTTTAGCCAAAGCGGATGCCATTTTCAGCGTATTGAAAAATAACAAATGGGAAAAGCGCGGCAAGACCTTTATGTTTTATGACGATGCGCCTTTAGCGCAGTTTAATGCGTTGTACAAAGAAATTTTGGCGCTGAATCAGCAGATGAAGCAGGTCAGCGCGCAAAATCGCGAAGAGATTACCGGGAAGCTCTAAGCCTCGAGCATAAAGAATCCATAGTGCGAAAGTTTGCCTGTTTTGTCATGAAGCATTCAACTTGAGGGTTTAGTCTGGAACTGCTGAGCAATGATTGATTTCTATAAAGCAGGTAACAGCATGAAAAATGTTCGCGCTATTGATGATATCCCGCAAGTGTATGCTGATTTTTTAGCGAATCGGCAGTATCCCAAATTGGAAAGCTTAAATAACTGGGGCAAAAACCGGTTCTTTTTCAGTACATATTTTTATTTAATTGAAGACTGGCATTATACAGAACAAATCGTGATTAAATTGAATGAAGATTACTTCAGTTTAGATACCGCCCATGCGCCGGATTTTATGGATCAGGCGCGCTATTTGCCATGGCTTCTGGGCGAACTGCAGGCTTAAGCGCTCGTTGGCTGTGGTTGATTTCTGGCTAAGCTTAAGAGCTGAAAATCTGATTTTTTATGAAAAATATCTGGCTACAGATTGATTGGCTATTGGATGCGGACATAAAAAAAGATGCCATCAGGCATCTTTTTTTAACGGCTCAATTTTAATTAAGCAGCTTTTTTCTTAAACCAAGAGAAGAAGCCTTTTTTCTCTTCAGTTTGCGCTTTTACCGCTTCAGTTTTTTTCTCTGCACATTGTTCTGCACATGCTTCTTTTACTTCAGCAGTGATTGCTTCAGTTTTTTCGGCAGCAGCTTCTTTGATTTCAGCTGTTTTTTCAGCAACGGCATCTTTTGCATTTACAGCAGTTTTAACGGTTGCGTCTTTGGCTGCAACAGCTTTCGCCGCAGCGGCTTCTTTTGCGTTTACGGCAGTTTTAACAGTTGCGTCTTTAGCTGCAACGGTTTTCGCTGTAACAGTATCTTTAGTGTTTACAGCAGTTTTAACAGTTGCATCTTTAGCTGCAACGGTTTTCGCCGCAGCGGCTTCTTTTGCGTTTACGGCAGTTTTAACAGCCGTGTCTTTTGCTTCAACTGTTTTTACTGCAATAGTTTGTGCAGCGGTTTCAGTGGTTTTTTCAACAGCAGCAACGGCTTTTACAGTGTCTGCTTTCACTTGTGCAATAGGGTTTGCTGTTTGAACAGCTTCAGCAGCCATAGCAGAGGTTGTACCAGTAACTAGAGCAATAGCCATAGCAGTTTTAATCGCATTCATGGGTAGCATCCTGAATTTTGAGATTTGATTAGAGGGAGAACGGACTATGTTAATGCTTATGAAATATGGATTTAGGATGGTGGCTATTGAATGCGCTAATATTGTGTGAATATTCGCCTATATTTACAAAGAGATAACATTGTTTTTGAAGATGAATAATTTGAATGGTTCAAGAGGTGCAATGCTTACTGCGGTTTTACTGTCCCCCGCAAGATTATTATTATAAGAAATATCAACTGACGCCCACCCATTCTGAAATTTTAGCCGCAACGCCATATTTGCAGGGTGGTCGTGCGCTGGATGTCGGCTGTGGGCAGGGGCGTAACAGTCTGTATTTAAATCAGCAGGGTTATGAGGTTGATGCGTGGGATGTGAATCCACAAAGCTTGCAAAAACTACAGCAGATTATAGAAGCTGAGGGCATTCAAAAGATTCATGTGCAACAACGTGACCTCAATGCTGACCAGAGCATTACAGGCAAATATGACTTTATTTGCTGTACGGTGGTGATGATGTTCTTGGAAGCCAAAACTGTAAAACCTTTGATTCAGCAGATGCAGCAAGCTACGAATATCAATGGCTTTAACCTGATCGTTTGTGCGATGGATAGCGATGACATACCTGCACAGCCAGACTTCCCGTTTACCTTTAAAGCAGGGGAGTTAAGTGCGCTGTATGAAGGGTGGAAGATTGTGAAATACAACGAAAATGTCGGGGAATTGCATCGGGTCGATGCGGAAGGGAAGCGGATTAAACAGCATTTTGCAACGTTGTTGGCGCAGAGAACTGATTAACCTCCCCAATTTTTCAGTTAAATTATTGTTTTATATTTTTTTAATTTTAAAAATTAAAATTTTTCTATCTGATTTAGGGTGACAGCTTAGGTCGCTCATGTTAAAAATAGTATAGATATTTAAGTTATTCAGCCTTTATAAAAATATTGATTTATGGATAATACGTCGACACTTATTTTATAAGTGCTTTTGGGTTTTTAAGTTTGTTTTAGTGAAAATGGAGGTGTTGTATGAATGCTCTAGCTTTTGCTAACTATATTATTTGGTTCGTGAATCAAAATTTTCCGAATACTAGTTTTACACATGTGAAATTACAAAAAATTCTTTACTATGTTTATTGTGATTTTTTGAAGAGTGGCTTCCCGATTTTTGATGACCAAATTGAAAAATGGCAATATGGACCGGTAACTCCTAGTGTCTATAATACTTTTCGTTCGTATGGATTTAGCCGTATTACTACGCCTGAAACACCAGTTCACTTTGTGAATGATGAGAATGGAATTCGTTTTGAAAGGGAGCCGTTTGATCCCGAATTACTAGACCTAACAGTTGATCAAAGACAAAGGTTAAATTTTATTATTACAAGTTTAGTAGATAAAGAAGCTTTTGAATTGGTTGAATTAACTCATCAAGAAAATTCTTGGCTTAGAGCTGAGCAAGCTATTAAAAATGGTGATAAAAATATTCCTTACTCTGAAGAAGAGTTGCGAAATGAAAGCTTTGACATTGAAGATGTGATTAATTAGGTGTTGTGTGGATAATCAACAATTAATATTTTTATCACTTTATCAATTAGTTGAGTCACATCTTGATCCGTTGAGAATGACTGAGGGTTTACAGGATCAGATTCTTCAGTCATTTTTATTTATTTGTGAAGATAGAACTTTTATTGATGACTCTTCTGGTGAAACTTTTTATTCAATACCTTATCAAGAAATTACAGAATGTATCTATGCTCATGATTTTGAAGTGTCAGATGAATTAAACAGTGTAATTGAAGGGCTTATTGAACCATTAAAGAAATTATTGAAAATAGATGGATTATCTTCTGAAGAACTGAAGTTAAAGGAAAATAAGGAAGCTGTTCATAAATTAAATGCTTATAAAAGATTTGTATCGCATATTCAATTAGCTGTATGTCAGAAAAAATTCATTGGTAAACAGGTGCTTGATGTTGTTTTGCAGGTTAATCAAATCAAACAAGATAATAAAAAGCTAACCAAAGATTTATCTGATTCCAAAAGGAATATTTCAGAATTAAAAGCTGAAATATTGGGGCTACAGAATGATTTAAAAGATGGGAAGCAACTTCTAAAAGACTCAAGAGATATTATCCTATCTTCTGTACGTGATGCTAAATCTGCAAATAGCGAGGCATCTTCTGCCAAAAATAGTGTTCAAGAAATTAAGATTACGTTAGATGATGTTCAAAAAGAAACTACACAAGCATTAGAGTCTGCACGTAAAGCCCAAAAAGATGCAGAAGACTCTAAAACCCAATTCGTTACTATTTTAGGTATTTTTGCTTCGATTATTGTCGCTTTATTTGGTGGTATGAGCCTTGTAAAAGCCGCAGTTGAATTACTAACAAACGATGGTAGCCTTCCTGTTTTTGTATTTGTTGTCGCGGTTTTATTATTAAGTTTTACTATTTTATTAGTATTTCTAACTAGCTGGATTACATCATTAAATACTAAAGAAGCTAGTAGTTATAATTTGATGAAAGGAATGATATTTATTGGATTGTTGAGTGCAATCGCTGTATCAGGTGCATTCATATTTACACTGAAAGATTCTAAATCTAGTGATTTAAAACAGCAAAAGACAGATATTGAATTTAAAATTTCAGCTGATAAAACGAATTAAAAAAACCCCGCAATAAGCGGGGTTTCTTTTCTCACGTATTTAAGAATTAAACACGTTCGATAATGGTCGCGATACCTTGACCTAGACCAATACACATGGTCGCAAGACCGATTTGTGTATCTTGCTGTTCCATCACGTTCAACAACGTAGTTGTGATACGTGCACCTGAACAGCCCAATGGGTGACCAAGCGCAATTGCACCACCGTTATGGTTCACGATGTCTTGCTTGTCATAAATGCCTAAGCCTTTAAGTACAGACAAGCCTTGTGCAGCGAACGCTTCGTTCAATTCAAACGTTTGAATGTCAGCAAGTGACAAACCAGCACGTTTTAATGCTTTTTGCGTTGCTGGAACAGGACCATAACCCATGATCGCAGCGTCACAACCTGCAACCGCCATAGAGCGAATCACAGCACGCGGTTTAAGACCAAGTGCTTGAGCACGTTCAGCAGACATTAATAACATTGCAGAAGCACCATCAGACAACGCTGAAGAAGTCGCCGCAGTTACCGTACCGCCTTTCGGGTCGAATACTGGACGTAATGCTTGGAACGCTTCAAGGTTAGCATCTGGACGAATCACTTCATCGACATCGCACAGGATTTTGAAGCCATTCTGGTCATGGCCTTCAACACCGACGATTTCATTTTTGAAACGGCCTTCTTGCGTTGCAGCCCAAGCGCGGCGGTGAGATTCCACACCAAACGCATCTTGTTCTTCACGGCTGATGCCGTTCATGCGACCGAGCATTTCAGCGGTTAAGCCCATCATGTTCGACGCTTTTGCATAGTGCTTAGACGCTTCAGGGTTGAGGTCAACGCCGTGCATCATCCCGACGTGGCCCATGTGTTCTACACCACCAATGATGAAAATATCACCTTGGCCAGTCATGATTTGCGCAGCCGCAGTGTGGATTGCTTGCATCGAAGAACCACAAAGACGGTTAACTGTTTGACCTGCAACAGTCTTCGGAAGATCAGCCAGTAAGCCGATGTTGCGCGCAATGTTCAGACCTTGTTCTAGGGTTTGGTTAACACAGCCCCAGATCACATCTTCAACTTCGTTGACATCAAACTGGTTACGGGCAACAAGCGCACGAACTAATTCAGCAGATAAGCTGTCAGCACGCACGTTACGGAACATACCATTTTTGGTTTTACCCATTGCTGAACGTACGCCATCAACGATGACAACGTCACGCGGATTTAAAGTAGCCATTCACGTTGCTCCTTAACCGTAGAATTTTTTGTTGTTTGCAGCCATGTCACGCAACATTTGCGGCGCTTCATAAGCCTTACCTAAATACGCATATTTGTCGCACAGCGCTACGTATTCAGCGACACCTGTTTGGTCGATGTAACGGCATGGACCACCACGGAATGGAGGGAAGCCTACACCCATGATCATCGCCATATCTGCTTCAGACGCAGTCGCGACGATGTTGTCTTCTAGGCAACGAACAGTTTCGTTACAGAAAGTCAGCATCATACGGTCAATGATTTCTTGCGCATCAAACTCACGTTTTTCTGCAGTTGCTACAGATGCAACTAGCTCATAAGCCGTTGGATCAACCACTTTGGCTTTTTTGCCTTTACGGTCAAGTTCGTACTTGTAGAAACCAACGTCGTTCTTTTGACCCAAACGTTTTGCTTCATACATAGTTTGGATTGAACCTTTGAAGTCTGGCTTCATACGGTCAGGGAAACCTTCAGCCATTACTTCTGCACCATGAACGCCAGTGTCGATGCCGACAACGTCCATCAAGTATGCAGGGCCCATAGGCCAGCCGAATTTTTCCATTACTTTGTCGATTTGCTGGAAGTCAGCACCGTCTTTAAGTAATAGATCAAATGCACCGAAGTAAGGGAACAATACGCGGTTTACCAGGAAGCCCGGGCAGTCGTTGACAACGATTGGGGTTTTACCCATTTTCTGTGCAAGTACCACAGTTGTTGCAATCGCTTCAGCAGAGGTTTTTTCACCACGAATGACTTCAACCAATGGCATCATGTGTACTGGGTTAAAGAAGTGCATACCCACGAAGTTTTCAGGACGCTGCAGGTTTTCAGCCAAACGTGTGATTGAAATTGTTGAAGTATTTGAAGCAATGATCGTGTTGTCACGAACGTTCTTCTCAGTTTCAGCAAGGACAATGCTTTTCACTTTTGGATTTTCAGTCACCGCTTCAATCACGATGTCCACTTCTTTAAACTCTTCGTAGCTTAAAGTTGGGCGGATGCGCGCAAGGGTTTCACCCATTTGAGCAGGCTTCATTTTCTTGCGTTCAACTTGCTTTGTCAGCAAGCCGTTGGCTTCTTTCATGCCCAAAGCAAGCTGCGGGTTGCCAATATCTTTCATGATGATTGGCGTGCCTTTGCTGGCCGCTTGGTAAGCAATACCGCCGCCCATGATGCCCGCGCCAAGCACAGCCGCTTGGTTTACAGGGTGCGCACCTTTTTCATATTTCTTCGAAGTTTTCTTCACCACTTGGTCGTTGATGAATAAACCGATCAACGCGCCTGCTTGCGGTGTGATTGCTGCTTTAGCGAAACCCTGAGCTTCAACTTTCAATGCTTCGTTACGCGGCAAGCTTGCGCCCGCTTGCAAAGAATCAAGAAGAAGTTTTGGCGCAGGGTATTGCGCAGGATTAGCTTTTGCCAGTACCGCACCTTTTGCTGTATTGAACGCCATCATTTGTTCAAGCGGGTTCAATTTAACTGGATCTAATTTTTCTTGGCGTTTTGCTTTCCAATCTACACGGCCAGCCAGCGCTTGTTTCACCAAGTCAATTGCAGCGTCTTGCAGTTTGTCGGCAGCAACAACCGCATCAACCGCGCCGTCTTTCAGCGCAGCAGCAGGCTTTTTAGGCGCAGCCATTGCCATCCATTCAACCGCGTTGTCGATACCGATCACACGGCTTAAACGGACTGTGCCGCCGAAACCAGGGTAGATGCCCAGCTTGATTTCTGGCAGGCCGACTTGTGCAGCTTCTGACATCACACGATAGTCACACACTAAGCACATTTCAAAGCCGCCGCCCAATGCCATGCCATTGATAGCAGCAACTTTAGGGATGTCTAAATCTTCAAACGCATTGAAGATGTCGTGAACAGGCAATGCCCAATCCACAATCGCTTGTTCGCCTTGAGCGAAGTTTGCGCCAAATTCAGTGATGTCTGCACCTACAATAAATGTAGATTTTGCTGAAGTGACGATTAAACCTTTAATGTCGCCATTTGCTTTAACAGCGTCAATCGCAGCTTTAAAATCTTCAATTGTTGCGCGGTTAAATTTGTTGACCGACTCACCTTGTAAGTCAAAGCGGAATTCTGCAATTCCGTCCGAAAGCATTTGGACGGTAATGGCATTGCCAGCGTGGATCATGCCTGATCTCCTTATTTTGGAGGACTTCTAAGTTGATGTTGTGAAGCGGGTACGCGCTTCCTGCGTACACTTTTTGCCTCGCTAATCTTACGATAACTATATCCAAAAAGAATATAACAAGTTGTATCAAGCCGTGACGCTAGGGTCATTAAAATTTCATAATGAAAATGGCTTATGCGTCGTTCTTTTGGATGCTGTTATAGAAAAATGTGCTGAAGTTAATGTTTCAATTCACATTTTTTAAGTTAAACCATTTTATATATAGAGAAATTGCAAAATTTTTCAAGAAAAATGCACATATATTTTGGGCAGAATGGTCAATTGATCTGGCGCTTCCTGATTTTTGCGTGCCTATATTTATTTTAATAGTGAAATAACGGTTGAAAAAATGCGTTCTTCGGGGTGTTTGTTCTGCGCTTTAAAATTAATCCGCAAAGTTGCATGCCGATTGAAAAATCTTGTATAGAATGAAAACAATAGATGGGGGATCCAATGTACACGTTTAGCTCTAAAAAAGATTGGTGGGTAGCGGCATTTATTGTCTGCATGAGCGGCTTGCTGATTCAGCTGCTGTTGACCATGCAAGCCAAGGGCAGCATTGCGCAATATCCAGTACATACTGCCGTGTATATATTGACGGTGCTGATTTTGTGGTGGCCGTTCAATACGCGCTATCAAATCACGGAAACGCATTTGAATATCCGCAGCATGTTTGTGCGCTGGCGCATTCCATTGGCCGACATTCAGCGCGCCAGTCCGAGTCAGGATTTGTCCGCGGCGCCTGCGCTTTCGATTAAGCGTTTGAAAATCGAATATGTGCAGGAGGGGAAAGCCAAATTTGTGATGGTTTCCCCCAAAAATCAAGCGCAGTTCTGCCAAGCGCTGCAAGCAGGCAATGCCGGCATTCAATATAAAATTTAATGCAAATTTTAACATTGCTATAGCGCTGAAAGCTTCAGAATAAAAAAACCGCATGCGCTGGCAATGTTTTGCCTTATTTGCCCTAAATGTCCGCTGCATTCAAAAAATCAAGAACAAAAGGAGCTGCCAACATGGAACTGGACCCTGCCACAGATTTAAAGATTGAACGCATACTGGATGTGCCGCGCGAAAAAGTATGGGCCTGCTGGACCCAGCCGCAGCACATTCCGCATTTTTTTATTCCGAAACCGCACCGCATTACCGCCTGTGAAATTGATCTGAAAGCCGGCGGCCGCTTTAATACCACCTTTGAAGTGGATGGCCGCCTGATTGAAAATAAGGGCGTGTATCTGGAAGTGACTGACGGCGAAAAACTGGTGTTTACCGATACCTTTACCGAGGGCTGGAAACCTGCAGAAAATCCGTTTATGACCGGGATGATCCTGCTGGAGGATGCCGGCGCAGGACGGACTAAATACACCGCCATTGCGCGGCACCGCAACGCAGAAACCCGCCAGCAGCATGAAGATATGGGGTTTTATATCGGCTGGAATATTGCAATTGATCAGCTTGTGGCGTATGCGAAGACCTTATAAGCGCTGCGCCGCCTCTCGGCTAGGATGCCTCTTGCAGGGCCAGCTGGCCGCTGCGCAGCTCAATGGTAAAATGCATCTGTTCCGGCCGCTGCAGGCAGGCCATGGCCAGAATCGGCTCCAGTTCAGTGCGCATTTTCCGCGCCAGATGCCGCGCGCCATAGCGGATGTCGTGGCCTTGGCAAAAATGCGCTTTGGCGCTGTCCGTTAAAGACACGCTGCGCTTTTGATGCTGCAGGCGCTGATTCAGCTTTTCCAGTTCAATTTCGACCAGTCTCGGCAAGGCATCATTCTGCACAGGCTGATAATGCAGCGTGCGGTCAATGCGGTTGAGAAATTCCGGATCGAATTTGCGTTGCATGACTTTTTCAATGATGCGCTGAGTGGGCACCCGCTTTAAGCATAAAACCTGCATTTTCTGCGGCAGCAGATTCAGTTTGTCCAAATACTGCTGCGCCGCCTGCGCGCCGACATTGCTGGTCATGAAAATCATGCAGTTGCGGAAATCAATGGTTTTGGTGCCTGCGGTCAAGGTCAGTTTGCCGGTATCCAGCACATTCATCAGGCCGCGCAGCACTTCAATCGAAGCTTTTTCCAGCTCATCAAACAAGACAATGCCGGGGCGGGTGTGGCTGCCGGCAATCGCGGCTTCATCAAACAGGCTGTGGCCTTCTTTGGAGCCGACATAGCCCGGAGGCGCGCCGGTAATGGCCGCAGCATAATGCTCCTGCGCCAAGGTATTCATATCAATACGGCAGAAGGCATCGGCGCGGCCATAAATCGCTTCGGCAATCAGGCGCACGGTTTCGGTTTTCCCGACACCGGTCGGGCCGAGCATCAGGGTGACTGAAAGCGGCCGATCAGGGCTGGAAAAATCCGCTTTCACTACATGCAGCATTTTTTCAATTTCGTTCAGCGCGGCATCCTGCCCGATGATGCGCTGTGCTAACGCCTGCATTACGGCCGCCGGTTCAAAATGAAAGCGCGGCTTGCCAATCAGGCGGTCCCGTTCAGATGCGCTATGCGTAGCAGTCGAGGGCTTGATCACATGGACAGCGGGATTGGCGGTGGTCATTCTTCGGATTCCTTGGAGTCAAGCTGAGGCAGCACGCAGTCAGGCATTAATAAAACGGGCATCAAGCAGTTTTTGCAGGCTTTGAGCATAGCAAACTTCAGTTTTTTCAATAATAGCTTTTAGCAATCAAGTTATTGCTGAAATCATGTAGAAATGCCGTTTTGCCTGCTTGAAAATGCGCCGCAAACCATCACATCATAAGGCAGTACAGATGCATCCTAATTGAATGACGAGAAGACAGGCCGCCAGTGAACGAAAACGCGCGTGACAATATTGAAAAAATTTTAGCCAATATGACCACTTTGCCGGGTGTATACCGCATGCTGGGCAAGGACGGCGAGCTGCTGTATGTCGGCAAGGCCAAAAATTTAAAAAACCGCGTGTCCAGCTATTTTGTCAAAACCATTGAGCATCCGAAAACACAGGCGCTGGTGGCGCGCATTTATGATATCGAAACGCTGGTGGTGCGCTCGGAAACCGAAGCGCTGCTGCTGGAGCAGAACCTGATCAAGCTGCATCGTCCGCCGTATAACATCATGCTGCGCGATGACAAATCCTATGTCTATATTTTCATCTCGGCTGATAAGCCTTATCCGCGCATTGCCTCGGGCCGCGGCAAAGGCAAGCATCAGGCCGGCAAGTTTTTTGGGCCGTACCCCAGCGCGTATAACGCCCGCGATACGCTGGTGGTGCTGCAGAAGCTGTTCAATGTGCGCCAATGCGAAAACAGCTATTTTTCCCAGCGCAAGCGGCCTTGCCTGCAGTATCAGATCAAGCGCTGTTCGGGGCCGTGCGTCGGGCTGATTTCACCGGAAGACTACAATGAAGATGTGAAAAACTCGATCCGTTTTCTGCAGGGCGATACCAAGGAGCTGAATCAGCAGCTGATCGCCAAAATGGAAGAAGCCGCCGAAGCTTTGGAGTTTGAAAAAGCGGTGTTTTACCGTGACCGCATGGCGCTGCTGCGCGATGTGCAGTCGCAGCAGGCGATTTATAAAGTTAAAGGCGAGGCGGATATTATCGCCATCGCCTACCATGCGGGCGTGACCTGCGTGCAGATCATGCATGTGCGCAACGGCAAGATGCTCGGCGGCAAGAGCTATTTTCCCGATATGCTGGGCGATGATCTGGCGCAGATGCTGTCCGATTTTATCGCCAACTTCTATTTCCAAGTGGCAGATGAAGTGCCGGCTGAGCTGATTGTGAATGTTGAGCCGGCCAACCGCAAAGAATTGGAAGAAGCGCTGCAGCAGCATTTTGACAAGAAGATTCAAATCAAGAGCAAAGTGCGGGAAACCCGCGCCGAATGGCTGGAGCTGGCGCAGATGAATGTGCAGCATGCAATTAAAGGCAAGCTGGCCAATCATTTTGAGCTGAATGAGCGCTTTCACCAGCTGGAGCAGGTGGCAGGCCGCCCGATTGACAGCATCGAATGCTTTGATATTTCCCACACCATGGGCGAAGCCACCATTGCCTCTTGCGTGGTCTTTGATGCAGGCGGCGCGCGCAAGCGTGATTACCGCCAGTTTGCCATTAACGACATTACCGAAGGCGATGACTATGCCGCGATGCGTCAGGCCTTAACGCGGCGCTATAAAAAGCACATGCTGCCGGATCTGCTGCTGATTGACGGCGGCAAAGGCCAGCTGCATATGGCCATGGAAGTGATGCAGGAACTGGAGCTGGAGGCCTTTATGGTCGGGGTGTCGAAAGGCGAGGGGCGCAAGCCGGGACTGGAAACCCTGCATTTTACTGACGGCACCAAAATCCAGCTGCCTGAAGACCACAAAGCGCTGCATTTGATTCAGCAGGTGCGGGATGAAGCGCACCGCTTTGCCATTACCAAGCACCGCGCCAAACGCGATAAAAAGCGCGGCTCATCTGTGCTGGAAGCGATTCCGGGGCTGGGACCGAAACGCCGCCGCGATTTGCTGACGCATTTTGGCGGCATTCAGGGGGTGCTGAAAGCCTCTGAAAATGATTTGAAAGTAGTGCCGGGCCTAGGCGATGTGATGGCGCGTACGATTTATAAAATCCTGCATGAATAAACTGCTTCGCGCAATGCGGGCAGGCTGAAGCTTTGTACTGAAAATTGAAGCGCTTGGCTAAAATGCTCAATGACGCATGAGTCATTGAGCATTTACAGCAGCCGCCATTGGCATAAAGATAGCGTATCGGCCACCAAGTTGGCGCACAGCAGGGAAGCAGCATGTCTTTAACAGCATTATATGAGCAGATTCAGCAGTCAGAAACGGTGGATATTCCAGAAGGCTGGCTGCAGGGCCGGACCATTTATGGCGGACTGGTGGCGGCCATGCTGATGCAAAAGGCGGTGATTGCTGTTGCGGATACCGGCAAGCGCTTGCTGAGCACCAGTGTGACCTTTGTCGGGCCTGTGCAATTGAGCAGCGCCCGATTGACGGCAGAAATTCTGCGCGAAGGCAAATCGGTAACTACGGTTGAAGTGCGGCTATGGCAGGATGGCGCCGTGCAAAGCATTCTGCTGGCCAGCTTTGGCGCACAGCGCGCATCTTCCATTCAAGTCAATCATGAACGCGCAGCGCCGGATTATCCGCCTGTGGAAAGCCTGCAAATTGCGCAGCACCATCCTTTGGCGCCAGAGTGTTTCAAGCAGATGCAAATGGCCTGGGCGGAAGGCCAGTATCCGTGCACGGGCAGCGCACAGCCGGACTTTGGCGGCTGGTTCCGTTTTGATCCGGCGCTGCATGAAAACCGCGATATGAATGTGGCGGATTTAATGGCGGCTTTCGACATGTGGCCGCCTGGCGTGCTGCCGATGTTTAAAACCATGGCGCCGGCCAGTTCGCTGACGTGGCATTTGACTTATGTGCATCCGCTGCAGAATCAGCTGGAGGACTGGTTTAAATATAAAGTATTTACAGACTATGCCGGAGAGGGCTATTCCACGGAATATGCACATCTCTGGGACGCGCAAGGCAGGCTGATTGCGGTTTCACGGCAGACGGTTACGGTGTTTGCCTAGTGACACTTTCGGCCATTTCGTATAAAGTGAACAGAATTAACGAAGGGTAAATCCTCAATATTTTGTGCATTTACATCGTGCATGAAGGGGAAACATTGGCGGTGTCTATGACTGCAGGTCGAATCCTGAATATTCCTAACATTCTCACTTTGGCGCGTATCGCTTTAATTCCAGTATTTTTGCTTGTGGCATATTGGCCGCCAGTGATGGGCGTAGACGATCATGATGCCAGCATGAACCGGCATATTCTGCTGACGGGGATTTTTGTTGTGGCGGCGGTAACTGACTGGTTTGACGGTTATTTGGCGCGCTCACTTAATCAAACATCTGCATTCGGGCGCTTTTTAGACCCTGTCGCTGATAAGCTGATGGTGGCAACGGCGCTGATCGTGCTGGTGCAGTGGCAGCCGACCATTTCGATGGCTTTTGCGGCCATTGTGATTATTTCCCGCGAAATTACGGTATCCGCTTTGCGTGAATGGATGGCGGAGCTGGGCGCCCGTACCAGCGTAGCGGTATCAACCGTGGGCAAATATAAAACCGCCTTTCAAATGATTGCGATTTCCGTATTTTTGCTGAATTGGCAGCCTCTGGAAATGCTGGCCTATGCCTTGCTGTATACCGCGGTTATTTTAACGCTGTGGTCGATGTTTATTTATTTAAAAGCGGCGTGGCCTTATTTGAAACAGCCTTAATGCGCACAGTTGGTATTTATCAAAGCTCCTGTACAGGGGCTTTTTTATTGGCTGTAGTAATTGAGCTGTTTTAAATAGTGCTATGAAAATCAGGATTGGGATTAAGCGGCAAATTTTGGATAAAAAAATTCCCAGATTTTGGGGGAAATCTGGGAAGAAATCGGGGTATTTATCACTATTATCTGAAGATGTTTCCATCTCCTTGGAACTGATTATAGGAACTTCGAGATTTAAAATCATGTAGGTTCTTGTATTGTAATGTTGCGTTTTATTGAGAAATGTATCGTTTAATTACAGTTCATTAATTTGATACAAAACAATCCGTTTTCTTTCGTCTAACAGCCGGTGGAAAAGTATTTTTTCTAGGCAAAGGGTCAGCATAAGCGGTAGTTTTCATATTTTGGGCTGTAAATGGGCCAGAATTTAGGGTTCAGTTTTGATCTTACAGCGTGGCGTTCTAGAAAAAGAACAGCCCTGATTAAAGCGCTCTTCAAATTAAAGCCTACGCGCACCTTTAGTGCTTGTCTTGCGTAATTTTCAAAGCAGTGCCTTATTTTCTGCTCAGGCACAGCCTTCGCCTTGCGTTCGGGTGGAGCCGTGCTCTAGAGAAAAGAAAAGCTCCAATTCAGGAGCTTTTCAAATTAAAGCCTACGCGCAGCATAGCTGCTCGTCTTGCGGCGTGGCGGAGCAGTGCTCCGCTCAATCACGCCTCAGGCTTTAGCCCTTCGGCTTTTTCCAAAGATTCATCATTGCTGAAGAATTTTTCACGCTGTTCTTCCAGAAACTTTTTCGCATCCGGCTCAAACACATTTAAACGCTTTTCATTGATCAGCGTGGTTTGATGCTTCAGCCATTCCTGCCAAGCTTCTTTTGATACGGTGTCAAACAGTTCTTGACCTTTTGCGCCAGGAAACGGCGCAAAGTCTAAGCCTTCCATCTCTTTTTGATATTTACGGCAAAATACTTGTCGAGACATATCAATACTCCAAATTTAACGTCAAGAAATTAAGCGTAAAGTTTTTCTAAACGCGTATAAGCGCGGGCAATCGCCGCTTCCACTTGCGCCGGCGCAGTGCCGCCAATGTGGTTGCGGGCATTTACTGACGCTTCTAAAGTCAACGCTTTTTCAAAAACATCGGCTTGAATCAGGTCAGAGAACTGCTGCAGCTGTTCCAGAGTCAGTTCAGACAAATCTTTCGACTCTTGCACGCCCAGCGCAACCGCTTTGCCGACAATTTCATGCGCATCACGGAAAGCCACGCCATTTTTAACCAAGTAATCCGCAAGGTCAGTGGCGGTTGAGAAGCCGCGCAGCGCCGCTTCACGCATGATTTCAATGTTTGGCACCAATGCCGGAATCATGTCCGCAAAAGCCATCAATGAACCGCGAACGGTATCAATGGCATCAAACAGCGGCTCTTTGTCTTCTTGGTTGTCTTTGTTGTATGCCAAAGGCTGGCCTTTCATCAGGGTCAGCAGGCTCATCAAATCGCCATAGACACGGCCGGTTTTACCGCGGATCAGCTCAGGCACATCCGGGTTTTTCTTTTGCGGCATGATTGAAGAGCCGGTGCAGAAACGGTCTGGAATGTTGACGAATTTGAACTGCGCCGAGGTCCACAGAATCATTTCTTCAGACATGCGCGATAAATGCATCATGATGAGGGATGCTGCAGCGTTAAATTCGATGCCGAAGTCACGGTCAGACACAGCGTCCAGCGAGTTTTCAGCAACGGCTTCAAAACCTAAAAGTTCAGCCGTGAATGCACGGTCGATCGGATAAGTTGTCCCCGCAAGCGCTGCAGAACCTAGCGGCATGCGGTTAGTGCGTTTGCGGCAGTCAATCAGACGCTCAGAGTCACGCACCAGCATTTCAAACCACGCCATTAAATGGTGGCCAAAAGTCACAGGCTGAGCGGTTTGCAGATGCGTGAAGCCCGGCATAATGGTATTGGTGTTTTTCGCCGCCAAGCCCAAAATGCCTTTTTGCAATTTTTGCAATAATTCTAAAATCGCATCAATTTCATCACGGACATATAAACGGATGTCCGTGGCTACTTGGTCATTGCGGCTGCGGCCGGTATGCAGTTTTTTGCCGGTAATGCCGATCCGCTGAGTCAGGCGGGACTCAATGTTCATGTGCACATCTTCTAAATCAATGCGCCATTCAAAATTGCCCGCTTCAATTTCCGCTTTAATGGTGTTTAAACCATTGATGATGTCATCACGTTCTTGTTCAGTCAGCACGCCAACTTTCGCCAGCATGGTTGCATGCGCAATTGAGCCTGCAATATCTTGTTTATAAAAGCGTTGGTCAAATTGAACAGATGCTGTAAATTCAGCAACAAAAGCATCCGTTGCTTCGGAGAAACGGCCGCCCCACATGCCCGAAGTTTGGGCTTGTGACGGATTTGAGGAATTAGAAGATGTGGTCATGTCGGCTCAATAAGATAAAAAGCAGTAGAACTGGAAAAGAGTATAGCAAATTCGAACCCTGTTGCCGAAGTGCAAGTTCATCAATCTTTTTTGCGCTGAGAGGGGAAAATGGGCGTTTCATTTTTTGACCGCAGATTTAGCCGCTGGCATTATCTTTTAGAACTGCTGACAGCAGGCAATATTTTGGCGCTGGTGCTGGCTTTGGCGCAGGCGCAGTCTTGGCAGAATTTAAGCCTCGGCAGCCTGATGCAGCATATTTTATTTATCAATTGGGTATTGCTGGCATTTGCCGCCATTGTTGAATATTCCGAACAGCGCCTGTCGCCGCTGAACTTGAAGCTGACGCTGTTTTTAGGTTTTCTGCTGCTGCAGGCCATCGTGTCCGTCACCACGCTCAGCCTGAATATTCTGATGTATTTTGGACAAAATTTCAGTTTTGCCGGATTAAGCTGGGGCGCCGTATTTGAGCATGCCGGCATGAATCTCAGCTTTGGCCTGCTGCTGGGGGCTTTCTGTTTCCGCTATTTATATCTGCGCGAGCAGTGGAACCGGCAGCAGCACAGTGAGCTGAATGCGCGGATTCAGGCTATGCAGGCGCGCATCCATCCGCACTTCTTATTCAACAGCCTCAATAGCGCCATCAGTTTAATCAGCATCAATCCGGATAAAGCCGAAGAAATGCTGCTGAATTTGTCACGGCTGTTCCGCGCCAGTTTTCAGGAGCTAAAATTGGTCAGCCTGCAAGAGGAAATTGAACTGAGCAAGCGCTATTTGGCGATTGAGCAGATCCGGCTGGGGGAACGGCTGAAGGTGGAATGGAAATTGGAAAATCCGGAAATGTATTCCCGTGTACAAATTCCGCTGCTAACTTTACAACCTTTAGTGGAAAATAGTATTTTCCATGGAGTTGAAAAAATTCTAACAAAGAGTACGATAAGCATATTGATTGAAATATTGCAAAATCAAGTCAATATAGTCATTACTAACCCATACGCTCAGGATAAAATAACGTTACGTCAAGGACATGGTATTGCGCTTGAAAATGTGCAGCAGCGCCTGAAGGCGTACTATGGGGCATCTGCATCATTTCAAAGCTTTGCAGGCGAAGGGATGTTTACGACTGTAGTGCAATATCGATATAAGTAAAAACAGCGCAGTGAGCCTATAAAAAAAATGATGGCCACTGGTAAGGAGGAGAAATGGACATCCTGATTTGTGATGATGAGCCTCTTGCATTAGAGCGGTTGTCACGCTTAGTTACTCAATTGGGGCATCATGTGTCAGGTACAGCGTCGCATGGTCAGCAGGCGATTGAACTGGTGAAGAGTCTTGAACCGGATGCTGTGCTATTGGATATTCAAATGCCGGAAATGGACGGCTTGACGTGCGCGCAGCATTTGCGCCAGCTGGATCCGATGCCGGCGATTATTTTTTGCACCGCTTATGATCATCATGCATTGGACGCATTCAAATCAAACGCAGAAGGATATTTGCTCAAACCCGTGATGCAGCAGGAACTGCAGCAGGTATTGGATCATTTAATAAAATTAACCCAAGCTCAAATGAGCAGCATAAAACAAAAAGAAATTATGGAAGAACTTAAAGTCAGCCGCCATCAGATCGCGGCCAAAACCTATCGCGGTGTGGAATTGGTTCCGCTGGAAAATGTCTATTATTTTTTAGCCGATCAAAAATACGTGACCGTGCGCCATAAAAACGGCAGTGTTTTAATTGATGAAACGCTGAAAGATCTGGAAACTGAATTTGGCGACCAGTTTATCCGCATTCACCGCAATGCGCTGGTTTCTGTGCATTATCTGGATGGCCTGGAAGTGGTCAGTTCCGGGCAATATCAGGTGCGCTGCCGCGAATTGGACGAGCGTCTGGCTGTCAGCCGCAGGCATTTGCCGAATTTGCGCGACCGGATTCAGAAATTGTAAAACAGCCGCACAGGATAATCGGCGGCGGCAGAAGTGCCGTCATTAAGCTGAAATTTGCTTGCATTTTAATATCAGCAAGATAAGTTTAGAATAATGTTTATTCTGATAGCTGTTTAAAATTTATGAAGACCCTGAAAATCGCAACTCGTCAAAGCCCGCTGGCCCTCTGGCAGGCAGAGCATATTAAAGCCCGTCTGGAAGCACTGCATGCTGACTTGAAGGTTGAGCTGGTGACCTTTGTGACACAGGGCGATAAAATTCTGGATACGCCATTGGCGAAAATCGGCGGTAAAGGCTTGTTTGTTAAAGAGCTGGAGGCCGCTTTAATGGATGGCCGCGCAGATTTGGCGGTGCATTCAATGAAAGATGTGCCGATGGCTTTGCCTGAAGGCCTGACTTTGGCGGTGATCTGCGAGCGTGAAGATCCGCTGGATGCATTTGTTTCGAACCGCTATGCGCATTTCGATGATCTGCCTCAAGGGGCAAAAGTCGGCACATCCAGCCTGCGCCGCAAATGCCAGATTTTAAAACAGCGCCCCGATTTGGAGATTATTGATCTGCGCGGCAATGTCGGCACACGCCTGTCTAAGCTGGATGCCGGGAATTATGATGCAATCATTCTGGCTAGTGCGGGTCTGAAGCGCTTGGGCCTGGCTGAACGCATCCGCCATACATTGGCGCCGGAAGTCAGTTTGCCTGCGGTCGGCCAAGGCGCTTTGGGCCTGGAATGCCGTGACGGCGACCAAGCGGTGCTGGAGCTGATTTTGCCGCTGATGCATGCGGAAACCAATGCCTGCGTCCGTGCGGAGCGCGCATTCAATGCGTATTTGGAAGGCGGCTGCCAAGTGCCGATTGCCGGCTATGCAACACTGCAAAATGATCAAATTCATTTAGAGGGCCGAGTCGGCAGCGTAGATGGCGCCACTTTATTGAAAGCCGTACAAATGGGCGCTGCTGTAGATGCCGAACAGCTGGGCATTGCCTTAGCAAAGGATTTGGTGGCTCAGGGTGCGGATGATCTGCTGAAAGCACTGTATTCATGACATGCTGTTTTTGAATACACGGCCAGCGGATCGGGCCACTCCGTTAAGCCAATTTTTGCAGGCGGCGCAGGTTGATGTGCTGGATCTGCCTTTGCTGGAATTGGTGCCTGTTCCGTGGTCTGAACAGCTGGCGTTGCAGTATGCTGAATTGCCTTCGGTCCAAGTGATTGTTGTGGTGAGTCCATCTGCCGTGCAGTACGGCATGGAGGGCTTGCAGCGCTCCGGCATGGCTTTGGCTGCATTGCAGCATGTTCAGTGGATTGCTGTAGGCGAGGCAACGGCGCAAGCTCTGCAGGCTTATGGCCTGCAGAGCCATGTGCCGGAAGTCGAAACTTCAGAAGGCATGCTGGATTTGCCTGTGCTGCATCAGCTGCCCCGCATGGCCAAAATTGCCTTTTGGCGCGGTGAAGGCGGCTGTCAATTTATGATGGATACGCTGCGCAGTGCAGGGATGGAGCTGCTGAATTTTGTGCTGTACCGGCGCCAATGCCCTGAGCAGGCTTCGAAAATACTTGCAAAAAATCTTGCACGGCTTCAAGCGCAGCAGCGCTATTGTATGCTCGTCACCAGTGAAGCGGGCTGGCTGAATTGGCGCAAGCTGACGGCTGAGCATGCGGATCTGCTGAATCATGCGCATTTTTTGGTTTTAGGCGGGCGCTTATTTCATGTGCTGGAACAAGACCGTCAAATCCACCAGTCTGCATTTTCAATTTCTCAGCTGAATGATCTGCGAAAGGAATCCATTTTAAAGCAAATTGCCGCGGTGCAAGGAACTCGATGAAAAAACTGCTTATCCTCTTCTGTATTTTAGGTGTTCTTTGGATTGCGAAAATCAGTTTCGATGTATATCAGCTGAGCGCAGGGCAAGCTGCGCTGATGCAGCAGCAAAATACGCTGGAACAGCGCAATGCCAGCCTGAATGATCAGCTGGCGGCTTTAAACCGCCAGCTTGGCAAAGCGCAGCCTCAAGCGGCGGAAGAGCAAGGCGCAGCCGCAGCTTCAGTTCAGACCGCAGCGGCGCTGCAGCCAACTGTGCTAATTGCTCAGCAGCTGGATCTGGTGGAATTTGCATTGCAGCAGCAGCAGTACTCATTGGCGCTTGAAAAGCTGAATCAGCTGAATCACAACCTGACAGACTATCCGCTGGCGCCTGCGCTGCAGGCGAGCCTGCATCAAGTGGTCAATAAAGACCGGCAAATGGTGATGCAGCTGGTCAATAGCGCGGCCGAACAGCAAAACAAGGTCAAAGCGGTATTGGATTTGCTGGACCGCGAGCTCAGCAAGGAAATTCAAGCGCAATACCGGCATGCAGAACCGCAGAAGGAAAAATCATTTTGGCAGCGCTGGATTCAAATTGAATCCGTTCAGCAGCCAAGCGCGGTATTAATGCAGCGGTCCATTATTTTAAAAGAAGCGCAGCTGCGTTTGCTGCTGGCGCAGCAGCAGTTGCAGCGCGGCCAATATATTGCATTTCAGCAGGAATTGACTTTAGTCCTTCAGATTTTAAAACAGCTGCCGGATGGCAAAACCCAGCAATTGATTCAGCGGATAAATGAGCTGCAAAAAATTCCAGCCATTGCTGCGCCAAGTTTAAATACACGCGCATTAATCGGATAACGGCATATGAAACAAATTCTACTGGCTTATCTGTTTATCAGCCTGCTGGCTGTTGCATTATTCAGCGTACTGAGCTTTGGTTATGGCGTCGGCTATGTCTATATATACTGGCGCGATTGGCAGATTCAAACCAATATGTGGCTTTTCCTGATTATATTGGCGCTGCTGAGTTTAATCGGGCAATTTATCTGGCTGGGCTTGAAGCGCTATTTAAGCCGCGAGCAGCGTAAGCGTGAGGATATCTTCAATTTCGGCCAGCTGCATCCTTATGAGCAGCTGGCGGTGATTTGGCTGCTGAACGCCGCGCAAGATCAGCGCGAGTTTATTCAGCAGGCATTTACGGAATCCGGCTTGCTGAAAGGCATTATGGATTCCCGCTTATTTTGGCTGCGCCAGCAATATGATGAAGCGCTGCAGTCATTGAATGACGCCAATCCTATGGCATTTGAATTGGCTGAACTGCAGCGGATTGAGGTGTATTTGGCGCAGCAGGACGGCGAAAAAGCTTTGACGCATTTAGAGTTTTTAAATCAGCATGAGCTGTCCCCGTGGCTGAAAAATGTCAGCACAGCTTATGAGCAGCGCTTGACAGCGCTTTGGGGGCAGTTTGCGCTGCAGTTTCCATGGATGTACTTGCGTTCAACCAAATACGGCCATTTGGATGAAAACATGAAGCAGACTTGGCTGGAACAGCTGCTGGCGGCATTTGATCAGGCGGACAGCGAAAGCCTGCAGCTGCTGAAAGAGCGCTATGAAGCTTTAAATGATCAAATCTATAGCCGGACCTTCCATATTAAGGTGCTTTGGCTGAAAGTGCTGGCGCGCATGCCTGAAATGAGCGAGCTGCATGAACAGCTGGCGGTGCATTTGCTGTCGGCGCAGTTTAATCAGGAAGTCTTTTATCTCTGGTTCCAGCAGCAGCTGTTAAAGCAAAATCCTGATTATGATTATATTGAACAGCGCATTAATGCATGGGAAAGCCAGTATCCGGCATTGCCTGTATTCAGTTTTGCAAAATGGCATATTTATATGGCGACTGGGCGCAGCAATGAAGCTGAAGTATTGCTGAATCAGTATCCTGATGATGTGTTGATGAGTTATTTAAGGATTAAATCTAATTTGTCAGGTCAGGAAGATTTGATTAAACAGTTAAATTTAATTTTTGAAAACAATGCAAATTTTGTTGAAATCAAAATATAATGGAAAATAAAAATGAACCAGCTTGCTGATTATCCTGTCATCTATGAGCAAAATGTCGCTTGGGGCGACATGGATGCATTTGGCCATGTGAATAATGTGCAATATTACCGCTATATTGAAAGCGCGCGGATTTGTTATTTTAATGAGCTGGGTATTTTCCAGCAGAATGTTTTTACGGTGGTGGCATCCAGCCAATGCAAATACTTCAGTCCGGTAGTTTATCCTGATCAATTGAAAATAGGCGCGCGGGTTGAAGAGCTGCGAAATAGCGCCATGCGGATGCATTATTTAATATGGAGCGAGCAGCAGCAGAAAATAGCTGCGGAAGGCGAGGCGGTAATTGTCTGTGTTGATCAAGTAAATATGAAGAAAATGGCTATGCCTGATATTATCCGTGAAGGCATTAAAAAAATAGAAATACGGGTTCAGCATGTTATTTAAATTTTATTTTAAAAAAATAATTTGTTTATCTTGTGAAAATATTGTTTTAAATCCTTAAATGGATATTGAATGTTGATATTAATATAAATATGATGGGCGTGTTTAAAACGCAAAAAAATACAAATCAGTTTTTTGGAGTTAATATCATGCCAGACATCAGTAATCTATCTGTTGAAGAACTTAAAAAGCTTCAAGTTGAAGCTGAAGCTTTAATTGCATCTAAAAAAGATCAAGCAATTGAAGATGCTTATAATCAAATTGCAGCGATTGCTGAAAATGTAGGTTTAAGCATTGAACAAATTTTAGAGTTTGGCGCAACGAAGCGTAAAAAAACAACGCGTAAATCTGTAGAGCCCCGCTACCGCAGCAAAGCAAATCCAAATGATACGTGGACTGGCCGCGGCAAACAGCCGCGCTGGCTGGTGGCTGAGCTGGAGAAAGGCGCTAAATTGGAAAGCTTCTTAATTTAATGCCCCGTCATTGAGCTGTCATAAAGACCGTTTAAGTTAAAAAAACCAAGCAATGATGCTTGGTTTTTTTTATCTCTATGAATTGGCTGTGCGGAAAAAGTGTGCATAATGTGGTTATAAAAGAAATTAGATGTATTGGGAAAAAAAATTGAAAGATTGGTTGGGGCGGGATGAGCGATAGGCCAAAACAAATAAAATGGCTGCTGTTCGCAGTCATCATATTTTTAATTTTTGTTATGCTGCAAATTCCAGCGGCATGGCTGATTTCAAAATTTTATAAAAACAATCAATCGCTGCAAAATATCAGCGGCAATATTTGGCGCGGCCAGGCGGATTGGAATCAAGGCCAGCTCAAAGGTTCAATCAGCTGGAAAACCCGGCCCTTAGATTTGCTGCTTTTACGTGCAGGCGCCGATGTTGAAATCCATAGCGGCAATACGCAGCTGCAAGGCATGGTTGGCTACAGCTTGGGTAAAACAGTCATTATTCAGTCTTTCAATGGGCAGATTGCGCCTGAAACCTTAAAATCCATGGCGGATTGGCAATGGCCCAGCAATGCCATTCAGCTGAAAGGCATTGCATTCAAATATAAAAAGCTTCAGGGGTTCAGCCAGGCTGAGGGCCAGCTGCAATGGGCGGGCGGTGAGCTGCTGTATACGTTTGCACAGCGTCAAGACCGCATGAATGTACCTTCGCTGCTGGCCAAGCTGACGGATGATCAAGGCAAGCTGCAGATTGATGTCCGGGATGCGCGGGAACAGAAAATGATGAATTTGCAGCTGGATGCAGAATGGATGCTGGATGTGCAGCTGACGCAGCGCTTGTTGCTGAATATCCCTTCCTATGAAGGCAAAGCCGGTTTGGACACCTATGTCATCAGCAGCCGTCAGCCCTTGCTGAAAGGCGGTTCGCAATGAATGACTGGATGGAAAAGCTGAAGCAGTACAATTGGAAAAATACCGGCCGTTTAGCGCCGGCAGTATTGGCTGTGCTGATCATTTGCCTGTGCTGGAAACTGGCATCGATGCTGTGGCTGCTGCTGGCGCCGCCGCAAGCGATGCAGATGGACCGGGTTGAGCTGGGTTCACAGCAGGCGCAAGTGCCGAATATCAGCTCATTTGCGCTGTTTCAGGAAGCAGGCAGGGCCTCCGGCGCGGATGAAAACTTGAATATGGCCTTGCAGGGCGTTGTTGTTGGCTATCCGAGCCAGTATTCCTCTGCTGTGATTAAGGTCAATGACACGGCTGAGCGCTATCGGGTGGGTGAGATGATCGAAGGCTCTTCCTATACATTGGCGGAAGTCTACTGGGATAAAGTGTTTTTGCGCAGCGGCAATGGCGAGAGGCGCGAGCTGGCGTTCAAAGGGATTGAAAATGGGCTGGATCAGCCGATTGTGCCCAGCAGCAGCGCCAATACGTCAATGAACAATGCTGAACAGCAGCAGAACTCAGGCAGCAGCCAAACGCAAAACGCGCTCGGGCAAGCTGTGCAGCGGATGCAGGAAAACCGGGAGCAGTATATGCAGGAAATGGGCATCAGCTCATCTTCTGGCGGCGGTTTTGAAGTGACAGCGCGGACACCGGCGGCGCTGCGCAATAAATTAGGCTTGCAGCCGGGGGACCGCATTATGACCCTGAATGGTCAAAGCGTGGGTGCCGGCCAAACCGAAGTGCAATTATTAGAACAGGCTCGCCGCGAAGGGCAGGTGAAGCTGGAAGTAAAACGGGGTGATCAAGTGATGACCGTACAGCAGGATTTCAAGTGATGAGTCATCACCAAGCAGGTTAGGAAGCAGAAGAGTTCATGGCTTTATTAAATAATAATCGTCCTATATTCGCAGCATGCGCTTTAGCGCCGCTGATCGCAATGGTCAGCACTGCAAGCTATGCGCAGACTTGGAAAATCAATTTGCGGGATGCAGATTTAACCGCGTTTATTAATGAAGTGGCCGATATTACCGGCAAAAATTTTGCAGTCGATCCGCGAGTGCGCGGCAATGTCACCGTCATCTCCAACAAGCCGCTGAACAAAAGCGAAGTATATGATTTATTTCTAGGGGTGCTGAATGTGAATGGCGTTGTGGCCATTCCTTCGGGCAATACGGTGCGGCTGGTGCCGGACAGCAATGTCAAAAGTTCCGGCATTCCGTATGATGCGCGCCGCCGCGCGACGGGCGACCAAATTGTGACCCGGGTGATCTGGCTGGAAAATACCAATGCCAATGACTTGATTCCTGCGCTGCGCCCGCTGATGCCTCAATTTGCGCATTTATCTGCTGTTGGCGGCACCAATGCCTTAATTGTGTCTGACCGCGCCAGCAATATTTATCAGCTGGAAACCATCATCCGCAATCTGGATGGCACTGGGCAGAATGATATTGAGGCCATTACCCTGCAGTCCAGCCAGGCGGAAGAAATGATCAGCCTGCTGGAGTCGATGACGGCAACGGGCGCATCGAAAGATCTGAAAGGTTCGCGCGTGCGCATTATTGCAGACAACCGCACCAACCGGATTATTATTAAAGGTGATACGCAAACCAGAAAACGCATCCGCCAAACCATTGAAATGCTGGATGTGCCGTCTGCGGACCGTTTAGGCGGCTTAAAAGTTTTCCGCTTGAAATATGCCGGCGCTAAGAATTTGGCGGAAATTCTTCAGGGCTTGGTGAGCGGGCAGTCCGTTTCATCGTCGTCTAATCAATCCGGCTCATCAAACTCATCGTCTAGTGCTAGCAATAACAGCGCCATCAGCAATTTATTGAACAATTCAAACAGCGGCAATTCTTCATCAGGCTCTGCTGCTGGGATTAATTTAAATTCAGGCTCTAACCGTTCCAGTGACAATGCCATCAGCAGCTTCAGCGCGAATGGGGTCAGCATTATTGCTGATACTTCACAAAATTCGCTGCTGGTCAAAGCTGATCCGCAACTGATGCGGGAGATTGAAGCGGCGGTTCAGCAGCTGGATATCCGCCGTGAGCAGGTGCTGATTGAAGCGGCGATTATTGAAGTCGAAGGCAGCGATACAGATCAGCTGGGCGTACAGTGGGCGCTGGGGGATTTAAGCAGCGGCATTGGCCTGATTAATTTTGACAATATCGGTTCGAGTTTAAAAAATATTGCCGCAGGCTATTTGACGGGCGGCGCAGCGGGTGCGGGCAGCGCGATCGGCACAGGCACATCGCTGGTGCTGGGGGATTATAAAGAAAGCGCAGACGGTTCGCGCAAGCTGTATGGCGCCATGATTCAGGCGCTGAAAGAAAAAACCAAATCCAATTTGCTGTCTACGCCGTCTATTTTAACCATGGACAATGAAGAGGCTTATATTGTGGTGGGTGAAAACGTGCCCTTTGTGACGGGTTCGGTTTCAACAACGTCATCAGGCACAGCCAATCCCTATACCACCATTGAGCGCAAAGATGTCGGTGTAACCTTAAAAGTCATTCCTCATATTGGTGAAGGCGGTTCTGTGCGCTTAGAGGTGGAGCAGGAAGTCTCTAATGTGAAGAAGACCAAAGGCGAAGCGTCCGATCTAGTCACCAGCAAGCGCGCCATTAAGACTTCGATTTTGGCGGAGCATGGGCAGATTATTGTGCTGGGCGGCTTGATCTCTGATGATACGGCCTATACGCGGCAATCGGTTCCGGGCTTGGGCGCGATTCCGGGCCTGGGCCGCTTGTTCCGCTCAGACGGCAAGTCCAATGTGAAGCGCAATTTGCTGATTTTCATCCATCCGACCATTGTGGGCGATGGCAAAGACGTGCGCAAGCTGTCGCAGCAGCGCTACAGCCAGCTGTACAGCCTGCAATTGGCGCTGGATGATGACGGCAACTTTGCTAAATTGCCGGAAAATGTTGAAGACCTGTATCAGCAGCGGATTCCGGTTTCAAAGACGCCGGTCAATCCGCCGAAACCGGTTTATCAGAATGTGCCGTCAGGCGGTGTACAGCCTCAGCCGGCTGTCACAACGCCTGCAGCAATCGAGCCGCCAATACAGCGTCAAACCGCGCCAGTACGTTCAGAGTCGCAAGCCGCGCCTGTTCAGCCCGTGGCGGTTCCTGCTAAACCCGCTGCTGCTGCACAAGCATCTGCGCCCGCACAGAAAAAGGCCGCTCCGGTTAAAGCGCCCGCAGAAGTTAAAGCGCAAGCTTCAGCTTTGCCTGCTAAGCCTTATGAAACCATCCGCTTAACGCCGGACAATATGCAGGATTATTTGGGCGCGGCTGCGGTCATGAAAAAAGCCGCCGGCTGTGATCATGGTTCAGGATATTCAATATGCTATGATAATCAAAAATCGCAATAGGGCAGGCTGCTATGACTTGGAAATTACAAGCAATTACTGGTGAACACACTGGACAGGAAATCAGTATCGATCGAGATATGCTGGTGGGCCGTCATCAGAGTGCAGATATCGTTCTGCCGCAAGCTGAAATTTCCCGCAAGCATGCAGCTTTTCATTTAAAAGAGCAGGTGCTGTGGGTTCAGGATTTAAATTCATCGAATGGCACATTTGTGAATGATGCGCGCATTGAAAATGAAGCGCTGTTAAAAGAAGGCGATATTGTGCAGTTTGCAGGCTTGAAATTTTCAGTGCTGCAGCCTGCTCAGGCTGTGGAGCTTTCTGAAGGCTCTGCGCCAGCGCCGCAGGCCGAACCGCCTGTTCAGCCAGCTGAAGCTGTTGCTGTGTCGGAAACCGCGCAAGCGGAAGCGCAAGAAAAAACCGCTGCGCAGCAAATGAATGATCAGGGCATGCCTGCGCTGACTGAGCGCCATGAAGGGGTGCAGCTGAGCCGTGACGGCATGCCGCAGAATGTTGCTGTGCCGAAGCCGGCGCCTATCCCAGAAGGCACGGATATCAGTGCAGTGAAGCCTGAACCTGCGTCTATTCCTGTAGAACAGCCGGAAACACGTGTGGCGCAGGAAAAAGAGCAGCAGAAGAATGCGTCAGTGGGCTTGATGAGCTTGATTGTCATTATTATTTTAGCGGTTGCGGCGTGGCTATTTTTTAAATAAGCCTTGCTGCGGCAGCAATCAGGGCATGCAATCGCATGCCTTTGTTGTTTAATCGGCAGTATTTTGTCTGTAAAAGTAGAGGCTGAGAGTGTGATGTTGAATGTGAATCTGGCGGAAAAGCAGCTGATTTTGTTTGATTTGGATGGGACATTGGTGGATTCCGCGGCGGATCTGTTCCGCGCCATGAATATGAGCCTGAATGCTTTGCAGCTCCCGCTGGTGACTGAAGCGCAAGTGCGCGTGTGGATCGGCAAGGGCACCTCGATTTTTTGCCGCAGCGTGCTGGAGCATTTAACCGGCGAGGTGGATGCCGCGCAGCATCAATTGCTGCTGGCGACTTTTTTGAACATCTATAATGCGGACCCTTGTGTGGAAACTCAGCTGTTTGACGGCATTCAAGCATTTTTAGACTGGGCGAAGGCGCAGGGAAAAACCTTGATTTGCGTAACCAATAAGCCTGAAGTGCCCGCGCGGATGATTGTGGATGAATTGGGGCTGGCGGGCTATTTTGCTGATGTGATTGGCGGAGACCGTTTTGAAGAGCGTAAGCCGCATCCGCGCCAGCTGCTGCATTGCGCAGACTATTATCAGGCGGAAAAATCGCAAATGCTGATGGTGGGTGACTCATCGAATGATGTCGAGGCGGCGCGCCGTGCGGGTATTGATTGTATTGTGGTCAGCTATGGCTATAATCATGGGGAAAATATTCAAGATTGCCGGCCGCAGCGCGTGGTTGACGATCTTCGGGAATTGCTTGCGTAATACAGTGCATTGAAGGAATAAACATGAGCAGCAAAATGGTTTTTCGATGGCGAAACTCAGTCCAGCAAATAAACAAAACTGAATAAAGCCAATTGAGATATAGAGAAACCAGATGACTACGCAAAACCAATTCAATGCTTTAAAAGCGCAAGGCTATAACTTGATCCCGGTGTACCGCCAGCGTTTGGCGGATACCGAAACGCCGCTCTCCGTCTTTGCCCGCCTCAAAGCGCATAAACAGGCGTATCTGTTTGAGTCCGTCGAGGGCGGCGAAAACTGGGCGCGCTACTCCATTATCGGCCTCGGCGAATCCACGGTCTTTTCCTGCAATGCCGGCGTGTTGAGCGTGCAGAATGCAGACGGCACCGTGGAACGGCAGCCATGCGCAGATCCATTTCAGTATATCCGTGATTTTCAGGCGCAGTACCGTGTGCCGACGCAGCAGGATCTTCCTGCCTTGCCGAGCTTTACCGGCGGCTTGGTGGGCTACTTTGGCTATGACGCTGTGCGCTATATCGAGCCGCGTCTAAGCAATGTGCCTGAAGCGGATCCTGTCGGCTTGCCGGATATCTGGATGATGCTGTCGAAAACAGTAATCGTGTTTGATAATTTGAAAGACACGCTGTTTTTGATTGTGCATGCGGATTCCAGCGATGCAGAAGCTTATGCTAAAGCGCAAGCGCAATTGGATGCGCTCGAAGCGTTGCTCGCAACACCGGTTGTGCTGCAAGCGGCAAAACACAGTGCGCCGCATTTTGAATCGCTGACCGGGCATGACAACTTCATTGACTCCATTGCCAAAGTCAAAGAGTACATTAAAGCCGGTGATGTGATGCAGGTGGTGCCGGGCCACCGCATGGTCTCTGATTTTGATGGTGATCCGCTGCAGGTTTACCGCGCGCTGCGCCATTTGAACCCGTCGCCGTATTTGTTCTTGGTGCAGGGGCAGACTTTAGAAAACAATACGCCTTTCCATATTGTAGGTTCTTCGCCGGAAATTCTCTCCCGTCTGGAAAACGGCATTGCCACGGTACGCCCATTGGCAGGCACGCGTCCGCGCGGCAAAACCAAAGAAGAAGATCTGGCTTTGGAGCAGGACCTGCTGTCGGATGAAAAAGAAATCGCAGAGCATTTAATGCTGATTGATTTGGGCCGCAATGATGTGGGGCGCGTATCAAAAATCGGTAAAGTTCAAGTGACTGATCAAATGGTGATCGAACGCTATTCGCATGTCATGCATATTGTGTCCAATGTGCAGGGCGAAGTGCGTGATGATATCGATGCTTTGGATGTTTTTAAGGCGACATTCCCCGCAGGAACGCTTTCAGGCGCACCGAAAATCCGCGCCATGGAAATTATTGACGAAGTCGAGCCGGTAAAACGCGGTATTTTTGGCGGCGCTGTCGGTTATTTAGGCTGGCATGGCGAAATGGACATGTCGATTGCCATCCGCACCTGTGTCATCCGTGAAAATAAGGTTTATGTGCAGGCCGGAGCAGGGGTGGTTTATGACTCAAATCCTGAATCTGAGTGGAATGAAACCCAAATAAAAGCTCGCGCAGTGATCAAAGCGGTTGAATTATCATCAAACGGATTGATTTTATAAGTTTTTGACGATTTTTTTGAAAAAAACACTTGCATGGTTTCAGAGTTTTGCTAAACTGCACACCGTTCCGATACGAAACGTACGAAACACTAAGAAACGCCGGCATAGCTCAGTTGGTAGAGCAACTGACTTGTAATCAGTAGGTCCACAGTTCGAATCCGTGTGCCGGCACCATCTTAGAGAGTTGAGTAAGCGAAGTAAAGAACGACACTGAAAGTAAGTGTGAAATGGTGAGATTCCCGAGCGGTCAAAGGGAACAGACTGTAACTCTGTCGCGTAAGCTTCGAAGGTTCGAATCCTTCTCTCACCACCATTAACTTCGATTGAAGTGGTTATACCAACATTGTGCGGGAGTAGCTCAGTTGGTAGAGCGGCAGCCTTCCAAGCTGCATGTCGCGAGTTCGATCCTCGTCTCCCGCTCCATCGAAGATGATTTGCTCTTATAGCTCAGTGGTAGAGCACTCCCTTGGTAAGGGAGAGGTCTCGAGTTCAAATCTCGATAAGAGCTCCAGATTACAGTTTAGTAGATTATCTACAAAGTTTTTAGAAAGCAGGCTTATTAGTCTGCTTTTCAAGTATTTGGTGTCTGATTTTTTAGACGATGTGTCGATACTGAGTTGTTTTGACTGTGTTCGACGTAAACGAGGAAAATAAACATGGCTAAGGCTAAGTTTGAACGTAATAAGCCGCACGTTAACGTGGGCACAATCGGTCACGTTGACCATGGTAAAACGACTTTAACAGCTGCGATCGCAACTGTTTGTGCTAAAAAATTCGGCGGTGAAGCGCGTGACTACGCAGCGATTGACTCTGCTCCAGAAGAAAAAGCACGTGGTATTACAATTAATACTTCACACGTAGAATACGATTCTCCAATCCGTCACTACGCTCACGTAGACTGCCCGGGCCACGCCGATTATG
>NZ_JAYRTF010000009.1:0-138758 GCF_041919735.1 Acinetobacter sp.
AAAAAGAAAATTTTTAATATTTAATAATGTAACTTTAGAAACAAGTATCAATATTATTAAAAATCATGAAAAGTTATGGTTTTATATAAAAATATCAATGTTTTTCATGATATTAATTGTTTTTTTTACAATTTGCTTTTGGGTTTATTAGGGCTTTGTTGCACAAACCTTTTCTTAAGGGGTTCTTCAGCAATATAATTTCAAAATGAAAAAGCCTAGAGCTTGAATATCGAATTATCAATTGACCCTCGTATGGCTAAGCTTTAATTAAGCGAGGAAATATCTCTATTTAGTTTGATCCTGCGGCTCGATGATATGTTCGGCCTCATGGCAAGCATGGTCGACCTATTAGGAAAGCTCTATCTTTAAAATCTTTATGCAACAAAGCCGTCCAAAACTATAAGATGAAAGGTAGTATGAATTTAAAGACAGAAAAAGTTATTGAAAAAAATATTACTACGATAATTTTTAAAAATATGTCATAACAATGAGTGTCATGTGGATTATCCTAAAAATTTAGAGTTTAAATGTTATGTTTTAATGCTGGGAACCTATTCTGATAGAAGCTATAGAACGAATGAGAATAAAATTACGTATCAGAGTTTCAGATAGATTGTGCGGAAAGAGATAAAAATAAACCCGCACTAAGCGGGTTTATTTTTTATCTCTTGAGATTACATGTTCGGAGATGAGCTTGTGAAAGGACTATCCCAATTACATATTCGGATAGTTCGGACCGCCGCCACCCTCAGGGGTTACCCAAGTAATGTTTTGTGATGGGTCTTTAATGTCACACGTTTTACAGTGTACACAGTTGGCCGCGTTAATTTGGAAACGCTTAGAACCGTCATTCTCTTCCATAATTTCATACACGCCAGCAGGGCAGTAGCGCTGAGCAGGCTCATCCCATTTTGGCAAGTTTACATTTACAGGAATCGATGCATCGGTCAGTTTCAAATGCGCAGGCTGGTTCTCTTCATGCACGGTATTGGATACGAACACTGAAGACAAACGGTCAAATGTCAGTTTACCATCCGGTTTCGGATAATTCGGCTTGAAGTTCGCAGCATCCACAGTTTTCAGTGCGCTGAAATCAGGCTGCAAATCATGCAGCGTGAATGGCACTTTAAAGACATTTTGATCGATAAAGTTGAACGCGCCGCCCATCCATTGACCAAATTTATGCATCGCAGGGCCAAAGTTGCGTGAGTTGTATAGCTCTTCTTTCAGCCAGCTGTTGTTGAACTTATCTGTGTAAGCCGTCAATTCTTTCGCGAAGAAGTCTTCACCTTCGGTCACACGGGCAATCGCCAGATCACCGCCTTTTTCAACACCGGCAGCAATGGCTTCAAACACCGCTTCACCGCACAGCATGCCTGATTTCATTGCGGTGTGAGAGCCTTTGATTTTCGCAAAGTTGAGGAAACCTGCATCATCACCGATTAAAGAGCCGCCTGGGAAAGTGAATTTAGGCAGGGAGTTGAAACCGCCTTTCACCACAGCGCGCGCGCCATAAGAAATACGCTTGCCGCCTTCCAGATACTGCTTGATCAGCGGGTGTGTTTTCCAGCGCTGCATTTCCATAAATGGATACATGTGCGGGTTGGTGTATGACAGGTCAACAATCATGCCCAAAGTCACTTGGTTGTTTTCCGCATGGTACAGCCACCAGCCGCCTGAAGAACCCGTTTCAGCTAAAGGCCAGCCTGCGCCGTGCATCACCAGGCCAGGCTTGTGTTTTGCTGGATCGATTTCCCACAATTCTTTAATGCCGATGCCGTAATGCTGCGGATCTGCATCTTTATCCAAGTCAAATTTAGCAATGAGGCGCTTGCCTAAATGGCCGCGGCAGCCTTCAGCGAAAATGGTGTATTTCGCGTGCAGTTCATAGCCTGGGGTAAAGTTGTGCGTCGGTTCGCCGTCTTTGCCGATGCCCATGTCGCCGGTTTGAATGCCTTTTACTGTGCCGTCTTCGTGGTACAGAATCTCAGACGCTGCAAAGCCCGGGAAGATTGAGACTTCAAGTTCTTCCGCTTTAGCGCCTAACCAGCGAACCACGTTGCCCAGTGAAATCACATAGTTGCCATCATTGTGCATGGTTTTCGGCACCATCCAATGCGGTGCTTCCTGTGATTTTTCATCAGACAATAAGAAGAAAGTTTTATCTTCAGTCACAGGCACATTTAAAGGCGCGCCCTGTTCTTTCCAGTCTGGGAACAATTCATTGATGGCGCGCGGTTCAAGCACAGCGCCAGAGAGGATGTGCGCACCGACTTCGGAGCCCTTTTCCACGATACAAACGGACAGATCGTTCAGGTTATTTTCAATTGCAAGTTGACGGATTTTAATCGCAGCTGAAAGGCCGGCAGGGCCTGCGCCAACGATGACTACGTCAAACTCCATCGATTCACGTTCGATGTGTTCCATGTAGGACTCCTCATCTGGTTTTAAAGGTGGCTACCGTTTTGACTCTAAAAACGGCGCTGCCATGAGTGTTCTCAGTTTCTAGACACAAATAAATTATCGTGTCATTTATATTGTGGGCTAGTATAGTTTTAAACCTTGGTCTAGCCAATTGGCTGAATCATATTATTTTGCCGTCATTAGGGTCTTCTGCTATGAATAATCAAGAAAAAACACCAATTCCGACGAAAACAGCAGCTCTTGGCGATAATAAAAATTTAATGGATCTTGCACAATACTTAAAAGATGGACAGTCCGGTCACAAAAAGTCAATTTTGCCTTTAGACAAATGGCATCCAAAGCACTGCGGAGCCATGAATTTAGAGGTGAAAGCAAATGGCGAGTGGTGGCACGAAGGTCAATTGATCAAGCGCCAGCCGCTGATTGACCTGTTCTCCAGCGTACTGTGGAAAGAGGATGGAAAGTTTTATTTAAAGACGCCTGCGGAACAGATCGAAATTCAGGTGGAAGATGAACCTTTATTCATTAATCAAGTGAATGTGATTGAACTGAATGGGCAACGCTATATTCAGCTGATCTCCAGTACGCAGGATGAAATAATTGTCGATGAGCAGCATCCGGTTTTTATGCGGGAATTTGCCGGTGAGCTTCGGCCTTATGTTGCTGTGCGCTTTGGGCTGAATGCCCTGATTCAGCGAGCGGCTTTTTTTCATTTGATTGAGCTTGGCGAGATGCTTGAAAATGCGCAGGGAGAAACCATATTAAGCTTGAAAAGCGGTGATTTTCACTTGCAATTAGGCGCTTGAGGTTTAAGCTTTCACCATCCCGAAATTCAATTTTTTGAAACTGCAGCCATGACCGCAATCCATCCCATCTATCCGCTTGATGATCCCATGCCGAAAGCAGGCGCTGATGCGCCGATTGGAATTTTTGACTCGGGAATTGGCGGCTTGTCTGTGGCGCAGGAAATTGCGCGTTATTTGCCGAATGAGCACATTGTTTATTATGCCGACACGGCGCATGTGCCTTATGGCCCGCGGGATGATCAGGAGATCCGTGAACTCACGGCGCATGCCATTGAATGGCTGTACCGCAAAGGCTGCAAAGTTGCGGTGGTGGCCTGCAATACGGCGTCAGCCTTCAGTCTGGATTATCTGCGTGCGCATTATGGTGAAAACTTTCCGATCATTGGCTTGGTGCCGGCTTTAAAACCGGCCGTTTTGCAAAGCAAAAGCAAAACAGTAGCCGTCTTGGCAACCCCAGCAACATTCCGCGGCCAGCTGATTAAAGAAGTGATGGAGCATTTTGCCAAGCCTGCACAGGTGCAGGTGATGCCGATCACCAACTTGGATTTAGTGCCTTTTGTTGAGGCAGGCGCGCAAATGAGCGAAGCCTGCCTGCAGACGCTGCGTGAAATTCTGCAGCCGGCAGTCAACCAAGGCGCAGATTTTTTAGTTTTGGGCTGTACGCATTATCCGTTCTTAAAACCTGCCATTCAGCATATTTTTGGTCAGAAACTGACATTAATTGACTCAGGATTTGCCGTTGCGCGTCAAACAGCCCGCATTTTAATTAAAAATGAGTTATTATTTGAGCAAGCTTGTGCTGATGCCATCCGTATTGAGTGCTATGTCAGCGGGCAAAATGCAGAAAATTTAAAGCCGATTCTCAACCGTCTCATTTCAGCGGACTTGAACTGGACGGTGAATAACATCGGCGCTTAAAAGCAAATAAAGTTCTTCTGCGCATTGCTAAAGTAATAATTATCTATAGATTAAGTCTTTATATTGGGGAAGTCTTATTGCAGCCAGAGCATGCGGCACATCAGCGCATCACACTGCAGTAGGCATGGGAATGAGGATAACCAATGCTCGATAAGCGTTATCAGGTTTTTATTTCAACATCTGGCGCGGAAATGCAGCCGGAACGGATGATTTTGGCGCAGACCCTGGTCGGAATGGGGTTCTTCTCTTGGGGATTGGAACAGCGCACACCGTTAAGCACGGCCTTTGCGCGCCGGCAAATTGATGATTGCGATTATGTGGTGATGCTGCTGGGCAGCGCTTATGGCGAACAGTCGGTCTCTGGCGTGGGCTATATGCATCTGGAATATATCTATGCTGTAACCAAGCAAAAACCGATTATTGTTTTTATGCATGATGATCCCGCTTCCCGCGACAATGCTTTGCATGACGACAAGCCTGAATTGCGCGACAAATTTCAGGAGTTCCGCAAACTGCTACAGCATGAAGTCGATCAGGTCTTTACTTACCGCAGCCTGCGCGATTTGGAAATGGCAGTGCGCTTTAATATGACGCAAATGCTGGAGCGCTATCCGGTCTTGGGCTGGGTGCGTCCGCAGAATACGCAAGTGCTGCAAGATGAAATCGACCGCCTGAAAAGCAAGCTGGAGCAGCTGGAAACCGAATCCGGCAAGCGTGAAGCCGATCCTTTCCTGACCTTGCCGAAAGTCTCGATGCATGAGTTTTTCGCCTTTGAATACCGCATGCATGTGTATCAGGACGGCAACTTTAAAGAGCTTAAAATTCAGAAAAAAATGACCTGGGCGCAGCTGCTGGCGGTGCTGGGAGCGACGTTTGTCAATCCGACGCCGGAAGAATTCTTCTCGAAGCGCATGAATGAATATTTGAATGAAACCGGCTTGCAGGATGCCCGCATGGAGATGCCGCGCGCGCATGCGGTTGCCCGCGCGCAAATCAATATCCGCGCTTTGCACAGCATCAAAATGCAGATGCGTCAAAATGAATGGATTATTCAGTCCGGCCGGGATGACCGTCAGCGCATGCTGTGGCAGGTGACGGCTAAAGCGCAAAAGCTGATGGAAAGCAATTTATTGGATAATGATCGAGTTTTTCAATTTAAAGCTCAATATTAATCCGTTTATGAACTTATTCAAAAGCTGATAAAGTAGAGATATTCATTTAAGTTGGAATGGTTTGATGTCGGCTGCAGCGAAAGCGAAAATCACAATTATCTTGGCCAATCTGGGTACGCCGGATTCGCCAGCTGTTCCAGCAGTGCGCCAATTCTTAAAGCAGTTTTTATCCGATCAGCGCGTCATTGAAATTCCCAAGCCGATTTGGCAGCTGATTCTGCGGTTATTTATTTTGCCGTTCCGCCCCAAACGGGTCGCGCATGCCTATGAAATGGTCTGGTCAAATGATTCCCCGATGCGGGAAATTCTGCTGCAGCAGGTGCAGGCGGTAAAACAGCAGCTGACGGTGCAGTATCCTGAGTTTGAGCTGAATGTCGTGCCTGCCATGACTTATGGCAATCCCGGCATTGATGCCTTGCTGCAGCAGCTGTCGCAAGATCCGCAGGATCATATGATTTTATTGCCGCTGTTTCCGCAATATTCGGCAACATCGACCGCGCCGCTGTTTGATGCAATTGCCAAATGGATTCCGCAGCAGCGCAATTTGCCGGGCATTTCCTTGATCCGCGATTATTATCAGCATCCTTTATTTATCCAGTCTTTGGCGCAAAGCGTGCAGGATTATCAGGCTGTGCATGGCAATCCGGAAAAACTGTTGATGTCGTTTCACGGCATTCCGCAACCGTATGCAGATAAAGGCGATCCTTATGCCGAACGTTGCCGTATCACGGCCAAATTGCTGGCAGCGCAGCTGGGTTTGAGTGATGAGCAATGGGCGATCAGCTTTCAGTCGCGTTTTGGCAAGCAGGAATGGGTCAAGCCCTATACCGATGCAACGCTAGAAGCCTGGGGCAAGGCCGGTGTGAAATCGGTGCAGGTCATGAGTCCGGCCTTTTCGGCTGACTGTCTGGAAACGCTGGAAGAGCTGGCGCTGCAAAATGCGGCGCTGTTTCAGCAGTCCGGCGGCGGCAGCTACAGCTATATTCCGGCACTCAACAGCCGTGAAGACCATTTGCAATTGCTCAATGCGCTGCTTCAAGCTAATCTTGACGCCTTAAAGCACACATTAGCCCACTGATTTCGAGGTTCCACCATATGCTGCAAGTCAAAATTGTGCCGGTCACGGCATTCCAGCAAAACTGTTCCATTCTGTGGGATTCTGAAAGCAAAGAGGCGGTTTTGATTGATGCGGGCGGTGAGCCTGAAAAACTGCAGGCGGAAGTGGAAGCGCTGGGCTTAAATGTGAAGGCGCTGTGGCTGACGCATGGCCACTTGGATCATGCCGGCGCGGTGGGCGCGCTTAAAAATCTATGGAATGTGCCGGTGATTGGCCCGCATAAAGAAGATGCGTTTTGGCTGGACATGATTCAGGAGGTTTCCGCGCGTTATGGCTTTCCGATTCCGGAAAAAGTTGAAGTGACGGAGTGGCTGGAAGGCGGTGAAACGCTGAAATTGGGCAATGAAGAATTTGAAGTGCGTTTTGCGCCTGGGCATACGCCAGGCCACGTGATGTTCTACAACAGCAATTACGGCCTCTTATGGACCGGCGATGTGCTGTTTAAAGGGTCGATTGGCCGGACGGATTTCCCGCGCGGCAACCATCAGCAGCTATTGGATTCGATTCAGCGCGAATGCTTCAGCCTGCCGGATGAAACACAGTTTATTTCAGGCCATGGCCCGATGAGCACCATTGGCTTTGAAAAGCAGCATAATCCATTTGTTGCAGGCAAAGCGGGCTGATCGGCTGTTGATGATGTTTCATCTATCATGTGGCGGGCCATTTCAGTTTATGAATGTAAAGGCCGCTCAATCAAAAAACTGAAGCATTTGGCTTCAGTTTTTTTTAAAGGGATTGGAGAGTATCTTTCGGATTTCCATATGCAGAATGACTGAAGCAATGCCTAAGAGCATGCCTGCAGCGGCAATGATCAGATCCGAACGAAGTATCCCCAGCACCAGGCAGCAGATGCTGAGCAGCACCAATAAGCCGAAAACGGCATACAGCAAAGCAGCTTTCATCCTTGAGTGTTTCCCCCTGAAAATATTCACGCATGTTTTTTATTTTGATCATCAAGTGATCTTGATTATGCAGGCACGAATTTACCGGGGTTATGTGACACTATTCTGAATTCAAAAGAAAAAAAGAGAGGAATAACGCTTTTTTATTCTTCAGAACCGTCAGCTTGCGGCGCATCCTGAGTGGGAAGTTTGTAGTCTTCATTGGCCCATGCGCCTAAATCAATCATCTTGCAGCGCTCTGAGCAGAATGGGCGGTATTCATTGTTTTCCCATGTGGTCAGTTTGCCGCAGCGCGGGCATTTTAAAGTGGTTGGCATGGCAAAGCTCCAGGCAAAAAAGCAGACGGTTCGAAATTGGCAAATCAATTAGGCAAATACAGCCACAATTGTTAGACTTATGCCGTTTTTATTAGTTTGATCTGATTATGCCGATTCGTCAATTTCAAGCGCAGCGCATGCATGCTCCCCGTGATTTTCAAGCGATTGCCAATCAGCCGGTCTGTGTGGAAATCGGCGCAGGCAAAGGCAAGCATGCTTTGCTGTTCAGCGCGCAGCATCCTGAAAAGCAGCTGATTGCGGTTGAGCGCACCCGCGAAAAATTTCTGTCGATGCAAAAACAGCACGGACTGGAAGGCCAGCAGAATTTGCAGCCTGTGCATGCCGATGCCTTGCCATGGGTGGTGCATGCGCTGTTTCCGGCGCAGGTGGAACAGTTTTTTATTTTGTATCCGAATCCGGAGCCGCATAATCCTGCACAGCGCTGGCTGAATATGCCGTTTTTCGAATTTCTGCTGTCGCGGTTAAAAACCGGCGGTCAGATCACCTTGGCCAGCAATATTCCAGAGTATATTGCCGAAGCGCAGCAGCAGCTGATCGAAGTATGGAAATTGCCTTTCGTGAAAGAAGTGATTGCATCTGATTCGGCGCGTACGCATTTTGAAATTAAATATCTGGAGCGCGGTGAATTGTGCCAGCAGCTGATCATCACCAAGCCGGAAGGCTACAGCACGCGTTTTGATGAATTTCAGCCTTTGCAGGGGCAGACGGCGGCAGCGGCGGAATAAGCGCCATGAACCAGCGCATTGCGATTATTGGCGCAGGCCCGGCAGGGCTGATGGCGGCCGAGCTGCTGAGCCAGTATGGCTATGAGGTGCATGTCTATGAGCAAAAGCCGTCGGCAGCCCGCAAATTTTTAATGGCGGGCAAAACCGGCTTGAATATCTCACATGCAGAGCCTGTGGAGCAGTTTATTCAGCGTTACGATCAGGCGGATTGGCTGGCGCCGTGGGTGACGCAGTGGGATGCTGCATGGATTCAGCATTGGATGAACGATCTGGGCATCGATTCCTATATTGGCTCGTCTGGCCGTGTATTTCCGATTGAAATGAAGGCTGCGCCGCTGCTGCGCGCGTGGCTGAAACGGCTGGCGCAGCATGGGGTGAAATTTCATTACCGCCATCAGGTGCAGGGGCTGCAGCAGCAGACCTTAAGGCTGCATGATCAGCTGCAGGTGCAGACTTTTGATGAGCGTTTTGATGCGATTGTGATGGCCTGCGGTGCGGTGTCTTGGTCACAGCTGGGCAGTGATGGCGCTTGGCAGCAGTGGCTGAATGGTCAGGAGATTGAGCCTTTTCAAGCCAGCAATGCGGGCGTAGAAATTCCGTGGTCTCAGTTTATGCAGCCGGTGTTTGGGCAGCCGCTGAAGCGGGTTGAGGCTTGGGTGGGGCATGGCGCGAAATCGACTGGGGATATTGTGATTTCGTACTATGGGCTGGAAAGCGGCCTGATTTATAAACAGGGCCGGGCTTTGCGCCATTTGCTCAAACAGCGGCAGCCGATGGCGCTGTATTTGGATTTGCTGCCGGATCAAACGGCACAGCAGCTGGCGGCAAAACTGCAGCCCGGCAAAAAGCAGTCACTGAGCAATGTCTGGCGTAAAGCCGGTTTAGATGCGGCCAAAGCAAATTTAGTCCGGGAACTGACAGATAAAGCTTTGTGGACACAGCCCGAAGCCTTGGCGGCGCAGATTAAAGCCTTAAAAATACCGCTGACAGGTTTCCGCCCAATTGAAGAAGCCATCAGCTGTGCAGGCGGCATCAAGCGTGAAGCATTGACTGAAGATCTGCAGCTGAAAGCGCATCCGGCGGTGTTCTGCGCCGGTGAAATGCTAGATTGGGATGCGCCCACCGGCGGCTACCTGCTGACAGCCTGTTTTGCCACCGGGCGGGCAGCTGGGGAAGGCGTGCATCATTTTTTAATGGCGCAATAATCTGCATCTTTTCTTGCATCCCGTCTATGGCGCTGTGTTAATTTGATGATCAGCACAAGGACGGGATACCAAGCATGACCGAACAAAACATCTATAGCGGCAGCTGCTTATGCGGCGGCATCCGATATGAAATTCATGGCGAGATTGGCGAAATGGTGCAGTGCCATTGCCGGCGCTGCCGCAAGGCCAATGGCGCGGCCTACGCGGTGAATGCGCCGATCCGCAAAACGGATTTTAAAATCGTGCAAGGCGAGGCGCTGCTGAAAAAATTCCAGTCGACTGAAACCACGCAGCGCTGTTTTTGCGGCAGCTGCGGCTCACCGATCATCAGCATTAAAACTGAAACCCCGGATTTTTACCGTTTAAGAATCGGCACTTTAGATACGCCTTTAGCGCAAAAACCAGCCATGCATATTTTTGCCGGATCCAAAGCCGAATGGGATGAGATCTGTGATTCATTGCCGCAGTATGCGGAACGGCCTTAATTTGAAATAGATAGCCGTGGAAAAAGCTGCCGTCAATAAGCGGCTGCCGTAAAAAAGGGTTCATCTGAACCCTTTTTATTTTGAGAGGCTTACTGCTTTTCTGCAGGAGAGGGAATGGATGGATATTGCTGCTGCCAATGTTCCAGCTGTTCCTGCGCATGAATAAACTGGCCCAGGCCTTTGACATTTTCACTTGGATTTTTATCACTGGCAATCTGCGTATTTTGCGCTGCCGATGGCTGCTGCAGCAATTTGCCCTGATTATCCCAGTACTGATACATCAAGCCTTGGATATAGCGGCCTTGCTCGGTTTTTAAATCCAACGCTTTGAGCATGGTCAGGGCCGAATTGATATTGTCCTGCTTGCGGCTGAGGGCGAACTCCGGCGTTAAGGAGCCATCTTCCTTCATGCGCATCAATTCGTCTTCCATTTCATCACTGACTGCGGTAAAGCGCGTGTCAAAATCAGTCAGCGCCTGAATGTCCTGCTGGTCATTGGGCGTTTTGGCAAAAGCTTTCACAGGTTCCGCTGAAAGCTCGCGCATGATCTGATCGTCTTGCGAGAGGTCAGTCGAGGGCTTTTCCGCATTGTTGCTGCGGTCACAGCCTGCAGACAGCAGCGCTGCGCTGACCAAGACGGTCAAACTGAGGCATTTGAATATTTTTTGCATGCTGCACCTATTTTCCAGATGTTTTTTTAAAGACATACACATGCGTTGTATATGGGAAATCAATTTCATCTTGCGCCAGTTTGCCGGTCAATTCAAATACAGTTTGTTCAAATTGCTGTTTCAGCTGCAGCTGCTGCTGTTCGGGCATCGCGGCAACAAAACTGGTGGACAGCAGGCGCTTGGATACGACCTGCTCAACTGTGCCGTGGTGCAGCTGGCGGAATGTTGCCTTCTGCTCCAGATGGAACCATGGCTGCTGTTCGAACGCTTTGCGCCACAGGCCGCTGTGATAGCGCGGCGTATCGCCCTCCAGCGGCAGCAGCAGATCGGCTAAGGCTTTGACCCAATCCGTGTTAATATCGCGCTGGTTCCAGATCAGCACCAAATCGCCGTTTGGCTGTAAAATGCGGCTGATTTCCGCCAGTGTTTCCGGCGTGGCAAACCAATGAAACGACTGCGCGCAAAACACCGCGCGGACGGATTGGTCAGGCAAGGGAATGGCATGGCTGGACGCTTGAATGGCCTGTACGCCTGGATGCGCCTGGCGCAGCTGCTCCAGCATGGCGGGCACAGGATCAACCGCAGTCAAGCGCGGGCTGATGGCTTGAAGATAGGGCAGGAATTTTCCGGTTCCGGCGCCAAGATCCAGCAGGGCATCCTCAGCGCTTAAATTCAGCTGCTGCCTCAGCCATGCGCTGATCTCTGCCGGATAATCTGGGCGCACTTGCTGATACAGTGCGGCGGCGCTGCCAAAGCCTTTTTCAGCGGCAGGATGTAATGATTGTGTCATATTCTGCAATTTTTAATCTTCGACTCCATTATAAAATAGCATAATCCTATGAACTGCAAATTTGACTGTATATTGACTATTAGATGAAGAATGCCAAAGGACTTGAAAACGGTGTAATGATGGATAAGCAAATTATTTTTGAAGATGAGCAGATTCGGGTCATTTTCCTCAAAGGTTCGTCTGAAGAATTGATTTTTTCCTTTGGTGATTTAATTACCCGGGCCAAAGGCCTGAGTGTGAATGCAGAAAAATCGCTGCATAAATTTGATTTTAATGTGATCGGCATTATGCCGAAGCAGAAATCATGGTTTCCGCAAAGCTCGATTCTGGCCATGATGGACAGCATTCAATCCGTGATTGCGCCCTTTAAGAAGCGCATTGCCTATGGCGGCTCTATGGGCGGCTATGCGGCCATCAAATATTCCAACCTGCTGGATGTGCAGCGCATTGTGGCGATGGTGCCGCAGTATTCCATCAACCCGGATGATGTGGAAGATACCCGCTACAACATGTTCTATCAGCCGGAGCTGAATGGCGAGATGTTTGTGCGCGCTGAAGATGTTTCTGCAGAACGTGAATATATTGTGATATTTGACCCTTATTATGCGGCGGACCGCGTGCATATCGAGCATCTGAAGCCGTTGATTCCGCATGCGCACCTGCTGCATTTGCCTTATACCGACCATGATGCCATTGCGGTTTTGGCTAGTTCAGAGCTGGTGCATGATTTCCTGCGCCATCCTTTTGATGCCGGCTATTTCTACCAAAAAATGCGCCGTGTGAAAAAGAACAGCAAGTTTTATTACCGCAAGGTGATTGAAAATCTTTTGCCCCGCCACAAAGAGGCTTTGGGGCAGATCCTGAAAAGCAATGCGCTGGCGCTGGATGATCAGTTTTTTGACGCCAAGCAGAAGCAGACGCTGCTGCGCGAACTGTTCAGCAATAAGCAGGTCGATCAGCAGGATTTGGCCAAACTGGGCATTCAGGTCAGCATGCCGCAGGAAAAACGCAGCCTGCTGCAGGATGTCTACGAACATGGCTTGGTATTTAATGTCATCAGCCAGAAAATTGAGAGCTATGCGGCCGGCGCGATTGCGCTGAATCATAAATTCCTGATTCCGATTTATGCCAAGGGCAATGGCTTGGTGCAGATCAGCTGGAATGATCAGCCCTATATGATTGTCATGAACGACCGTCAAATGATGAAACTGGTGCTGGTGCAGGATGAACTGCCTTTAGGCATGCATCCGCTGATGATGAAAAAATATGCGGATTATTATGCCATCAGCTATAAAGAGCTGAATTTAAGCACCGATGAGCTGGGCGCTGCGCATTTTGCGGACCGCCTGGATGCGGACTGCAAATTTGTGCCGCAGCTGGAAAAGCCTTAAGTCTAAAAAGGGATAAAAAGCAGCCAGTTGCTTTTTTCTGTATTCAGATTAAGATCGATATCGAACAAAGTTTCATCATGTTCATAAAATGGATTTTAAATAGAAGATCAGAATGAGCGGGGTGGTCAGTATGCATTCTCAACCAATGCCTGCTGTATTTTGCTTTATCGCGGCGGCTTTATATTCGGGAACGGCCGCTGCACAGGGTTTCAGTGCTCATGCCGCTGTACTCAGCCTGGGATTGATTGTGGTGGGCGCATTGGCGGTGTATGTGGTGATTCAGATCCGCCGTTCGCTGCGCAGTGATCTGGATAAGCGCTGAATCGGCAGCTGGAGATTGAAAGGCCTTTTCAGCTGCAAGCTTGCTGATGGCCTTATTTTCGCAGAGCGGCATTTTATGGCGCCGCTGGCGCTATACACGGATAAGCCCGCATTTTTGCGGGTTTTTTCTGGCCTGCTGCGTTTAAAAATCACAGAAATACGGCTTGAAAAGCGCGCTGGACTTGGCTTTAATGCCTTAATGCGCCGCCAGCCGGCAAGGATATAAAGCAGAGGATGCAGATGAAAGCCGTATATTTAGATTTTCAGTCATTGGATAAAAGCGATTTAGATTTCAGCGGCCTGCATGCTGTTTTTGATGAGCTGACCATGCATGAGGTGACGCCGCCGGAGCTGCTGCTGGAACGCGTGCAGCAGGCGGAAGCCATTATCACCAATAAAGTGCTGATTTCTGCAGAAGTGATGCAGCAGTGCCCGAAGCTGAAGCTGATTTTAATTTCCGCGACCGGCACCAATAATGTCGATTTGGCGCATGCCAAGCAGCAGGGCATTACCGTATGCAATTGCCAAGGCTACGGCACGGCGGCTGTGGCGCAGCATACGCTGATGCTGATGCTGAATCTCGCCACATCGTTCCGTCAGTATGACCGCGATGTGCAGCAAGGTGAATGGAACAAGGCCAAGCAATTTTGCCTGCTGGATTATCCGATTATTGAACTTTCCGGCAAAACATTGGGCATTGTCGGCTATGGGGAACTGGGCAAAGCAGTCGCGCATCTGGCGCAGGCTTTCGGCATGAAAATTATGATTGCGTCTTTACCGAAACGTCCGGCTGCGGCTGAACGGGTGCCTTTTGCGGAATTATTGCCGCAAGTGGATTTTTTAAGCCTGCATTGCCCTTTAACTGAAGATACCCGTGATTTGCTGGACAGCGCGGCCTTTGCGCAAATGAAGCCTGGCGCTTTTGTGATTAACTGCGCGCGCGGCGGCATTGTGAATGAGCAGGCATTGGCGAATGCATTGAAGTCAGGTCAAATTGCCGGCGCGGCGGCAGACGTTTTAACTGTTGAACCGCCGAAAGACGGCAATGTGCTGCTGGACAGCAGCACATTGCCGAATTTAATCATTACGCCGCACAGCGCATGGGGCAGTGTCGATGCGCGCCAGCGTATCGTGCAGCAGATGATTGAAAATGCCGAAGCCTTTAAAGCCGGTTTTCCGATCCGCCAGGTGAGTTAAGCATCGCAGGGCAGACTGGATTTCGGCCCTAAAAATGCTTTTTATGATGAAAATTCCATCATCTGTGGATAACTTTTTGATCTGTGTGGAAAACTATTTTACGGCCTAAAACCGCATGATTCAGTGTTTGGCTGCGAATTCAGCAACGATCTGCAGCATCCATTTTTTGCGGTGAATATTCTATTTTTTAAATATTAAAGCCCATCAAAGGATGGGCTTTAATATTCAATTCAGTGTGTTTTGAACACGCTCTATAAATCTTATAAATCCGTCACCGGATAGGCTTTGGTGCCAGCGCTGTTTGGTGCAGTTGGGCTTGCGACAGGCGTTATAGGCGCAGTCTGATAGCTGCTGGGCGATGTTGACGGTTCGCTCAGCGAGCGCTGTTCTATCGGCGCAGGCTGGCTGGGTTTGCCGCCCAGCGCTTCTTTGGTTTCCTGAATTTTGGTATTCACATTCTGCGCGGCTTTTTGCGCGCCGGCATCTGCTTTTTGCACAGTGCTGCTGGCGGCGTCTTTGGTATTATCCCAAGCCTGATCGACCGATGGCTTGATTTTGCCAACACCGCGCTCAGCCGCATTGCCAACGCGATTGGCCGTATTAATCACGCCTTCCTGTGTTTTATAAGCCCAAACATGGAAAATATTCGGGTTGTCGCCATAAGGCTTCACCGGTTTTTCAGCCTGCTGTCCGGTTTGGGCTGCTGCGGGTGCCGGTTCTTGCGCCCAAAGGGCCGCAGAGCCGAAAACCAGACCGGTGCAAAGGGCGGTTTTTAAGGTCGAGCCTAAAGCGTTTTTAATCAATAGCATGCTGCGGGCACCTCAATCAGTGTCGGTTATGTGTGGCGCAAAGGCCTATTTCTGTTCAACATTATAGGCATGTTGGCCCAGCTTGCATGAGAAGGCAGCGAAATTCATACAGCTTGTAATGCAAAGCATCAGATCCATGAGGCGGAGCTTGAGGATTCACTGTTTATCGTCTATTTAAAAAATTTAGCCATGTGAATGATCAGCAGCCTGATTTGCGCTTCGGGTTTTGTAGAGATGAAAAAAAAAGACCCAGATGAATGGGCCTTTCGAAGAATATCTCTGGAGAAGATGTCCTTTCATGCAATGCGGCTGTGTTTATGCCATGACACCGCGCGGCGGCGCTATTTTGCGCCTGCAGATGCGTCTGATTCAGATGAAATATGCGCATTGCCGGCTGGGGTGTTGAGTTCTGCCTGAACCTGGCCATTGACGGCTGTACTATGTGGCTGAGCTGCATGCTTCTGTTTCAGTTCAGCCGTCTTTTCTTGGGCAAAGGCTTTGGTTTTAGAGGCTTTGTCTGTGACAAAATCTTTCGACTGACCGGCTTTTTTAGTGATAAAGCCTTTGGTTTTTTCAGACGTTTCATGCAGGGACTGTTTGACTTTGGCGCTGTTTTCGGCGCTGGATTGTTTGATTTCGGCAGTTTTTTCTTTCGCTGCCTGGGCTGTGCCGGCACTAAGATTTTTGGTGTCTTGCCATTTGTCTTGGCTGAAGGCTTTGGTTTTTTCTGCGCCGTGTTCAATGCCTTCACCGGTTTTATGCGCGGCATGTTGAACGGCATGTCCTGTTTTCTGCGTCGCAGTTTTGACGTTTTGGCCGATATTATGCAGCGCGCTGGATTCTTGATTGGTTTGCACATTCAGATCGGCCTTTGCTGAAACTTGAGCAGTATTGGCCAAGACAAGGGGAGAGGCTGCAAAAAGTGCTGCAGCAATGGCTGTGATTTTCAATAATTTTGTATTCGATACATTCATTTTTAAACTTATACCTCTTGGGTGAAACCTGATTGTGAAATAATTTCACCTTGGGATGAGACAGGAAATCATCTTAGAAGTATTTTTTTGAAAAATGAGGGTTTGTGATAAAAGCAGCACAATGTTTTACACGGAAAATACGTTCAGGCGCTTTTTGTGATGAGGTGTAAATGTATGTGATGAATATAAGATTTTGAAATTTAAATGATTATTATGATTTTTAGGCGGGTTTTTAAATTTAAATTGTAAAAATGGGCTTTCATCATCTGCCTGTGTAAATAGGCAGATGATGAAAAATGCATAATCAGTCACATTGCGCTAAAGCATCTTTATGGAAGTTGTGGCGCAGCGCAAGGAAGTTTTTCTGTACGTCTGGCGCGTGCAGGTCAAAGTTGGTTGCAGTGCTGGTGCCGTCTTTGGCAAATGTGGCTGAGCCGCCAGTAATCAGCGTTAAGCCTTTAAATGACCATTGTTCGATGACTTTGCCTGCTTCAAGATTGCCGGTAAATTCAATCACGCATTTGTCTGCAAATTTGGTGAGTTTGGCTTTGTTGTTTGTTGTGTTTGGATAGACGTCTAAGCCGCTGACTTCTTGCAGTACCCCTAAATCTACCGTTTGGATTTTTGGCGCAGTTGTACATGCTGTAAGCGCGATACCCGCAAGACCAGTCAAAATGAGCGTTTTCAGTTTCATACGATTCTTTCTTGTTGAGTGTTGTTGGTTTGAGTATAGGGAATTGAGGTTAGGTTGGCTAGTTGGATATTAAGTGATAAGCCCAGAAGGCCCTATTCGATCTCGGCTTAAATAATAAGAACCTTGATAATTTATAAGAGTAAGTAGGTATTGTCGAAGTAAATCACTAACATCTCGTAAGTCTTCCATTGCTTGTTTACTATAATTAATGTCACCAAAAGGTAATAAAATTCCTTCATGAATCATTGTATGGCGTTTATGTAAGAATGGCGTTATCTCAGCCCTTTGAAAATTATTAGCTTCAAACATTCTTAAAGTCATTTCAGTTGATGAAATTTGACCATATGTTTTATGTATATACTTTTTTCTTTTTCCTTTGGGCGGCCAATAATTTTCTATATCTAGAGGTGCACTATCTAGATGTGGAAAATCTTTATGTGTGAAATTTTGTCCTAAATATTCATAGTTATTATCTAAGGCAAAGGTATTCTTAAGATTTTCTATCGCAACATAATGTGAAATAAGAGAGATTTCTAAGGCTAATGAGGCTCTATTTGCTTCACATAAATATCCAAAGATTACGGTTAGTTGCCGTGCTGATTTTAATTTTTTAAAAGTTGGATAGACTTGCTCAATAAAATTACGAATTTCTTTTCCATAACTTTCAATAATATTATTAGGAGGATTGGCAATAACTCCTAAACAAGATGTCCAGCTTTCATTAGAATTAATTTTATAGCCATGGCGGCAAACAGGTGATTGCTGTATAAAAGATAACAGCCAACAAAAATCATCAATAATTCCTAAAATTTGTTCAATCTGATCTGAACTGATATTTTCAATAGTAATTTTAGTTGTAATAATACTCTGATTAACAAAGTCTTTCTGCTTCTGTTTGATATTAAGTTGTTTAAATTCAAACTTAAAGCATTCACACTGTATCGTTGTAGTATCTCGAACTCGCTGATTATTATAGGTGGAAAAATTTTCACCCAACATAAATAAATTGATAAGAAATACTTCTAATTTTTCCATGCTCATTTTTAATAAAAAACCCCACTAGTTTATAGCGGGGTTTTTCTTAAATTACAATAATTTAAGTCTTAATGCTGAAGTACTGAAATATCAGCCACTTTCGTAAACAAGTCGCGAAGCTGAGCAAGCATGCGCAAACGGTTTGCTTTCAATTCAGCATCATCCGCCATCACCATGACACTGTCAAAGAACGCATCGACTGGCGCACGAAGGGCAGCAAGTGCAGATAGAGCAGCCGTGTAATCTTTGGCAGCAAATAACGGCTCAACCACAGGCGTTACTTTAGCAAGTTCAGCGAACAATGCTTTTTCAGCATCTTCAACCAAATTCGCTTCAACCACAGCACCTTCAGGCGCAGCTTCTTTGGCAAGAATATTGGCAACACGTTTATTCGCAGCAGCCAAAGCCGCAGCTTCAGGCAAGTTACGGAAATGATTTACCGCATTAACACGCTTATCAAAATCAAGCGGTGATTTTGGTGATAAAGCTTGAACCGCTTGAATCACATCCACTTCAACGCCTTGATCTTCGTATTTCGCACGGTAACGACCTTCAAGGAATGCCACTGCATCCACCAAAGTCTTAGCGTGATCTTTAATCACATCGCCATACGCAGCCAAAGCAAGTTTGATCAATTCTTCAATCGATACATCCAGTTCATTTTCAGTCACTAAACGTAAAATACCAATCGCAGAACGGCGCAGCGCAAACGGATCTTTCGAACCAGTAGGCGCTTGACCAATACCGAAAATACCGGTCAAGGTATCTAAACGGTCTGCAAGTGCAAGCGTGGTCCCTGTCTTGGTTTTCGGTAAAACGTCACCGGCGAATTTAGGTAAATATTGCTCACCTAAAGCTTCCGCCACTTCATCATTTTCGCCTTCAATGCGTGCGTAGTAAGTACCCGCAATCCCTTGAAGTTCTGGGAATTCACCCACAAGCTCGGAGGTTAAGTCGCATTTTGCAAGTAATGCCGCTTTTTCAGCATCCGCAGGGTTTGCACCGGTGATTGCAGATAAAGCCATCGCCAATTTCGCAATACGTTCAGATTTGTTCCACAGCGTACCCAATTCAGCTTGGAATACCATGTTCGCAAGTTTTTCTTTACGTGACGCAAGCGGTTGCTTTTGGTCTTGTAGGAAGAAGAATTCAGCATCTGACAAACGTGGACGAACCACTTTTTCATTCCCTTCAATAATTTGAGCCGGATCTTTAGACTCAATATTTGAAACGGTAATGAAGTAAGGCTGCAGTTTATTATCTGCATTTACTAGACAGAAATACTTCTGGTTGTCCTGCATCGTAGTGATTAACGCTTCTTGCGGCACAGCAAGGAAACGCTCTTCAAAGCTAGCACGAAGGGCAACAGGCCATTCAACCAATGCAGTCACTTCGTCACGAAGGTCGCTTGGGACAATCGCAATCGCATTCACCTCATCAGCAAGCGCTTTTACTTGCTGGTCGATGATTGCTTGACGTTCTTCAAAAGAAGCAACCACATGTGCAGCTTTTAATTTTGCTAAATACTCATCAGCATTGGCCAACGTAATCGCTTCAGGTGCATGGAAACGGTGACCATAAGTCACGTTGCCTGCTTTGTGATCTTGAATCGTTGCATCAATCACGTCGCTGTCTTTGAGCAATACCACCCATTTTACAGGGCGTACAAATTCAGTACGGCTAGCCGCAGAACGCATGCGTTTTGCAATTGGCAGGTTGTCCAACGCTGTTTGTAAAATTTGTGGCAATAAAACGTCAAGGCTTTGACCTTTCACGTCTTTTAGGTAGCACACTTTTTCAACTTTACCGGCTTGGAAAGTTGAAACTTGATCCACGGTAATGCCTTGACCACGCATGAAGCCTTCAAGCGCTTTGGTTGGTTTGCCTTCCGCATCAAATGCTGCTTGTTTGGCAGGACCGTCAAAACGTTTTTGCGTGTCTGCTTGCGCAGCATCGACATTGACAATTTTTAATGCTAAACGGCGTGGTGCTGCATAAGCTTCGATTGCGTCAAATGCAAGACCTGCATCTTTTAAGCCTTTTACTGTTTCAGCTTGCAGAGCATCACGTAATTTTTTTAAGCTTTTTGGTGGAAGTTCTTCGCAGCCTAATTCGAACAATACTGTATGTTTAGACATTATTTGCTCTCCTTAGATTCAACTTTTGCTTCTGCTTCAACTTGCGCTTTTAACTGTGCCAGAACTTCATCACGTAGATGCGGTTCTGCCATTGGGAAACCGAGTTTCGCACGAGCAGCCACATAACTTTGTGCAATCGCACGCGCCAAGGTGCGGACACGTAAAATATAACGCTGACGTTCAGTCACTGAAATTGCGCCGCGTGCATCGAGTAAGTTAAAGCTGTGTGATGCTTTAATCACTTGTTCATAAGCAGGCAATGGAAGTTCAGCTTCCATTAAGCGGGTCGCTTCAGCTTCGTAGAAGTCGAACAGCTCAAACATTTTTTCAACGTTGGCATATTCAAAGTTATAAGTTGATTGCTCTACTTCGTTTTGATGGAACACATCGCCGTAAGTTACTGTACCGAACTGGCCTTTGGTCCAAACCAAATCGTAAACAGAGTCTACACCTTGCAAATACATCGCAAGACGTTCAAGACCGTACGTGATTTCGCCTGTCACTGGGTAGCATTCAACACCGCCAACTTGCTGGAAGTAAGTGAACTGAGTCACTTCCATACCGTTGAGCCAAACTTCCCAGCCTAAGCCCCAAGCACCGAGTGTTGGCGATTCCCAGTTATCTTCCACGAAACGGATGTCGTGAGTAAGGGTATCAATCCCGATCGCTTCAAGAGAGTCGAGGTAAAGCTGCTGGATGTTGTCTGGGTTTGGCTTCAATACCACTTGGAATTGGTAGTAGTGCTGCAAACGGTTCGGGTTTTCACCATAACGGCCATCTTTCGGACGGCGAGACGGCTGAACGTATGCTGCGTTCCAAGTTTCAGGCCCTAAAGCGCGTAGGAAGGTTGCAGTGTGGAATGTCCCAGCACCCATTTCCATATCGTAAGGTTGAAGAATGACGCAGCCTTGTTCAGCCCAGTAGTTTTGTAAGGCAAGAATTAAGCCTTGGAAGGTATCAATATGCGATATGGCGCGACTCATGGTCATCCACTTAAAATTAGATAAAAATTGTGCTCAATTATAGGGACTTTCGGGGGGTGTGGCAAAGGTTTCGCGTGAACAAGTGGGCTTTTAATGCGGGATAGAATAAAGGCGCTGCAGGTTTTAAATGGGTCTGAATATAATTGATGGGACATAGCCGCGACGAGAAAACTTAATCAGTGATACCGTTATCAACGATTATCGTGCTATAAAAATACAACAAATTTTAGGAATAATAAAATGATTCAAAGGCTTATGGATTCGAAGTGGTTGCGGTGGCAAAAAGGAAGACAGCATTCGGGTTATGACAAAATGTTGTTATTACAAAACCATTTAGGGCTTAAATGTGATGCCTATTTTCTTCGTTTTCCTGTAGGTTCAATGATTCCATCACATCAAGACCCGGTACAGCAGGGGCGGCATTTTAGGTTGAATATCATTATTAAAAAATCGAAAGCAGGTGGTGAATTTATATGTGAGCAAAATATTATTAATTTATCGAGAGTTAAATTATTTAGGCCAGATTTGTATCGACATGAAGTGACTGAGGTGCAGGGCAGCCCACGTTATGTATTGAGTATAGGATGTGTAATCGATTAAATCTGATAGATAAAATCAATATCTTTAAGAAAATTTAGCCTACGATTTTTCAAAAATCCCAAATAACCAACAGGGTATCTGTCTTTTACAACTCAAGTGACTTGGCGCAGTATACGCAAATCGAATGATAAAATATCGCTACTAAATGACCATTTGCTGTGCGGCTTTGGCGCGTCCATCGTTTAGAGAAATTTTTGAATAAAAGAATCAAAATCCAATATCAATAACTCTACAGCGGAAAATAAAAATGAGCCATTTGGACTCATTTTTTATCAAGGCTTTTTTATCAAAGCGTTATGATTCAGACAAGCTTCTGGTTTTGTTAATCACAATTTCAACCCGTCGATTCTTCTGACGGCCTTCAGGATTGTCTTCTCCATTGGATAGGGTGTTCGGTTCAAGTGGCTGACTTTCTCCCATCCCACTGACTTGATAATTTAAATCAATGCCTTGAGCTTTAAAATAATCACGCACCGCTTCAGCACGTTGTAAAGACAGCTTTTGATTGGCCGCATCTGAGCCGATATTATCGGTATGACCGACAATGGCAATGATACCTTTGCCTTTACTTTTTAAGGTCTCGGCTGCTTGCTGTAATTCAGGTTCAGCCTCGGGTTTTAAACAGGCCTTACCAAAATCAAATAGTACGTCCGAACTTAAATTCACCTGAATATTAAATTCATTATTGTTTGCACTGAGGTCGGAACCGGTAGCCGATAAATTGCTGGCTTCCGCCTGAGGTTGGTTCGGCTCAGGCGGCTTCGGCTGCTGCTCTGGCGTAGTCTGAGTGTTGTCTATTTCTGCGGTGTTCTGTTCAGCCTGAGCAGGCGGCGGATCGGTTTTGGAATCCGCACATCCTGCAATCAATAAGCTTAAGCCTGCGCTATACAGTAATTTTCTCATTAGCGTTCAACCGGTATGCCGTCAAAAGAACCAGCATTGCCTAGGTTAATGCTGACGGTTTTGGTGCTTTCAGGCGGCGCAGGGAATTTAAAGGTCAATAAAATAGGATCATAACTGGCTTTGCTAATGGCTTTGTCTGTTGCATTTAACGGCGCAGCCATCCAAACGCCAGCATCATCTTGCAGCAGTCCGACTTTTTTTGCTGTGTCATCGTCAATATAATTGGTTTGTGACAAATTAATGGACGTGCTCATAAATTCAGTTTTGCCATTTGGGGCAGGATTGGGTTGAGCCATCACCTTCACGGTTAAAATTTTTCCGGTCACTTTGACGCTTTGTAAAGCTAAAGTGCCTTTACTCATGGGCATTTCAGCCAAAGCCGGCTGAGGCGCGGGTTCACGAATAAGATCGTTCTCATTTTTTGCAGCTTCGGCTGGGGCGGTTTCTTGAGGCGTATTATCATGGGCTGATGGGGTAGCTTGTTGAGGCTCTTTGGAGCAGGCCGATAAACCCAAGCCCAGCACGCAGACGGTACACATTGCGAAGATCTTTTTATTCATTCTGGCCATTCCTTTCAAATATTTTTATAGGTCTTTTGACTATAGGAAATTTTAAACAGCCAGCCTGTCTGGGTTTTGTTGTAAAACGTTAATGAAATAAGAGAGATGAGTGAATGGCTGGCTCGCGGGCGTGATTCTGCCCATTGGGGTATATGCAGGATTGAGCATTGTTCAGCAGAAAGTTTTATAAGACAAAGGTGTAAAACAAATACATCTTATTATGGACTTCGTTTTATAATCGCCCATCTGTTCGAACAATCAATCAGGCAAACTGTGTTTCATTCCAAAGCTGACTGGCTCAATACGCTCAAACCGAACTTTAAAGTGCTGCCTCTCAAAGACCGCTTGCTTTGCGGGATTGGGGCGCTCATTGGTTTAGGACTGTCTTCATATATCAGCTGGCTGGCCTTGGGTGACCTCAATGCGTGGTATATCGCGCCGATGGGCGCTTCCTCGGTTTTATTATTTGCCGTACCTGCCAGTCCGCTGGCGCAGCCGTGGAATATGGTGGTCGGCAACAGTATTGCCGCGCTGATTGGCGTGACCTGCGCCCTGTATATTCCCAACTTAACCGAAGCTTTCAGTGTGGCGGTCGCTTTGGCGATTATCCTGATGATGACCACAGATTCTTTGCATCCACCGAGTGGCGCAGTCGCGATTACGGCAGTGCTCGGGGGCGATGCGGTGCATGAGCTGGGCTATTATTTTTGGTTTTATCCGGTGCTGCTGAATTCAGTGCTGCTGATGGTTGTGGCGATTGTCTATAACCGTTTGCTGGGCAAGCAGTATCCGCAAAAAGCTCAGCTGAATACCCGGACTGCGGCGCCAACCCCGACACAGAAAGTCACCATTCAGCCCGCGGATATTCAGAACGTGCTGGAGCATCAAACTGAATTGCTGGATATCAGTGAATATGACTTGCAGAAAATCATTTTAGAAGCGCAAACGCTGGCCAATGCCCGTGCCGTGAACCAGTTCACGTGTCAGGATATTATGACGCGGCAAGTGATTTCATTGCGTGCTGAGGATGATATTCAGTCTGCACTGGAAAAATTCAAACAGGTGAATCTGATGAGCCTGCCGGTGGTGACAGATTTGGACCGGCTGGTGGGAACCTTGGCGCTGTATGATGTGGTGGAGTGGTTTAAGCGGGCGGCTGATCCGAAAGCCACTTGGGAAAACCACGTTTATCAGATTATGAGCCCGCAAGTGGTGACCGTGCAGCCGCTGCAGCCGATTCAGGATTTGGTGCCGTATTTTGTTGAGCGCTCGTTTAATTATATCCCGGTCGTGGCGCAGCAGCGTTTGGTCGGCATCATTAGCCGTGCAGACATGATTGCGGTTCTCAACCGGCAGCTAAATCAGCAGCGTGAAAGCGGAGATTAGCCGAAAAATAGCAGGCAAAAAAAAGCTGCAGCATTTAGGGGAATTACTGCAGCGACCAAAATCGGTCTAAGGGATAATCTGACCGGCCTTAGTTCAGCGGATCATCATGAATGGTGCGTACCGGATTTTTATAGCCCGGCATGTTTGCATAGGCTGGATTTTGTTTTGGCATGACCAGCCATAGAATGAGATAAACCAAAATCCCTGGGAAAGCTGCGCTCATGCAGGAAATGACCACAAAAATAATGCGCAACAAAGTCACATTCCAACCAAAACGTTCAGCAATACCGCCCATCACGCCTGCAATCATATTCGAGCGGCTGGAACGGTATAAACCAACATTGGCCATTGAAGTCTCCTTAAAATTCTAAAATTCACAATCGGGCAGAGCAAAAACTCCTGCTCATGTAATAGAAATGGTGACGCAGTTGATGATTTAAAGGGATGCATGCCAAGAAAACGTAAAAATATGTAAAGCCTGATTAAAAAAGCCACCCGACCTGATTAGAATGAAAAGGAAGCCGCATGCTGTATATTTTTTTTATATATAACAATGAGATATATTAATATTTCTCTGAAAGGCAATACTTGCGCGCCGCAGCCTGAAATGACACATTCCGGCAGCGGATCTTCAAAAAATCCAGCCTCAAAGCGGTAACGGTACATGATGCAATATGCGGTAAAAAAGTATTTTAAGGATTCAGTGCATTGGCTGGCCTTGTGTGCAGGCAGCTTGCTTGCGGGGTGCGGGAAGTTCTCAGCGCCTTTGGATGATCCGAACTCTTCCGCTTCTGAAACTGTTTCAGCCGTGAATGCGAAAGATGCTGTTGCCTCGGAAACTCAGCCAGCGCCAAGCCGAAATTTGGCGCAAGCCGCAGGGCAGGTCACGCTTAAAGCCGAACAGCCGCAGCTGAACCATCAGATATCGGAACAAGCCAAAGCTTACGCCGGCCGCTATCAGGCCAGCATTCCCTGTGATGACGGCTTTATTTCCTGCAAGCAGGGTACGGCGGAACTGATCTTGAATCTGCTGCCGGACGGCAAGGCGCACCGCAGCATTATTCATTACGGCAAAATATTTGCAGATCGGCCGGTGAGTGCAGACGGCAGCACCGCATACAGCAAAGACATGTGGACGCTGGGTGAGACGGATCATCAAATTATTGTACATCGTGAAGAAGGAGGGAATTTCTACTATATGATTCAAGACCGCGATCATTTGATGATCGAAATGGATAAAACCCGCAATGCTGGCGACGGCAAAAATCAAGAAAGGTCTAAACATAGTGATCCGAAACCGGCAAAAACGTATGTGCTGACGCGTGATAAAGATGAAAAATAGAACAATAAAAAAGAATTAAAACAAAATTTTATAGTGTTTTTTATATATAAATGATCAATAAGATGATCTTGCTGAAACCTAATAACAGCGTAAAAATCTGGTGGGTTGTGTGGGGTTCGAACCCACGACCAATAGATTAAGAGTCTACTGCTCTACCAACTGAGCTAACAACCCTGAGAAAATTTTAAAATAACATTTTAAAATTTTTGCAAGATAAGCGAAGCGCGTAGTTTTGAATACTAGGGAATATTTGTCATCTAAAATTTTTCAGGCCAAATACTTAATCTAGCAAGACAAGCATGATACTTCGCAGCATCGGTATAGCAAAATTTCGAGAATGGCGAATCAAAACCGGAGGGTGATGGTTTGTCTTGGTCGGAACTTGCAGGTTTCATTTCTTTAACATCTTAAAAAGTATAGCAGATGAAAGAAAGAAGCCCTAAGAAAGAATGGTGGGTCGTCCGCGACTCGAACGCGGGACCAATAGATTAAAAGTCTACTGCTCTACCAACTGAGCTAACGACCCTTAGGGGGTATTTCTAAATTGTATTCTAAAATGGAAATTTTAGAAAGATGGTGGGTCGTCCGCGACTCGAACGCGGGACCAATAGATTAAAAGTCTACTGCTCTACCAACTGAGCTAACGACCCATCAGGAATATCAGAGAAAATGGTGGGTCGTCCGCGACTCGAACGCGGGACCAATAGATTAAAAGTCTACTGCTCTACCAACTGAGCTAACGACCCATCTCTCTTGATGGAGCGTATTGTAGCAAGATCTCATCCAAGCGCAAGTAAAAAAACATAAACTTGCTTTTGTTTGATTATAAATACAACAAAATTGCCTGTCTTATTGATAAAACAGGCAATTGTTTGCCTTAGAAACGGTATTTATAAGCCTGAATATTGGCGAAAATATCTGCGCTGACATCGCAATATGCATCATGGCCCGGCAGCAGCACCAAAATCCGTTCATCGGTTTGATTCGGATCAAAAGCCTGTTCTTTTAGTTTGTTCTTTTGATATTTAAATGTGCCGGTCGTCTCCACTTTCTGCTGGACGCGCAGGAATACCGGAACCGCATAGGCCGGCAGATTCTTTTTAAACTCCGCCGCCATCTGCTTGCAGTCAGCTTCATCCAGCGCGGCATGATCGGTCAGGGTGATTGCGGCCATGCCGGCGCGGCCGTTGGTATTGGGGATTTCTACGCCATAGACTACCGCTTCGGAAATTTTGCTGTATTCGCTGACGATGTTTTCCACTTCAGTGGTGGAGACGTTTTCGCCTTTCCAGCGGTAAGTATCGCCCAAACGGTCGACAAACTGCGCGTGGCGGAAGCCGATGTCGCGCACTAAATCACCGGTATTGAAATAGGCATCGCCGTGTTTGAACAGATCGGGAATGATCACGGATTTATTTTTTTCCGTATCAGTATAGCCGTCAAACGGTGAACGGCGGGTGATTTTGCCCACCAACAGGCCGACTTCGCCTTTTTTCACTTTCATGCACCAGCCTTTTTGATTGCGGACTGGCTCATTCTTTTCTTTATCAAATTGAATGATGGCATAAGGAGTGGGGGAAAAACCGACGGTATTGTCAAAGTTGAAGACGTTGCTGAAGCCGACATTGCCTTCGCTGGATGCATACAGCTCCAGCACTTCCTCAATGCCAAAGCGCTGTTTGAATTTATCCCAAATATTTGGACGCATGCCGTTGCCGATCATTTTCTTCACGCGATGGCCTTTTTCCAATTCGGAAGGCGGCGCATCCATCAGGTAGCGGCACAGTTCGCCGACATAGCCGATCGCTGAGGCATCAAATTTCTGCACATCTTTCCAGAATGAAGAAGTGGAGAATTTGCGGCGCAGCGCCAAGGTGGAAGCGCCGGCAATCACGCCGCACCAGCAGACGACTGTGCCTGTGGCGTGATACAGCGGCAGGGTGACATACATGACATCTTTTTCGTTCAAATTCAGCACATGGCCATAGGTGCCGTAAGCCAAAGTCCAGCGGCTATTGGTGAAAATCACCGCCTTCGGCAAGCCAGTCGTGCCGGAGGTATAAATGTAGAACAGCCCGTCTTTGCCTTTTACGCTGCGTGTGGCGGGTGTGTTGAAGGTTGGAAATTCTTGAATGGCTTCGGCAAGATTGATATAGCCTTGCGGCGCTGTTCCGGCATGCTGGCGTGTCGCCTGATCGGCAAACCAATGGAAGCGGTCCGCCGCCAGATTCAAATCACCGCGCACGGCATCTACAGCGGCGCGGCATTCTTCACCGCTGATCAGGGCAATCGGCTTCACCAGATTTACACTGTGCACCAGCACTTTGCCGGTTTGCGCTGTGTTGACCAGCGCGGCAGTCACACCGATTTTTGCCAAAGCGATGATGGTGGCCACCAGCTCAGAACGGTTTTCGATCATGACGGCAATGACATCGCCTTTTTGCGCGCCTAGCGCTAAATAATAATGCGCAATTTGGTTGGCCCAGGCATTCAGTTTGTTATAGGTATATTTTTGATCTTCAAACAGCAGGGCGCAGCCGTCCGGGTTGCGCTGAACGGCCTTTTCAAAAGCAATGCCCAGTCCCGCAGGAGTATTAGGGGTGCGTAAATAGGCTTGTTTAAGACCGCTCAATAAATTCGGGACTTTGCCGATGAAGCCCGGTATTTTGGCAGCAACGTCAGTGATTCCAATTAAATCGTGTTGTGTAGTTTGACTCATGATAATCCTATTTATTTTTCGCCGTCCGATGCGGTTTCTCTCTGCACAAAAAAACTTTTGCGCTAATTTCACACATGTCTTTTAATCGTTTCGTTCTAGTGCAATCAACCTAATCTGACAAAAGTACCAAAAAAAAACCAGTCACCGAAATGACTGGATTTTTTTATTCAGCTGCAATTGAGCAAATCATTACTCAGATGCAGGGCTGGCTTTTTTCGGCGGACGTCCGCGCGGACGGCGCGGGCGGGCAGGTTTGTCCTTGTCCGCTTTGGCTTGTTCGGCTTCTGAATCAGCGTTTTCAGCTGTCTCTGCGGCTGGCGCTTTTACATCCGCTGCTGGTTCAGCCGTTTCTGCTGCAGGTGCTTCTTCTGCTGCAGGTGCCTCTACAGGCAATTCTGCTTGCACTGGCTCGGCTGGCGCTTCGGTTTGAACCGGTTCTGCTTGAACTTCAACCACCGCCGGTTCAGCTGCTGGCGCTGCAGGAGATTCTGCAGCGGCTTCAACTGGCGTTTCGGCCTGCGGTGCTGCAGCTGCTGGTTCTTCAGCGTGCGCTTTTTTAGCCTGTTCCAGCGCTTGCTTGGCTAAGCGGCGGCGTTCACGCGGGTCATTGGCCACACGGCTTTCCGACACCGGTTTTGGCGGCGTTAAGTCCAAAACTGGCGCAGGTTCTGCTTCCGGCGCAGCTTTTGCAATGGCAACATCGCGAGTGACGGGCTTTTTCTCTGCAGGCGCTTCAGCTGCCGGAGCAGTTAAAGTGGCTGCATATTCTTCCGTGAATTTTTGCAATGCACGGTTGAATGTTGGAATTAAGCCAAATTGCTCAATCAGTACAGAGCAGTCTTCACCATACACATGCTTGATGAGGCTGCCTACTGTGTATTGACCCAGTGTCGGCACTTGAGACGGCGCAATTTTTGGCGCTTCAGCCTGCTGAGCTTGCGCTGCGCGCTGCTGGCGGCGGCGCTGGCGCGGATCATTGCTGGCGCGTTTAACCGGCTGCTGATGCGGTTTTTTCTCATCATGCTGCGGTGCCGGCGCAGCTTCTGCTGGCGCTTTTTCTGCTTGAACGGCAGGCGCATGCGCTTTTGCCGGTTTTTCAGCTTTCGCGGCTGCAGCGGCAGGCTGAGCTTGACCAGCTAAAGCAACGATTTCGCTTTGCGCTTGATCGACATTCACCACCAGTGCAGTTGTCATGATGTCCTGACGCGGCGCATCAATTTGCTCAACTTTCGGCTGGCGTGATGGCGCTGCCTGTTCAGCTGCAGCAGCTTCTTGCGGCGCAGCAGCCTGTTCGTTCAATACGCTTTGATCGCGGTGGCGGTTCGGGCGGTTTGGACGCTGGCTATTGCGGTCACGGCGCGGTACGGCATTTTGCGACTGTTCATTGTTTTGAACGTCCTGCTGCTGTTCGCTGCTGTGCTGGCGGCGGGAATTGCGTTTGTTTTCACGCGCTTCCTGACGCTGTTCTTGACGGGAAACTTGAACAATTTCCTCGTGCACCTGGTTCGCATTGTCTTGAACAGCTTGTTCACGCGGCTCTTTATGTTTGTTGCGCGGTTTTTTATTGCTGTTGTTGGCGTTGCGCTGCGGTTTTTCTTCTCTGTCCGCAGGATGCTTATCGGCATCGCGGCTGTCTGCTTTCATGGCAACCGTTGATGGCGTTAAGTACGCATTGTTCACCGGTGCAGCAGCTGCAGGAGCCGTTTGCACTGGTGCAGCAGAAACTTGACCCATCTGGCCGCGGCTTACTGCGCCGCCATTCACCATTTGTTCAATGGCTGCAGCGGCATTGTTTGCAGTGCGGGATTGGTCAATGGTTGCGGCTTGTTTTTGTACAAACAGATTTTCCAGCCAAGCGCATGGGCTTGCTGAAGCTTGCGCAGGTGCAGCTTGTACGGCTGGCTGCTGAGGCGCTGCTGCAGCTGCATGCTTATTGCTGTGCTTGCGCAGGCCTTTTTCTTGCGGCTGAGCAGGCGCTTGAACTGGCTGTTCACCATCCAAATGCCATTCAGCAGATTCATAGCCCAGTTCTTTTTCGCTAGAGCGGGTTGCTTCTGTACGTTCGTAGCTGGTTGGCGCAAAGCCTTCCGGGTTGTACGAAATTTCGTAGTGCGGCGTTTCCAAATGCGGGTGCGGCAATACAGTTACGCGGACATTTGAGGTTTGCTCAAGGTAAACCAAGCTGTGGCGTTTTTCGTTCAATAGGAAAGCGGCGATTTCAACAGGCACTTCCACTTGAACTTCACCATGGCGTTCACGCAGCGCAATTTCTTCCACTTTACGCATGATTGAAAGTGATAAAGAACGCAGGTCACGCACCATGCCGGTACCGTGGCAGCGCGGGCAAACATAGCCAGTCGCTTCTTCAAGAGACGGACGTAAACGCTGACGGCTCATTTCCATCAAGCCGAAGCGTGACAGCTGGCCGAATTGGATGCGCGCACGGTCGCTTTGTGTCGCTTCACGCAGTTTCGCTTCAACCATGCGCTGGTTGCGGTCTTTGGTCATGTCGATAAAGTCGATCACCACCAAGCCACCGATGTCGCGTAAACGCAATTGACGGGCAATTTCTTCAGCCGCTTCCAAGTTGGTATTGAGCGCTGTTTCTTCAACGTCATGACCGCGGGTCGATTTTGCAGAGTTGATATCAATCGACACCAACGCTTCAGTTTGGTCAATCACGATTGAACCGCCAGACGGAAGTTTCACTTCACGTTCATAGGCAGTTTGAATTTGGCTTTCGATACCGAAATGAGCAAATAAAGGCTCATTTAAAGTATAGGTTTTCAGCTTGTCAATTTGACGCGGCATCACTGCTTTAACAAAGTTATAAGCTTCGTTATAGGCTTGTTCTGAGTCGATTAGGATTTCAGCAACATCGTCACGCAGGTAGTCGCGGATGGCGCGGGTGACGACGCCAGCTTCCTGATGCACCAGCATAGGCGATGGGCCAGAGTTTGCAGTGCTTTGGATTTGCGCCCAAAGATCCAGCAAATGCTGCAGATCCAGCTGAAGCTCTTCTTGAGAACGGCCAATGCCGGCAGTACGTACAATCACGCTCATGCCGCGCGGTACGCTTAACGACGCCAGCATTTCTTTCAGTTCTTCACGCACAGAGCCTGAAATTTGACGGCTGATGCCGCCGCCTTTCGGGTTGTTTGGCATCAGCACCAAATAACGGCCAGCAAGTGAAATGAATGTAGATAAAGCTGCGCCCTTATTGCCGCGTTCTTCTTTTTCCACTTGCACCAAAAGCTCAGTGCCTTCAGTGATCAATTCACGGATATTTGAAGTTTGGCGAGGATCCGCTTTGAAATATGAATTGGCAATTTCCCGCATAGACAGGAAGCCTTGACGGCCTGCGCCATATTCAACAAAGACAGCTTCTAAAGAAGGCTCTACGCGAGTCACGTGGCCTTTATAGATATTTGATTTTTTTTGTTCACGGGTACGATTCTCTAAGTCGAAATCGTAAAGACGCTGACCAGTGACAAGTGCAACGCGAATCTCTTCGGCATGTGTTGCATTAATCAACATACGTTTCATGGGTGTAACACCTAATAGTGATACACAGCAAGACATCGCTATACACGCAGCGAACATCAGACAGCATGGATCAACTGCTCAGACCTCAAAAAACACATTGTGCTCTGAGCTTTTTACCGGCCTTTTTTGATGGGCTTCGGTGTGTGATTCACGTATTGATGATGGCAATACGGCTTCAATCTTTAAACGATTAAAGTCACCTGTGCCTTTCACTGGCGGACGAGCGGTGCATTGGATGTGAGTAACTTTCACTGTCACATTGCTCGAAGAACATCCCTTCATTTAAGTCAGGGGAACGTCTTGATACGGAATTATCATCGTATCTTTGCAAACTGTGCAGATCCAATGCATCAAGCGCTGTGGCCTGAATGCGGCATCAGGGTGCGACTAATCTGATGTGTATCAGTTTACGTTTAAAAGCCAACCAAGTTGGCAGCATATTTTTTTGGGGCAAGCTGCTTTTGCATCTTAAGATGCAATTAAACGCAACAGCTTGCAGTTTTGCCGATATAATAAGCCTTCGGCGTCGGCATAATTCTTTGGGGACCTTCCCGTTTTGCGTGAGTGCTTAAGAGTTCGGCTGTATTCAGAAAATCTGAAACTAACCTACTTTGACTCACTTACGATGGTTTCCGTGCGCTGACTATATCAAACCTTGCATCATCTGCCTATGGGCTAAGCTTATGTTTCTTGTGTAAAGCATAGCCTAAATGATCAGTTTTTAATCAATTTCGGTATTTTTTTAGGTCACAGTAACTGTATGAATTCTACACAGCAATGGCAAAGCGTCACTTGGTTTGAAGTGGATGAGCATCAAGCCGGTCAGCGTATTGATAATTTCCTGTTTAGCCGTTTAAAAGGTGTGCCGAAAAGCCGCATTTACCGTTTAATCCGTGAAAGCCAAGTGCGCGTCAATAAAAAGCGCGTAAAGGCTGAAACCAAATTGAATATCGGCGACCAAGTCCGTGTGGCGCCGATCCGCTATGAACAAAAAGATGAAAGCGCTGCGCCGGTTTCAGATAAAGTGGCGCAGAGCCTGCTCAGCCGCGTGGTATATGAAGATGAAGGCCTGATGGTGGTGAATAAGCCGTCCGGCATTGCTGTGCATGGCGGCAGCGGTGTGGCTTATGGCCTGATTGAAGGCCTGCGCGCGGCAACTGGCAAAAAGTATTTGGAGCTGATTCACCGCATTGACCGGGATACCTCGGGCCTGGTGATGATTTCGAAAAAACGCAGCGTGCTGAAAACCTTGCAGGATATGCTGCGTGAGCACAAAATTCAAAAAACCTACGCAGCTGTCGTTAAAGGTCAGGTCAGCTTGGATAAACAGCTGATTGATCAGCCTTTGCTGCGTTATGAATTGCCGAATGGCGAACGCCGCGTGCGTGTGTCGAAAGACGGCAAGGAATCAAGAACCCAGTGGACGGTGCAAGAGCGCTTTATGCACGCCACGCTGGTGTATGCTTCGCCGCTGTCTGGCCGGACGCATCAGATCCGCGTGCATGGCTTAAGCATTGGCCATCCGCTGGTGGGGGATGAAAAATACGGTCATGACACCGAATATAAAGGGCCGAAGCCGCGCCGTTTATGCCTGCATGCAATGCGTTTGGAAATCCCGGGCTATCCTGTGATTGAAACACCTTTGCCGGAAGATATGCAGAGTTTGGTGGCGCAGCTGAGAGCGCAGAAAGCGGATAAGCCGGCTGTGACGCAGGATGACGAATAAGTCCTGCTGAATGTGGGCTATTCTTTAGAGACTAAAAGCACCTCTCCCTAACCCTCTCCTAAAAGGAGAGGGGATTGCCTGAATGGACTCGTCTAAAAACGCTTAATTTTATTCAAGCTGAGCGCATTGCTTTGCTGGGATAGATTAAAATGAATCAAATATTGGAACCTTTACATGAACAAACCTGTAGAACTCATCATTTTTGACTGGGATGGCACTTTATTTGATTCGGTAGGGCAGATTGTGGCGAGCCTGCAATTTGCTGCGCAGCAGTTTGCGCAGCCGCTGACGGATGCCGATGCCAAAAGCATCATCGGTTTAGGCCTGCCGGAAGTGGCGCAGCGCCTGTTTCCCAGTGTGCCTGAACTGCATGCGGCTATTTTAAAAAGCTATGCGGATCATTATGTGGCGAACTCAACAGGAGATCGGTGGTTTGCAGGCGTGTCTGAAATGCTACATGAGCTGAAAGATGCCGGCCTGCAGCTGGCGGTGGCAACCGGAAAAAGCCGTAAAGGCTTAGACCGTGTCTTGGGCCAGACCAATAGCCGTGAGCTATTTGCGGCGACCCGCGCGGCCAGCGAAACACGCTCCAAACCGGATCCGCTGATGCTGGCCGAAATTTTGACAGAAACAGGCATTGCTGCAGAACAGGCGATTATGGTCGGTGATACTTCTTATGATTTAGAGATGGCGCTGAATATCGCCATGCCGCGTGTCGGAGTCAGTTATGGCGTGCACAGCATTGCCACGCTGAATCAATTCCAGCCTTTGTATATTGCAGACAGCGTGAATGCGCTGCGGCATTTTTTACTGCAGCAGTCGGCGCTGCGCGAAGCCGTGTAGCGGCATCAGATTGGCTCATCTTTGAGTTCAGCCCGGCCGAGTGTGCATGGCGCATAAGTGTGCGTTTTGCATGCCTGTGCCGAGCGGTTTGAGCGTGCTGGATGCAGATAAAAATGAAGAATAACTAGAAATTGAACACGGATCTCAGGCTGTGAACTGTATTTAAAACCAGCAGTCGGTCTCATCTTTTAGTCGTATGCCGGATGTTTTTGGACAGGGAATGCGCGTCCGGCTGTTCTGGCTTATTTCTGCGCTTTATTAAGGATTTATCCTATATCGCTGTTTTTATAAAATAAAACCAAGCTAATTTATAGGAATTAGCTATTGCCCCAAATAAAATAAGTATTGGCATTCATTTCTCAAAATCCCGATTCTAAATCAGTTTAAACAGATATGCGTTTGCTTGTAATGGAAGCTGATTCAGCATGGACGGCTCTAAAAATATCAGCGTGATCAGCGGTTATTTTATCCATTTGCAGTGACGGCATAAGTCCAATTTTTGCAGTTTGAGGAAACATTGATGTCGAATTCTGCTGTTGTTGAATCAGTTGCGCAGGCATTACGCAACGCTGAATTGTCAAAAACTGCGGTTGCGCCCATTCGCCCTGAATTAGGCGGAGAGCAGGCCGGTGTGGATATCGCTTACGCAGTTCAAGAAGTAAATACCCAGCGCGCGCTGTCTGAAGGCCGCCGTTTGACCGGCCGTAAAATTGGCTTGACCTCTAAAGCTGTGCAAGCGCAGCTGGGCGTGGATCAGCCGGATTTCGGCATGCTGTTTGCTGACATGGCGTATGGCGATGGCGAAGCGATCCCAGCCGGCCTATTGATTCAGCCGAAAGTGGAAGCGGAAATCGCGCTCATCATCAATAAAGATTTAACTCAAGAAAAGCATACCTATGCGGACATTATCAGCGCCACTGAATATGCGCTGCCTGCGGTAGAAGTGGTGGATAGCCGTATCGAAAACTGGAAAATCAGCTTGATTGATACGGTCGCGGATAATGCGTCTTCGGCAGCATATGTTCTCGGTTCGCGTCCGGTGAAACTGGAAAACTTAGACCTCGTAAACTGCAAAATGACCATGACCCGCGGCGGTGAAGTGGTATCGCAAGGTGTCGGCAAAGCATGTTTGGCCAACCCTTTGAATGCAGCTGTGTGGCTGGCGGACGAAATGGTGCGCCGCGGCCGTCCATTGCTGGCGGGTGACATCATCTTGACTGGCGCGCTGGGCCCAATGGTGGTTGCGCATGCCGGTGACGAATTCGTCGTTGAAATTGAAGGCTTTGGTTCTGTAACAGCTGCTTTCGCTGCTGAATAAGTTCAGATTTTAAGAGCGTTTTGAAGAGAAATTGTTCATGAAAAAGATTAAATGTGCAATGATCGGTCCAGGTAATATCGGTACTGACTTGCTTTATAAATTGCAGCGCAGCGAATTTTTAGAGCCTGTATGGATGGTGGGGATTGACCCGACTTCTGAAGGTTTGGCGCGCGCGGCGAAAATGGGCCTGAAAACTACGGCTGAAGGCGTAGACGGCTTGCTGCCGCACGTGATTGCAGACGATATTAAAATCGCATTCGATGCCACTTCGGCTTATGTGCATGCGGAAAACAGCCGCAAGCTGAACGAGCTGGGCGTACTGATGATTGACTTGACGCCTGCGGCCATTGGCCCATTCTGCGTGCCGCCAGTCAATCTTGATGCGCTGCTTGAACAAGGTGAAGTGCCGAACGTCAACATGGTAACGTGCGGCGGTCAGGCGACCATTCCAATGGTTGCGGCCATTTCCCGCGTTCAGCCGGTTGAATATGGTGAAATCATTGCCACAGTATCAACAAAATCTGTCGGTCCGGGCACACGTAAAAACATTGATGAATTTACCCGTACCACTGCAGGCGCGATCGAGAAAGTCGGCGGCGCGAAACAAGGTAAAGCCATCATCATCATTAACCCGGCTGAGCCGCCATTGATGATGCGTGACACGGTTCATTGCCTGGTTGAAGGTGAGCCGGATCAAGTGGCAATCACTGAATCTGTACACGCAATGATTAAAGAAGTTCAAAAATATGTGCCGGGTTACAAGCTGGTGAATGGCCCAGTTTTTGACGGCAACCGCGTTTCAATCTTCCTGGAAGTTGAAGGTCTGGGAGACTTCTTGCCGAAATATGCAGGCAACCTCGACATTATGACTGCAGCGGCTGCGCGTACTGCAGAAATGTTTGCAGAACGCGTATTAAACGCTGCAGAAGCTTAAGGAATACCAAAATGTCTAAGATTATTATTAATGATATGACTTTGCGTGATGGTATGCACCCGATGCGCCATCAAACCACTCCTGAGCAAATGGTTGCGATTGCCACCGCTTTGGATGATGCCGGTGTGCCGCTGATTGAAGTGACCCACGGCGACGGCTTAGGTGGCAACTCTGTCAACTACGGTTTTGCCGCAGCGACAGATGAAGAATATTTAAAAGCGGTAATTCCGAATCTGAAACAAGCCAAAGTTTCAGCATTGCTGTTACCGGGTATTGGTACGGTTGACCATTTACATATGGCGCATGATGTGGGTGTAGCGACCATTCGTGTAGCAACCCATTCAACTGAAGCGGATGTGTCTGAACAGCACATTACCGCTGCGCGTAAACTCGGCATGGACACTGTGGGCTTCCTGATGATGGCGCACATGGCGTCTCCAGAAAAATTGTTGGAAGAAGCGCAAAAAATGGTGTCTTACGGTGCGAACTGTATTTATGTGACGGATTCAGCGGGTTACATGCTGCCGCAAGACGTCACCGACCGTGTCGGTATTTTACGCGCCAACTTGGCGTCAGACATCGAAATCGGTTTCCATGGCCATCACAACTTAGGCATGGGCGTGGCAAACTCGATTGCAGCCGTTGATGCGGGCGCCAAACGTGTCGATTTAGCCTCTGCGGGTCTGGGTGCAGGTGCCGGCAATACACCGCTTGAATTGTTTGTTGCGGTTGCCAACCGTATGCAAATCGAAACCGGTGTGGACTTGTTTAAAGTACAAGATATTGCTGAAGAATTAATTGTACCGATGATGCAGCAGCCCATCCGTGCGGACCGTGATGCAGCGACATTGGGTTATGCAGGCGTGTATTCTTCATTCCTATTGTTCGCCAAACGTGCTGAAGCAAAATATGGCGTATCGGCGCGTGAAATTCTGCTTGAATTGGGCCGCCGCGGCACAGTCGGCGGTCAGGAAGATATGATCGAAGACTTGGCCTTGACCATGTCGAAAGCCAAAGAAGTCAATGCTTAATTTGATTTAAGCCGGATTCTTTAAAAAGCGCCTTTTCAGGCGCTTTTTTATTGCGGATTTTGAGGCGGAGGAAGCGCTCTGCGCTGCGCTTTTGCATGGCATTCAGCCTGCTGCGGCTGGATGAACGAGAATGGGCTGAAAAATATTAATAGTTAAGAAATATAGTATAATATTCTATTTATATTAATGTATTCAAAAGCTTATGGTTGATTGGCGCGGACTTAAACTTAAAAGCGATCAATGATTTTCATTTGTCGGAAAAATGCAATTTATTTATATAAAAAACGATTTATAACAATGTATTAGGTTGAATAGTATGCGCTGGATTGCAAAATATCTTATTGCTGAAAGTTATTAAGCGGAAAATAGCAAAATTTTTAAAAAACGTAATTTTGCACGATTTCGGTCAAACCTTAATACTGTGGTCGGATTTCTTGGCTGCAGAGAGTCCTGCATGATAAGGCCATAGCTTAATCTGATCATTAGGAATTCAGCCATGCGTCGTCAAAATTTATGGATAGCGATTCTTGCTGCGACAGCAACTTTAGGAACCGCTGCATCTCATGCAGCGTTTATTGACGATAGCCAAGTCCAGCTGAAGTTCAAAAACTTTTACTTGGACCGTCAAATTGAAGATACCCCAAATAAAAACTGGGGTTCATGGTCGCAAGGCATTACGCTGGATGCGAAATCAGGCTATGCGGATATCGGCGGCGGCATTCAAGTCGGTGCAGACCTGCTGGTGCAGCATGCTTTTAAACTGAATGGCCGTGATGCCAATGCGGATTTCATTTTGCCGCATGACGGCAAAGAGTCAAAGGACAACTTCGGCAAAGTCGGCGCAACGTTGAAAGCCAAAGTGTCAAAAACTGAATTGAAAGTGGGCGAGCTTTTGCCGGTATCTCCAGTGCTGGTATTTGATCCGTCACGTCAGTTGCTGACTACTTACAGCGGCGCATGGCTGGAATCAAAAGACCTGAAAGACACCAAGCTGACTGTGGCTTATATTGACGGCATCAACAACCGTTATGACAATCAGTTCCGCGATTTGACAATGTTTGCTCCAGCAAAAGGCGCAAGCTATTACGATAATGGCCCAGCATCTGACGGGATGTATATCGCAGGGATTGATCACCAATTTACCCCTGAAATTGGCGGCAGCTACTGGTATGCCGATGTACAGGATATCTATCAGCAGCACTATGTCGGCGCAAGCTACAAAACCAAGCTGGGTGAAAAAGCCAAGCTAGACAGCCATATCCGTTACTTTGACAACTCCGAGTCTGGCGATAAGCTGTACGGCGCTATTGATAACCAAGCCTTGTCTGTCGGCGCAAAAGTCAATTACGGCGCGCATACTTTGGGTCTAGGCTACCAGCAAATGTTTGGCGACAGCGCATTCCCGACATTGGGCGGATGGGTGCCGCAGCCGTACCTTGTGAACTGGGGCGTAGCGACGTTTACCGCCAAAAACGAAAAATCATGGGGCCTTACCTATGGCTATGATTTCTCTGAACTGGGCGCGAAAGGCCTGAATGCGACAGCGGTATATTTCTCCGGCTATGATGCAGACACCAACGGCAAAACCAATCAGGATTCGAATGAGCTGAACTTGATTGTGAACTATACGGTTCCGGAAGGTAAGTTGAAAGGCTTAGGTTTCCAGGCGATGTATATCGATGCGAACTTCGATTACAAGTCTGATTTGGAAGAATACCGTGTAGCCACTACCTATACTTATAAGTTCTAATTCAAGCATTCAATCCAGAGCGGCTTTCAAGCCGCTCTTTTTTGCTTCCAGCATATTTAACAGCAAAATACCTGATGGAAATTAAGGGTATGGGTTTTATTAAAATATTATAAAACAAATACTTAAATAATATTTAATATGTTGCATGTGATCGTAAATTTGTATCAGTTGGCGGCAGGATAGCGGTTAATATGAGACTGTAGAAAAGCCTTAAACTTTAATCCACTTGGCGTTTAAATCTGCATAAAAGATGGAAACGCAGGCGCTTACGCTGTACGAGGAGTATGTATGAGCACAGTTCAAATCCCTGATTATAAAACGGATTCATTCTTCGGCTTAGAAGATAAATGGATTGAAACCGCGGAAGGTGAGTTGACTCACTATCACGAAATCGGTGAAGGAACGCCAATCCTATTTTTGCATGGTTCAGGTACCGGCGTATCTGCTGCTGCAAACTGGTGGCTGAACTTGCCGCAAATTGGCGAACAAGCGCGCTGCATCGCGATTGATACTATCGGCTATGGCCAAACTGTGGTTGCACCAGGCACTGCATACGGCATCCGCGCATGGGTGGATCATGCCATCCGTACTTTAGATGCGCTGGGCATTGAAAAAACTTGGCTGGTCGGCAACTCTTTAGGCGGCTGGCTGGCGTTCCAATTGGCGATGGATTATCCAGACCGTGTCTTGGGCATTGTGTCAATGGGTACGGGCGGCGCGAAACAAACTGCAGCGCTGAAAGCGCATGCGAATCCAGTGCTGACTGAAGAAGGCATCAAGAAAACATTGTCGATGTTTGTAGTCAACAAAGACTTGATCACAGACGAATTGGTGAAAGTACGTTTTGCATCTGCTGCAAATGACTATGCATCGAATCGTTTGATGGATGTTGTCGGTGCACGTGACCGTGACCGTTTCGAATTCCCGCTTGATTTTGAAAAAATGAAAGACATTACTGTGCCAGTATTGCTGATTCATGGCGTGCAGGATGTGGTGATTCCAGTGTCACGTACATGGGACATTTTAAATACTGTGCCAAATGCTGATGCGCACATTTTCAGTCAATGCGGCCACTGGTCTCAAGTTGAAAAATCAGAAGAGTTCAACACTGTAATCAAAAATTATTTGACTGCCCGCGGCGTGAAATAAACTGGATTCCAGCTGGAATTGATGAAAAAGGATGGCCAATGCCATCCTTTTTTTTTGCGCCTGATTCGGGCGGATAAGCGGCGGGAACGGCGCTAAGCCTGAATAAAGCTGGCCGCCACATTGATGCAGATAGCTAAAATAGTGGTATTGAAGCCATAGGCCAGCAATATGTGCAGGATATTCAGCACCCGCATCGGGCGGGAAGTAATGGACACATCTGCCGTTTGCGCGGATGTGCCGATGACATAGCTGAAATAGAGGAAATCCGGATAAGTCGGCTGCGGGGTTTTTGGAAATTCCAGCCCGCCTGCTTTGGATTCTTCCACCGCCAGATAAAAATCATGCGCATAGTGAATCGCAAAAACGGTATGCATGAACAGCCAGGCAAAGACAATGGTCAGCGCGGAAAGCGCCAAACGCGCCAGCCGGCTGCCGAAGTTCTGCGGCAGATGATTCAGCTCAACCACGATGGCAATAAAGCACATCACCAGGGTCAAAAAGACCAGCAGTAAAATCAGCCATTTGCTGGCATCCTGCTGCTGAGCGCGCTGTAAAATATGCTGATGATCCGCATTCCATAAACGCTGCATGGTGAATGCCAGATAGCTGGAGACCGCAATATTCCAGCTGATCAGCAGGCAGCTTGGCCATGCCCAAGGGCTGAAATAGCGTAAAAGGCTGTACAAAATCAGCGTAAATAAAAAGGAAATAAAGAAGTAGGGCCGGTAGCGCACGCCGGCACGGATGCTGAAAAATGGCTGAAGTTTCATCAAGGCCCCTTTATTCTTGTTGATTAAGCAGCTTGGCAATAAGATGAAGCCTAAAATATTTTAAACTGCATACGTTCACCTTATTAGACTTAAGTTGTAATTTGCCGAACAAAATAAATAGATTATGAATTTATAAACTAAATCTTATAAGTTATTTCCCATGAAGCCGGCGCTGCTGATTGATAAATAGTGTAAGACTTAAGTTGCGTGCGGTCTAAAAAAGTACAATTTCTGGCGAAAAAAAGCGCCATCATTTTCAAAATGAATGATGGCGCTTTTAGAGATCAGCGCATGATTGCGGCTGAAGGCGTTTAATCCTGATCGCGGGCAATATTTAAATAAAAGACCTTGGTCAGCAATTCGATGAATTTGTTGACCGCTGCGGACGTGCTGTTTTTGCGGTAGCTGACATATAAATCCAAGTAAGGCAGTTCGATATCCAGCGGGCGGATGACCGTATTGCTCATGGTCAGCGGGGCGATATAGCCCGGCAAAATCGTACAGCCTAAGCCCATGCCAATCGAGTTGATGTTGAACAGAATATTGTCCGCTTTCTGCACAATATTGAATTCAATATTGTTGGCTTTAGCAAAATCTAAAATAGCGGTGTGCAGGGTCAGAGACTGTTCTGCAGCAGGGATAATAAAATCTATTCCATTCAATGCTTTAACTGGAATGCGCTCATATTTTGCCAGCGGGTGGTCTTTCGGCAAAATAAAGATTAAAGGTTCACGCAGCACAAATTGGCTTTCAATTTCGTCATTATGGAAATTATGGCGGGTAAAAGTGACGTCCAGTTCACCTTTTTTCAGCAATTTCATCTGATCGACGTTGTTCAGGCTGAGCAGTTCAATCTTCAGGTCTGGGTTCTGCACGCGCAGATTCGGCAAGACATAAGGGAAGATTTTCATCTCAGCCACAGGCACAAAGCCGATGCGCAGCATCTGCTGTTTGGCTTGCGACACTTGGCGCGCCATCGCGACAGCTTTGTCTGCTTGCGCCAGCGTTAAGCGCGCTTGTTCAAGGAATACGGCGCCTTCTTCAGTCAGTTCGACCTTACGCTTCGTGCGGTGCAATAATTTGACGCCGACATCCTCTTCAAGGTCTTTGATTTGCTGACTGAGGGAAGGTTGAGCGGTATAAAGTTTAAGCGCAGCTTTGCTGAAGTTCAGTTCTTCAGCAACCGTAATGAAGTAGCGCAGGTGTCGTAATTCCATATATTCTGCCTAGGAGTAATCCAAAAAATGTCTTACTATAAGTTGAGAGCAGTATAATCTATAATCAACTATAGCGTGAAGCTTATTTTGATATTTAGAAAATAAATGGTTAGGCGTCTTGCATCGGTGTTTTAATATAAATGATAACTATGCTAATAAGTTCTGAAACCTATTAATTAAAACAAAAAAAATATTTCCCCAAAACCTGCCAAAAATCCATCATCGTTGAAAAGTTGAGTCTATTTGTTTGTGACCCCACGGTTGTCGCAGGAGAGCTTTCATGAGTGGAAAAATTGATGTTCGCGAAATCGACGCTTTAGTCGATGCGCAAAATGGACGTATCTCGCCATCCATCTATACCGATCCAGATCTATATGAATTAGAGCTTGAACGTGTGTTCGGCCGTACTTGGCTGTTCCTTTGCCATGAAAGCCAAATTCCTAAAGCAGGTGATTTTTTCAATACCTATATGGGTGAAGATCCAATCATCGTGGCGCGTCAAAAAGACGGCTCAATCAAAGCATTCTTAAACCAATGCCGTCACCGTTCTATGCGCGTCAGCTTTGCAGACTGCGGCAATACCCGCGCATTCACTTGCCCGTACCACGGCTGGTCTTACGGTATTGACGGTTCTTTAAAAGATATCCCGCTTGAAGACCGCGCGTTCCCGCAAGGTGCTTGCAAAGAGCAATGGGGCCTGGTGGAAGTGAACCGCGTTAAATCTTACAAAGGCTTGGTTTTCGGCTGCTGGGATGAAACTACGCCTGACCTTGAAGAATACATGGGCGATATCGCTTGGTACTTAGATGGCGTTCTTGACCGTCGTCCAGGCGGTACTGAAATCATTGGTGGTGTACACAAGTGGGAAATCGAGTGTAACTGGAAATTTGCAGCGGAACAGTTCGCTTCTGACCAATACCACGCATTGTTCTCTCACGCTTCTGCGATCCAAGTTTTGGGCGCGAAACCGGATGATGAATCATCGAAAAAACTCGGCGCTGCGCAAACAGCACGTCCAGTATGGGAAACGGCGAAAGACGCAATCCAATACGGTTCACGCGGTCACGGTTCAGGTTTCTTCTTTACTGAAAAACCAGATGCGAACGTGTGGGTAGACGGTGAGGTTGCCAATTACTTCCGTGAAACTTATGAAGAAGTAAAAGAGCGTTTAGGCGAAGTTCGTGCTTTACGTCTTGCCGGTCACAACACCATGTTCCCAACTTTGTCTTGGTTGAACGGTACAGCAACACTTCGCGTATGGCACCCGCGTGGTCCAAACAAAACTGAAGTGTGGGCATTCTGTATTGCCGACGCGGAAGCATCGCAAGAAGTGAAAGAAGCATTTGAACGTTCTGCTACCCGTGCATTCGGTCCAGCTGGTTTCCTAGAGCAAGATGACTCTGAAAACTGGATTGAGATCCAAAAAGTTTTACGCGGCTACAAAGCCCGTAAAAACCAGCTCATTATGGAAATGGGTAAAGGCAACGAGAAATTGCGTGAAGATGGTATTCCTGGGATTACCAACTATATTTTCTCTGAAACCGCAGCGCGCGGCATGTACCGCCGCTGGGCAGATTTATTGATCCATGAAAAATGGGAAGACGTGGAAAAAGCCGCTGACGAATATGAGAAGGAGCTTGTGAAATGAGTCAGATCAGTTTAGAACTTCAGCATCAAATCAGTCAGTTCCTCTATCGCGAAGCAAAATTGCTGGACGATTGGAAATTCCGCGAATGGCTGGATGTGCTAGGGGAAGATATTTCTTATACCTTGCGCACCACGCCAAACGCTCAAACCCGTGACCGCCGCCGTTCGATTGAGCCGCCAACCACTTGGGTATTTAACGATACCAAAGATTTGCTGGAACGCCGTGTAGCTCGTTTAGAAACAGGCATGGCTTGGGCTGAAGAGCCTCCTTCACGTACAACACACATGGTTTCCAATGTGATTGTTGAAGCGACTGAAGTTGCAGGTGAATACGACGTTTACGTAACGTACTTGTTGTACCGCACCCAGAAAGAAAAAGATGTCACCATCTACTGCGGCAAGCGTCACGACAAGATCCGTAAAGTCGAGACTGAGCAAGGTTTCCAAATCTTCAACCGTAAGATTACCCTTGATCAGGTGACTTACAACTCACATAACCTGAGCGTGTTCTTCTAATGAATAAGATTTTTGTTTGCCAAGTCGATGACTTAGACGAAGGCGATGCATTGAAAGTAGATTGCGGCGTGAATGGTATTGAAGCGCTTGCAGTATTCAACAATGGCGGAGAATTCTTCGCCATGAACGACCGTTGTTCACATGGCAATGCTTCTATGTCTGAAGGCTACCTTGAAGATGACGGTACAGTGGAATGCCCACTTCATTCAGCGCGTTTCTGTTTGAAAACTGGACAAGCATTATGCTTGCCAGCAACAGATCCGATCAAAACATTCCCAGTGATTGTTGAAGATGGTGCTTTATACGTAGAGATGGCAGGAGAGTAATCATGGGTTGGCTGCAAGGCGAAGTTGCACTTATTACTGGCGGTGGTTCAGGCTTAGGCTGGGCACTGGTTGAACGTTTCCTTGAAGAGGGCGCACAAGTTGCGGTTCTTCAGCGTTCAAAAGAAAAAGTGGATGCCTTAAATGAACACTTCGGTGGCAAAGTGCTTGCGATCGAAGGGGATGTAGCCAGCTATGAAGACAACGTCCGTGCTGTCAATGCGACGGTGGAGCGTTTTGGCAAGCTCGACTGTTTTGTCGGAAACGCCGGTATCTGGGATCATTATGCCGATATCGTCAACACTTCGGGTGAGCAGCTGGAAAAAGCCTTTGATGAAATCATGGGTATTAACACCAAGTCGCTGATTCTTGGTGCCAAAGCGGCGCTCGATGCATTGATCGCTTCTGAAGGTTCTATCATATTTACTTTGTCTAATTCCGCACTGTACTCTGCAGGCGGAGGCCCTATATATACTGCATCTAAGCATGCAGGGGTCGGCGTGATGAAAGAATTGGCCTATGAGCTTGCGCCTAAAGTACGAGTGAACGCAGTTGCGCCGTCCGGTATGAATGTCAACATCAAAGGCGCTGCGTCTTTAGGTCAGGAAAATCTGGGGCTGCTTGATGCCCGTGATCCTGAAAAAATTGGACGCGGCATGCCGCTTGGCTTCTTGCCAGAACCTGAAGATATGACTGGTTCTTACGTACTTTTGGCTTCTCGTCAGAACAACCGTCCACTGACCGGTGTTTTAATTAACGCGGAATGCGGTCTCGGTATCCGTGGTTTACGTCAACCGCGTGCGGGCTTCTTTGACGAGATCTAAATTCGCCAAAACGTAAAGAACTTACTCGGCAGCCATTTTGGCTGCCTTCCGTTTAGGAGTCACCCATGGCCGTTAAACTTATTTGTGCATCGCACAGCCCCTTAATGGAATTTGCTTCTCCGCAAGAGAAATACAAAGAGGACAAAGTTCGCGAAACTTTTGCCAAACTTGCGCAAGATGTTGCAGATTACAATCCCACATTGATCATCACCTTTGGTCCAGACCATTTTAATGGCTTCTTCTATGACTTGATGCCAAGCTTCTGCGTCGGTATTCGTGCCAAAGCAGCAGGTGACTGGGACTACGGTAAAGACAACAACCACATTAATGTGCCTGAAGAAACAGCCGTGAACTTAGTGCGCCGTGTGCTGGATGAAGGCGTTGATGTGGCGTACTCATACCGTATGCAAGCAGACCATGGGGTCACTCAGCCTTTACATTTCTTGTGTGGTGGTCAGCTTGACCGTTATCCAACCATTCCAATTTTTATCAATGGTGCAGCTGCACCGATGCCAACCACCAAGCGTACTGTAGCTTTGGGCCGTGCAGTCGGTCAGTTCATCAAGTCATTGAACTTGGAAAATGAACGCGTACTTGTCTTGGGTACAGGCGGTCTATCGCATGATCCACCGACACCGCAAATGGGTTCAGTACCGCCAGAAGTGGAAGAATTCCTGATTGCGGGTCGTAACCCAAGTGCAGAATCGCGCAGCAACCGTCAGTCCAAGATTATTGCCGTGGGTCAAAAACTCGCTGCAGGTGATACATCTGTTGCTGTACCGCTTAACCCAGAATGGGACCGTGCATTACTCGAAACATTTGCCCAAGCAGACTTTGCTACGATTGAAGCGATGACTGAAGCTGAAATCCGTGTCGAGGGCGGTCGCGGCGGTCAAGAAGTGCGTTCGTGGATGGCTGCCTTTGCTGCCTTGCATGAAGTCGGTGAATATGCAATGACAACACATTGCTACGAAGATATTAGTGAGTGGATTGCGGGCTTTGGTATCGTATCTGCAGAATTGAAATAAGGAACAAACCCATGAGCCAAAATGGTATCGAAACCATCGTTATTGTTGGTGCTGGTCAAGCTGGTGCTAGCGCCATTTTAGAACTCCGTGCGAACAAGTATGAAGGCAAAATCATTTTGGTGGGTGATGAAACACATCTTCCTTATGAACGTCCGCCTTTGTCTAAAGACGTGATTTTAAAGCCTGAAGAAACCAAGATCGAAATTTTGTCAGAAGAAAAACTGGCAGATTTGGGTGTTGAACATATTCGCGGTAATGGCGTGGTGAAAATCAACGTAGACTCGAAAACTGTTGAACTGAAAAATGGCGAAACGGTTGCATTTGACAAGTTGCTGCTGGCAACCGGTGGTGCAGCGCGCCGTTTACCGAACTTCGATGCACTCGGCAAACACGTTTATACACTACGCAACCTTGAAGATTCTCAAGCCTTGGTTCCGGTATTACAGCCGGGCCGCCGTTTGGTGCTTATTGGTGGTGGTGTGATTGGTCTTGAGCTTGCATCTTCAGCACGCTCTAAAGACTGTGAAGTGACCGTGATTGAAATGGGTTCAATGGTGATGGGCCGTTCATCTCCGCGTGTATTGAGTGAATTTTTATTGGCGCAGCAACGTCTTGCGGGTGTTGATGTTCGTCTTTCTACTGCGATTGCAGACTGCAAGTTAGATGGCGAAGAAGTGGTGATCACGCTGGAAAGCGGTGAAGAACTTCGTGCTGATGCGGTAATTTACGGTATTGGTATTGTGCCAAATATGCAGCTTGCTGCGGATGCTGGGCTAGCAGTGGACTGTGCCATTAAGGTCAACGAAGACTGCCAAACTTCACATGCTGACATCTATGCAGCGGGCGATGTAGCGACTCAGCTTCGTGACTGCGGTAATCATCGCCGTGTCGAAACTTGGGAAAATGCTAACTTACAAGCGGGCATCTTTGCGCGTCATGTGATGGGTGTTGAGCATCCAACTCCAAATCCAGCATGGTTCTGGACCGATCAGTTGAGTATCAACTATCAATTTGTTGGTGATATGGGCGCAGCGGAATGGATTGCGCGCGGTGAGATGAATGCTGAGCAGCGTGCTGAATCATCATTTGTTTTATTTGGTGTGACGGATGGTGTCATCGTGGGCGGTATTACTGTGAATGCGGCCAAAGAGATGCGTCATTTGAAAAAATTGATCAGTAAGAATGCAGCATTTGAAGCAGATAAATATTTAGATTTAAGCCAAGATTTACGTAAACTCGTTAAATAAGCTGAATGTCTCAGAAGGGCAGACTTGCGGTAACGTGGGTCTGCTTTTTTATGCTTTGTTTTATATCATCGTAGGCATACAGCATTTGTTGTATTTAATGGATACAGCTAAAGCGAATGTTGATCTGTTCAACAGTTATTTTAATCCTCCCCAACCCTCCTTTTTCAAAGGAGGGAGCTGTCTTTGTGAAGAGCAGATTTTGTTTGGATTGTTTCCCCCTCTTTTTAAAGAGGGGTTAGGGGAGATTATTGATCATTTAGGAGTAGTCTTATCTCCTTGCACTGTGGCGGCATCCATGCCGCCATCAGTATTGTTGATTGCGGATTTGAACATAAATTTGGTTCGATTCTTTCTAATACATTTTTATTGAGCAGTTTATGAACTCAAATTCATCCTCCATGATGGTCACGGCAAGTATCTATGCGCTTTTGGTGCTGATTTGGGCGGCCACACCGCTGGCGATTGTGTGGAGTGTGGCGGAAGTGCATCCGATGTGGGTGCTGATTATCCGTTACTTTGGCGCATCGATCATTGCGTTGTTCCTCTTGAAACTTATGCGTGATCCTTTGCCCTTTGATGCAGTATCGTTTAAAAGCTATGTGGCGGGCAGTTTAAATCTGATCGGTGCGCAGCTGTTTATTTATTTGGCGGCCAACTATCTCACTTCAGGCTTGATGGCGCTGATTTTCGGCTTTTCGCCCTTGATTGCTGGCCTGATTGGTCATGTGATTCTGAAAACTCAAAAGCTGATTGGCCTGCAATGGCTGGGTATGGCGATTGCTGTGGGCGGGCTGACCTTTGTCTTTGCCGATTCTGCCGACAGCAAAGGCAATCCGATTGGCATTGTCCTGATGTTGATCAGCATGGTCTCCTATATCAGCTCTATTTTCTGGGTCAAACAGATTAATGCGCCGCTGAAACCGATGTCGCAAGCCACAGGTTCTCTGATTGTTTCGGCGTTAGGTTCGCTTTTGATTATTCCCTTCATTTGGCAGCATTTCCCCACAGCGATGCCGAGCGGCCGTGCGATGCTTGGCTTTGTGTTCACCATGATTTTGTCGTCGATTGTGGCAATGCTGTGCTATTTCTGGCTGATCAAGCGTTTGGCCGCGTCCACGGTGTCTTTAAGCAATGTGATGACTCCTGTGATTGCTTTGATGCTGGGTGCGACCTTAAATCATGAACATATTAGCCCTAATGCGGTGATAGGGATTGCCGTGGTGATGCTGGGTATTGTGATGTATTTCTGGAAAGAATGGCGTGTGCAATACTTTGCCAAAGCCAGAAGATAAACACTCAGTCAAAAGAGAAGCGGCGCTTCTCTTTTTTATGCGCATTTGCCAGCCAGCGGATGAAGGGCGCTTATCCTGCGGACAGATGAATCCATGTTCCACATGGAACCTTGCATAATGCGGAGACAGTCATTAAGGCTGAAACAGCCTCCCGCCTGCGTTATGAAAATGTGCAAAAAGAGATTGAAATAAAACAAAAAATAAACTTAAGCAAAATGATGCCTTGATTAATATGGAATAATGCAGCAGCTGATACATGCAGGCCGCTGATGATCATGTTCAGCCGCACTTTCAGGACCGCATTCCATGTCGAATACCAATAAAGCCGTTGTGTATGCAGCCTTAATGGGGAATTTGGCGATCGCCTTGGTCAAGTTCGCGGCTGCGTATATCACCAACAGCTCCGCCATGCTGAGCGAGGCCGTGCATTCGGTGGTGGATACGCTGAACGAAATCCTGCTGCTGTACGGCATGAATCAGTCTCAGCAGCCGGCGAACGCACGGCATCCTTTTGGCTATGGCCGTGAACTGTATTTCTGGGCCTTTATTGTTTCGCTGCTGGTCTTCGCCTTAGGCGCAATCGTTTCAATCTATCAGGGTGTGCAGCACATCCGCCATCCTGAAGAAATGCTGAACCCTGCAGTGAACTATGCGGTTTTAGCCTTTGCCATGCTGTGTGAAGGCACATCATGGTTTCTGGCGCTCAAGGCTTTTCGCAAAGCCAAAGGCCAGCAGAGTTACTTTAAAGCCTTCCGGCGCAGCAAAGACCCGACGACTTTTACCGTGCTGTTTGAAGATACAGCTGCGCTGATCGGTCTATTTATCGCCTTAATCGGGATTTATTTGGCGCATGCGCTGAATATGCCTGTGCTGGATGGTGTAGCATCTGTCATGATCGGTGCGGTTTTAGCCATTTCAGCTTTTTTGCTGGCGCGTGAAACCAAAGGCTTGCTGATGGGGGAAACTGCAGATCCTCAGCTGCGCAGCAATGTGCTGAGGATTGCGCAGCAGGATGACGTAATCCTTTCCGCCAATGGCGTGCTGACGGAGCAGATCGGTGCGCATCAGGTGATCGCATCGCTGAGCTTGGAGTTTAAAGACCATCTCAGCTCGGATGAAATCGAGGCCTGTGTGAATCGAATTGAATCACAAATTAAACAGATTCATCCTGAAATTGTGGCACTCTTTGTCAAACCTCAATCCCTGCAGGTGTGGCAGCAAAGAATGAAAGGCCGTTTGGATGAACAGCCGCACTGAATTCTGCTGATGCAATTCCGCAGATATTGTTTTGCTAAAAATTTTTGAAGAACTTTGAATGTCCATGAAGCAAGATTCGGAACACAAGCATTTTCAACTGCCGGCACAGGCATGCTGGCCTCATGTCTGGCGCCAGCCTGTATTTGATTATCTGGCCTCAGAGCATTTTAACGGCGAGCATTTTTTGAATGCGCTGCGCCCGCCTGAAAGCCATAAGCGTTCTAATTTTATTAAATGGATGCTGAAGCGCCGCTCATCAACATGGAATGTGGACCGCAAGCAAGAATACCAGCAGTTTGCGCAATCCTCGCGTTCTTTGCCGCAAAACCGCCCGAATGCCAAGCTGGATGATTGGCAAATCTGGTTTGTGGGCCATGCCACGGTGCTGATCCAAATTGGCCCCTATAACCTGCTGACCGACCCGGTCTGGGCGGAATACGCTGGGCCAAGCCAAGGCCGCGGACCGCGGCGGGCCTGTCCGGCCGGCATCGCGCTGGAAGAGCTTCCAGACATTCATGCCGTGCTGCTGAGCCATAATCATTATGACCATATGGATTTAAACACCTTGAATTGGCTGCATGAGCGTTTTGCCATGCCGATTTATACTGGGCTGGGCAACAGCTATTACCTGCCGGAGCATTTTCAGGTGTATGAATTGGATTGGTGGCAGTCGGCTTTGCTGGGCGATTTGAAACTGGTTTATACCCCGGCGCAGCATGGTTCCGGGCGCGGCATGCGCGATCAAAACCGCGCATTGTGGGGCGGGTTTTCGGTGCTGAATGGCACAGACCATTGTTTCTTTGCCGGCGATACCGGCTATTCCCCGCATTTTAAAGAAATTTACGCTAAATTTGGCGCGCCGCGCATTGCCTTGCTGCCGATCGGCGCCTATGAGCCGCGGCTGCTGATGCGCTATCTGCACATGAACCCAGAAGAAGCTTTTCAAGCGCATAAAGATCTGCATGCGAAATGCTCCTTGGCGATTCATTACCGGACGTTCCAGCTGACCGATGAAAGCCGTGAACAGCCGGAAGAAGATTTGCAGAAAGCGCGGAGCAAATCCTCAAAATTAATGAGCCCGTTTATCTGCATCCGTGAAGGCAAGCGCTTGACGGTATAGCCAACTGTATTCGCGCAGCTTGAGCAGCTGAATTGCGCTGGTGGACACACAGCCATCGCCGCATTCATGACCAAGGGATTGAGGGCCTGGATAAAGCAGGCCGGCTGCACAATTAAAATGAGCAGGCTCAGCACAGCCTTGCCTGCGATATTCAGATCATGCCGCTATTTTGCATGCATTAACAGCAACAAGAGGCAGTCAAATAGAATCTCAGCGGCGCTTGAACCGTGCATCAGCCAATGGAGGCAGATCCGCTGAAGCCTTGCAGCTGCTAAATGCGCAGTTCATCCGCTGCAGGAAACAATATTTTCGGCACCAGCCCTTGATAAATCCAAAGCGCGGCCAAGCTCCGCTGGGTCAGGCGCAGCGGCAGATTCAGCAAGTCATTCATCAAGCAGGGCATCCTCCAAAACAGGAATGGAATCAATTCCATAATAAAATTAAGGTTTCTTGAATAAACAGTTCATTTTAAAACCATAAAATTGGAATATCCGATTGTTTACATTCGTAAAAGCTGCTTCATATTGTCATCAAAACCAGCTAAGTTAATTATGAAATATAGATATTTAAACGGTTCAGCCCATTTACTTCATAATTGATTTGGAGCTTTAAAATGACACAGAATTCACAAGCATCCGGTTGCCCATTTCACCAAGCGGGCGGGCAAACCAGTTCGGCCAGCACCAGCAATGCAGACTGGTGGCCCAATGCGCTAAACCTCGACATTCTTTCTCAGCACGATAAAAAAGTGAATCCGATGGATCCTGACTTTGATTATGCAGAAGCATTCAAGTCCTTGGATTTAGAAGCAGTGAAGCGGGATCTGCGGGATTTAATCAACAGCAGCCAAGACTGGTGGCCATCTGATTATGGCAGCTACATTGGCATGTTCGTGCGTACTGCATGGCACTTGGCTGGCTCTTACCGGAAACAGGATGGCCGCGGCGGCGCCAATACCGGCAATCAGCGCTTTGCACCATTGAACAGCTGGCCGGATAACGTCAATACAGATAAAGGCCGCCGTTTGCTGTGGCCGATCAAACGCAAATACGGCAACAAAATTTCTTGGGGCGATTTAATCGTCCTCGCCGGCACAGTCGCCTATGATGTTGCAGGCTTGAAAACTTTCGGCTTTGGCGGCGGACGGACCGATATCTGGGCGCCGGAAAAAGATGTTTACTGGGGCGAAGAGCGCGAATGGCTTGCGCCGACGAAAGAGCGCTACTCCAGTGATGCCGACCGTTCGTCTTTGGAAAATCCGCTGGCTGCCGTGCAAATGGGGCTGATTTATGTCAACCCTGAAGGTGTCGATGGCGTGCAGGATCCTCTGCGCACAGCGCAAGATATGCGCGTGACCTTTGACCGCATGGGGATGGATGATGAAGAAACGGCCGCGCTGACCATTGGCGGCCATACTGTAGGCAAGGCGCATGGCAATGGCAAGGCGGAAAACCTCGGTGCAGATGTTGAAAGCGCAGATGTTGAGTTTCAAGGCTTAGGCTGGCATAACTCGGAAGGCGCAGGCAACGCGGGCAATACCATGGTCAGCGGTTTGGAAGGCGCGTGGACCACGCACCCAACCAAATGGGACAATGAATTCCTGTATTTGCTGCTGACGTATGAGTGGGAAAAAACGCTCAGCCCTGCGGGCGCGAAACAATGGGAGCCGATCAACATTAAGGAAGAAGACAAGCCTGTTGATGCGCACAATCCTAATGTCCGCCGCAATCCGATGATGACTGATGCCGATATGGCGCTGAAATTTGATCCGGTCTACCGCAAAATTGCAGAAGATTTCTATCACAACCCTGACAAATTGGCGGATGCCTTTGCCCGCGGCTGGTTTAAATTGACCCACCGCGACATGGGGCCAAAATCCCGCTATTTAGGCGCAGATGTTCCTGCTGAAGATTTAATTTGGCAAGACCCGATTCCAGCAGTCGATTACACCTTATCGGATGCGGAAGTTGCAGAGCTGAAAGTGAAGCTTTTAAACAGCGGTTTAAGTTCAGCTGAGCTGATTGCAACAGCGTGGGACAGCGCGCGCACATTCCGCGGCTCAGACTACCGCGGCGGCGCAAACGGCGCGCGTATCCGCCTTGCGCCGCAAAAAGACTGGGCGGGCAATGAGCCTGCGCGTTTAGCGAAAGTCTTGGCGAAACTTGAAGAGATTCAAGCCGGCCTTGCGAAAAAAGTCAGCATTGCCGATCTGATTGTCTTGGGCGGTACGGCAGCTGTTGAGCAAGCTGCGAAAGCGGCAGGCGTGAACATCAATGTGCCATTTACAGCAGGGCGCGGCGATGCGCTTCAAGAACAGACAGATGTGTATTCATTTGAAGACCTGGAGCCTAAAGCGGATGGCTTCCGCAACTTTGTGAAGCAGGATTATGCTGCGCATCCGGAAGAAATGCTGCTGGACCGCGCGCAATTGCTGGGCTTGACTGCGCCGGAAATGACCGTGCTGGTGGGCGGAATGCGTGTGCTGGGCGCGAACTTCGGCGGTTCGAAGCATGGTGTATTTACGGACCGCGTTGGCGTGTTAAGCAATGACTTCTTTGTGACTTTGACCGATATGGCTTACAGCTGGAAGCCGACAGGCAAAAACGCGTACAGCATTGTTGAGCGTGCATCAGGCGCAGAAAAGTACACCGCGACCCGCGTAGACTTGGTATTCGGTTCGAACTCCATTCTGCGCTCTTATGCAGAAGTGTATGCGCAAGATGACAACAAAGAAAAGTTTGTAAAAGACTTTGCGGCGGCATGGACGAAAGTCATGAATGCAGACCGGTTTGATGTTAAATAATTGATCTGATATGTAAAAAAACCGCCTAAGGGCGGTTTTTTTGAATTGCTGAAAATGCATGAAAAGCCGCTTGAGCTCAGCAGGAAATAACGCTGGGCTGATGCGAGTTCTGCCGTCTAAAGCCGCATATCGATCACAATGCGGCCATCAATTTTACCGTGCTCCATGCGTTCGAAAATATCATTGATATTGCTCAGCGGCTCAACATGAATATGGGCTTTGACTTTGCCTCGGGCGGCAATATCCAGCGCTTCTTTTAAATCGAGGCGCGTACCGACAATAGAGCCGCGGACGGTAATGCCTTCCAGCACCATATCAAAAATGGACAAGTCAAAGGTTCCCGGCGGCAAGCCATTCAGCACCATGGTGCCGCCGCGGCGGACAATGGACACGGCTTGTTCAAATGCTTTCGGAGAAACAGCTGTCACCAATACGCCATGGCATCCTTCGCCTGTCGCCTTTAATACGGCTTCTTTGACATCGGTTTTCAGGGCATTCACGGTCACATCAGCCCCTAAATTTTTGGCGAGCTCCAGTTTTGAGTCATCGACATCAATGGCCAGCACATTAAAGCCCATTGTTTTCGCATATTGCACAGCGACATGCCCCAAACCGCCAATGCCGGAAATAGCCACCCAATCGCCGGTTTTGGCTTCTGTCATCTTCAGGCCTTTATACACGGTGACACCGGCACAGAGAATCGGCGCGATTTCAAGCAGATCGACCCCTTCAGGAATGATGCCCACATAGTTGCCGTCCGCCAGGCAATATTCTGCAAAGCTGCCATTCACGGAATAACCCGAATTTTGCTGCTGCTTGCAGAGCGTTTCCCATCCGGCATAGCAATGATCACAATGCCCGCACGCTGAATACAGCCAAGGCACGCCGACAATATCTCCTTTTTTCAGATGTTCGATCCCAGCGCCCACTTCAATCACTTCACCGACGCCTTCATGCCCCGGAATAAACGGCAAAGTCGGCTTAACCGGCCAGTCCCCATGTACGGCATGCAGGTCGGTATGGCATACACCTGTGGCAATAATTTTGACTAAGACTTTACCTGGACTGATTTTAGGAATTTCGACTTGTTGTATTTTGAGCGGCTGATTAAATTCAGTCACTACCGCTGCTTTCATGGTGCTCATATGATGTTCTCCATTTGACAGGTATGCGATTATTTTTTAAACAATCTTATTTCACTATAGAATGAAAGAACGGCATATTGAGTTGCAGATTTGTAGAATCTCTACATTTTTATGTGGTTTGCGGTGAAAGTATAATTATGTTTAGAACCAATAATTTATGATCTTAATGTCGAGATAATTCATGGCTCGGTTCAATCACTGAAATCAAATCAGCTTCCAGTGTCTGCCAATCCTTAAAATCAGGCTCGGTCAGCAAAGTCTGTGAAATAAAGCCATAACAGATCCGCTGCATCTTTAAACCCATCCGCTGCCGCTGCATGTCATCAGCAAGGAATGGCGTGAGGATGTTCTGCCACATCTGCAGCATCATGGCATAACTTTTCTGATAAATCTCAATACTTGAAATCTGCCGTTCCAGCAAAAAAGCCTGCGCCCATAAAAATTGCTGCGCTTTGACCTGTTCAACTTGAAAATGAATCATGCGCTGTAAATAAGCAGAGAAGTCCACATCTGTGGATAACTCAAGCTGCGATTGTGCATAACTTTGCATCTGTTCGGCATGCTGCTTGACCTGCATAAAAATGGTCAGCGCAATCAAATCTTCCTTCTTGGAAAAATACTCATAAAAAGTGCCTAAACCGACCCCAGCCAAGTCGGTGATTTCCCGAATGGTGATTTTATTCGCAGGATGCGCATGCAAAAGCCGAACAAAACTTTCCATCAGCGCTTCCTGCGTGATGCGGGCCCTTGATTGACGAGGTTTACGCCGTACATTAATCGCTGCCAAAGCCATAAAAATAATCCGAACATCCATGCTCCCATTTTCTTCTATACTGAATGCAATTGGATAAAACAACAAGATGAGCGTTTAGGATGAACACAGCACAGCATTGGCAAACACATGAAATCAGCAATCAATTTGATGAAAAACAAGATTACAACTTGTTTGAAACCGACACGGTACTGAAAGAAATTTTAGCGCGCTGCGGCAGTCAGGATCAGGTCAAGCTGTCTGCGATGGGGCAAGCAGCAGGCTCAAAGGAATATTATGAATATGCTGAGCTTGCCAATCAGCACACACCAATATTGCATGTTTTTGATGCGCGCGGCCGCCGTAGAGACTTTATTGAGTTTCATCCGGCTTGGCACAAATGGATGGGCCTAAACCGCCAGTTTGATAGCCATGCTTATCCTTTTAATCATGCTAAATCACCAGCAAAATGGGTCGATTGGGCCGCACGTTTTTACTTGGCGGGGCAGGTTGAATGCGGCAATCTGTGTCCAAACTCCATGACTTTGGGCAGTATTCCGCTGATTCAGCGTGAACCTGAACTGTGGGCCAAAATCGGCGATAAGCTGCTCTCGACCGAATATGATGAACGTGATGTGCCGATTGCGCAGAAAAAATCGATTTGGCTTGGCATGGGCATGACCGAAAAGCAGGGCGGTTCCGATGTGCGTGCCAATGAAACACTGGCGATTCCAGTCGCTGAGTCAGGCCGTGGCAAAGCCTATTTACTGACAGGGCATAAATGGTTTTTTTCTGCGCCGATGTGTGATGCGCATTTGGTGGTGGCGAAAACTGGGCAGGATGGTTTGGCCTGCTTCTTTGTCCCGCGCTGGCTGGAGGATGGCAGCAAGAACACTATTCAGATCCAGCGTCTTAAAGACAAAGTTGGCAACCGCAGTAACTCCAGTTCCGAAGTCGAATTTAAAGAGGCGTGGGGCATCATGATTGGCGAGGCGGGACGCGGCATCCCGACCATTATTGAAATGGCGAATTACACCCGTTTAACCTGTTCTGTGGGTTCAAGCGCGATGTTGCGTCAAGCCTTGGTGCAATGCATTGCCTATACCCGCCAGCGCAAAGCTTTTGGCAAACATTTGGCAGAACAGCCGTTAATGCAAGCTGTACTGGTAGACCTAGCTTTGGAAAGTGAAGCCGCCACTCAGCTCAGTTTCCATTTGGCACAGTGCTATGCACAAGATGATGCGCTGTCTGTGGCATGGAAACGCATGATGACGCCGGCTTCAAAATTCTGGATTTGCAAACGCGCGGTGGAATTGAGCGGCGAAAGCATGGAGGTTTTTGGCGGCAATGGCTATGTCGATAACGGCATCATGGCGCGCATTTTTAAAGAAGCGCCAGTGAATACCATTTGGGAAGGTTCAGGCAATGTCATGTGTCTGGATGTGCTGCGCGCGATTGCGCGTGATCCTGAATCAATAGAGGTGTTGTTTAAAGATTTGGCCTCGACCGCGCTGGAGGATGACACCTTGAAACAGGAACTGCAAAGTTTATTTACGTTGTTTCAGCAATCGCCAGATGACTTACAGTTTATGGGGCGCAGCTTGGTCAGCCGTTTAACGATTTTGGCACAAGCCGTTTTATTAAAACGTTATGCGCCTGAATTTGTGGCGGCTGCGTTTATTCAAACGCGTTACAGTGCTTTTCATGGCCGTGTGGTGGGGATGATTGCAGCTCAGCAGGTGGATGTGGAGCGATTATTGGAGCGAGCATTGGCTTCGGACTAGACCTTTCTCTTTGCGAAGTCGTATTTTCATCCTCTGAAAGGAGAGTATTTATTGGATTTAGCTTTGCCTCTTTCTAGTTCTTCTAAAAAGAAAAGGACAGTAGAGGCAGCTAAGTTTTCATCTCTAAAATCAAAGAAGGCCAGCATGTGTTGGCTGGCCTTCTTTTTTCCGAAACGGCTTGAGTTAAAGCTCAAGCTTGAACGGTGTAATCGAAATTACTTTTGTTTTTTCAGCTTTTTTTGGAGTTTTTTCAATTTACTTTCGTGTTTTGAAATCTTATCCAAACGCGCTTTGATTTTTTTCTTTAAAGATTTAACTTGCTTTGACATCATGTTACTCCTTTGTTTGAGTATCCGCTGGCTGATGTTTTTTGATAAAACTACGGATAAATTTTCTTAATTCACGCGCTGCACTGGTGTCCAGCATGTCGCAGAGCTGGACAAATTCATCCCGCTCAGCACTGTTAATGCGAATCAAGAGTTGGCCATCTTTTTTATTCACCTTGGTCTTTTTGGGTAATTCAGCCATAACGTATCTATCGCCCAAAGGCGATGATTAAAAATGTATATACAATGTATATGTGTTTTAAAATTAAAGCAAATTTAAATGATTGAAAATATTTAATAATTTTGTATTTTGTTGAAAGTGTTTGTAAGAAAACTAGTTTTTTGGTCAATAAACTGTTGTTATCCCGATCCTTATTTTTATATTTTTGATTGACGTTTTTAGGTTTGGATGGATTTTATCTCAGCAAAATTTAAAGATCGAAAATAACTTTTTATCTCAAACTCGTATTAATCTGCTTGTAATTTATGCAAAATAGCCCAATATAGGCACTGCATCAACCAGATGCCTAAACTGAAAAGAGAGCGGCGAAATGGCGAAGAAAAAAGCCCTGCCAGAAGTTGAAGTTCGCAACTTTGTGGCAAAGCACATGAACGATTTTAACAAAAGCCAGACTTTTGTAGATCGAAAGAAAGATGTAAAACGCGGCTACAGCAAGCACAAAAAAGGGAGATACTCAAATGATTATCTCCCTTTTTTAATGGCGGCATAAAGGCTGGCGCGTTTATTTCTTATTGCTGAATAAATTATTGAATAACTTGTTTAAATCTTCTTTTTTAAATTCCTTTCCTGAGCTTTTTTGCGGCTGTGCTGCGGCATCCATTTGCTGGGCTGCTTTTTCAATCTGCTGTCCAATTTTATCCAAAAATGAAGGTGCGCCGGAGTGCGCATAGCGCTGTTTGGCGCGGTTGGCCGCCAAGACCGAGGGATCATTTTTTCCTAAACGGCGCTGCTGTATGGGGGTAATCTCAATGCCGAGCAGCACTGGCGCGCTGGGCCGAGAAGGTGAGTGAAGCGCGCTGTCAACAGCAGGCTGCCTATGGGCCGGCGGCTTCGGCTGGTTATGCTGCACTGAGTCCTGCTGCGGTATATTTTGCGGCGCCCGGTTTGGAATCGGCTGATGGCGCCCAGCTTGAGCGTGTGCCTTGGCCCGCTTAAACGGTTTATTGCTGATGATAAAAATAATGCCAGCAAAGAGCAGAAATAAAATGAAATCCATACATACCTCCTCAACAGGCGGCAAGCCTTAAGTTCATGCGCGGTCAGGATTTGTCATCTTGTCCATGCCGATGCAGCGTTAATAGCAGGCTGCCCACAGCAGGATCAGGCGCTGACCACCCGCGTGGACGCCTTCACCATATCGCCGAGACCGTGGGTCTTAAAATAATATTCCATCCAGCTTTTCACCATCAGCGGATTATTCGTTTTCAGCACATGCTCCAGCAGCTCTTGCGCATCGCTCATCGGCACATGGCAAATGGCTTTGCGCACCCGCAGAATGTTGCTTGAACTCATCGACAGGGTATTAAAGCCCATCGCCATCAGCAGAATGGCAGACAGCGGATCTCCCGCCATTTCCCCGCAAATGCTGACGGGCTTATCATATTTATGGCACTCTTTGACCAGGCGTGTCAGCGCGCGCAGCACTGCTGGATGCAGATGCGAATAGACATTGGCGACCCGCGGATTGTTACGGTCGACCGCCAGCAGGTATTGGGTCAAATCGTTGGAGCCGACAGAGAAGAAATCGACCAGCTCAGAAAATTCCTCAATCTGCAGCAGAATGCTCGGCACTTCCACCATAATGCCGATTTTCGGCTTGGTGATTTTGACTTGCTCTTCTTCCTGCACGGCTTGCCAGTCGCGGTCGAGCAAATATAACGCTTCCTCGACTTCACTGACGCTGGTCACCATCGGCAATAAAATATGCAGGTTGTTCAGACCGATGCTGGCTTTCAGCATAGCGCGGATTTGCGAAGAAAAAATTTCAGGATGATCCAGCGTGAAGCGGATGCCGCGCCAGCCGAGCGCCGAGTTTTCTTCCTCAATCGAGAAATACGGCAGGTCTTTGTCTGCGCCAATATCGAGGGTGCGCATCACCACCGGCTTGTTGGCAAAATGGCTCAGCTGCTGGCGGTAAATCAGGCGCTGTTCTTCTTCGCCCGGAAAACGGTCACGCAGCATGAATGGAATTTCTGAGCGGTACAGCCCGACCCCTTTAGCGCCGCGCTGCACGCCGCGCACCACATCAATCATTAAGCCGGTATTGACATACAGTTTAACGGCAACGCCATCCGGGGTAATGGAATCTTTGGTTTCGTACTGCTTGAGGTCTTTGGCCAGCAATTCTTCTTCTTTTTGAATTTCTTTGTATCGGCTGCGCAGGCGGCGCGGCGGATTGATAAAGACGCGGCCTTGGTGCGCATCGACAATCATTTCCACATCATCCAGCGTATTGATCGGCAGCTCAGTGACCCCGACCACCGTTGGAATGCCGAGTGCACGCGCCACAATCACCATATGCGAGTTCATCGCGCCTTCGGTGGTGACAATGGCCGCAATTTTATCGACAGGCAGTTCGACCAGCGCCGCGGTGGAAATATCATCGCCAATGAGAATGCTTTCATTGGTAATCTCTCGGTGGCTGGCGTCAGCTTCCTGTAAAAACGCTAAAATGCGGCGGCCTAAATCTTTCAGATCCGAGACGCGTTCACGCAGATAGTCATCTTCCATCTGCGCAAATAAGGCAATGTGCTTATCTATGACAATGCGCACAGCGCCTTGCGCCCAGTTGCCATCGCGGATTTCGCTTTTAATTTCGGCTGGCAGGGCATTTTCATCCAGCATGCGCAGGAACACGCTGAACAAGGCGCGCTCTTCAGCCATCAAAGCATCCTGCATTTTATCATCTAGAGACTGAATCTCTTGACGCACGGATGCCAGTGCATTGTCCAGCAGCTCCAGTTCTTCACTGATGTCATCCGCTTCGCGGTCAGGCACGGCAGCTAAATCGGCTGGAGGATACAGAATCACAGCGCGGCCGAGGGCAATGCCGCCGGAACCGGAAACCCCTTGGAAGGTTTTATAGGCCGGCAGATTGCTTGGCTTGCGGAAGACATCAATATTGCCGACCGCATGCGCATGCGCGATCACGCCAGAGAGCTGCGCGCACAGCGTGACCAGAAATGACTCTGCGGCTTCGCTGAAGTCTTGCGGCTCTTTGTTTTGAACGACAAGCACGCCCATGACTTTGCGGCGGTACATAACCGGCACGCCAAGGAATGAATTATAAAGTTCTTCGCCTGTTTCAGGGAAATACATGAAGCGTTCATGTTTTGGCGCATTGTCGAGGTTGACGATTTCCTCGCGCTGGCCGACCAAGCCGACCAGGCCCTCGCTGGTGTGCAAAGAGACATTGCCGACCGATTCAGGGTTCAGGCCTTTCGAGGCCATGAGCAGGTAGCGGTGGTTGCGTTCGTCCAGCAGGTAAATCGAGCAGACATCGACATGCATGGCCTCAGCCACTTGCTTGACCATAATGTCTAAAGATTCATGCAGGCTGGCGGACGCATTAATCTCTTGGACGATGCGTCTTAAGGTATCCAGCTGCATATTCGACATCGTGTCTGCTCCTGCTTAAATATTTTGCGGCTAAGGTTTAATGTATAACTAATTTATAGCAATAGTTATCTCAAAAATCTGCATTTTTTATGCGATTTTTTTATGTTTTCTGCGGCAGCTGCGTGCACAGCTCCGTCATCGCTTTGCGGTACACATCGCGTTTGAAATTGACCACTTGACCCAGCGGATACCAATAGCTTACCCATTGCCATTGATCGAATTCAGGCGGATCTGATAAATCCAGCTGAATATGCTGCACTGAAGCGGTCAGCTTCAGCAAAAACCACTTCTGTTTTTGACCTATACATACGGGGTCAGAGTCTGGCCGTATATATCGATTTGGCAAACGGTAACGCAGCCAACCTTTAGTTTGCGCGATAATCTCGACATGTTCGGGCAATAAGCCAACTTCTTCTCTCAGTTCACGGAAAAGTGCCTGTTCGGGGGTTTCACCATACTGAATACCTCCTTGCGGAAATTGCCATGCATTGTGACCAATGCGTTTTGCCCATAAAACCTGACCGGATTCGTTTGCCAAAATGATCCCGACATTGGGTCGGAAACCTTCTGAGTCGATCATTTGGCTACCTAAATATTGTGTAATTTATGACTTTGCATCCGGGGATTGTTATTTCTGCATCCAACTCGGATAAAGCAAAGTGTAAATAATGTTAAAATTGCTATGATCTTAACGAATTTCTATCGACTAGCGGAGATAGATTTACAAATTTTTTCTTAAATTTAAGCTTTTACGAGTATTTTCATGAAATTGGCGCTGTTTGACTTAGACCACACCTTATTAAATACCGACTCGGACCATTCTTGGGGGGAGTTTTTAGTCAATGAAGGCCTGGTTGACCCTATCCGCCACCGCGCCATGAACGATAAATTTTATGAAGATTACAAAGCTGGCCAGCTCGATCCGATTGCCTATAATGAATTTGTTTTTGAATTTCTAACTCAGCATGACAACGCCTATTTGACTGAGCTGCATCAATTATTCATGCAAAAAGTGATCCGCCCGCAAATGCGCCCTGAAGGCTTTAAAGCGATTCAGCGCCATCAGGAAGCGGGCCATGCTTTGGTGGGCATTACAGCCACTTCGGATTTTATTACCGCGCCGATTTTCCGTGAATTCGGCATTACCGAAATCATCGCCACCAATGCTGAAGTGGTGGACGGCAAATACACCGGCAAAGTGATTAATATTCCCTGCTATCAGAAAGGCAAATTGGCGCGTTTGGATCAGTGGCTGGAAGGCCGTGATGTGACAGAGTCTTGGGCCTATTCAGATTCCATCAATGACCGTTTCCTGCTGGAATATGCCAACCATGCAATTGCCGTGAATCCGGATGAGCGGCTGGAGGCTTTGGCTCAGGAACAAGGCTGGGCCATTCAGGACTGGTCGATCTGAACCTGAAAGCGTGGGCAACGCCTTTGAGGCGGCTGCCGGCCGCAATCTCTTGGTGTGATGATTTAAAATGATCCGTGAAAATTGATCTGCAGGACGTTCTGAAGCGGAATGGACTGCATTTTTTATGGGCCCGCGCGTTTCCTCTTATTTGAATCTTCCGCAAAATGGTGGACTGGCATTCAGCTGGGCCGGATTCCGAATCTGATCTTGGGCGGTCTAGGCATGCTGATGATGCTGACTATGCCTTTTTTGAAATATTGAGCGTTGATTTAAGCAGTTGAGCGCCGTGCGCATCCATGTTATATCCTTAAGTTAAAACATAATTGCCAAGCAATCATGAGTAAAGCAGAAGGAGATGAGCAATGAGTGTACGCCCAAGAATGACCAACCTTTTTGAACAGCTGGGCTTGGATTCGAGCGAGAAAGCGATTGAGCTGTTTATTGCAACGCACCAGCTGAATGCGCAAACGAAAATTACTGAAGCGGATTATTGGACGGAAAGTCAGCGCCAGTTTCTAGCGGAAAAAATAAAATCGGATGGCAGCTGGGCAATTATTGTCGATCAGCTCAATGAATCGCTGCATGAAGATTCATTGAATTAATCAGCGCATGCATGCAGCCAAAGCTGCCGGACTGTGTTCGGCCGTAAAAAAACCGCCTCAAGGGCGGTTTTTTATTTGCATTGCTGCGGTTTTTACAGCGATTTCATGCTGTCGACCAGCGCTTCTGCCGCTTTAGACTGCGTGCGTCCCGGATGCCAGACCATGCCCAGCTGGCGGTTCATTTCTAAATTAATATCCAATTGCTTTAAATCCGGATTCAGCAGGGTTTGAGGCAAGACCGACCAGCCCAAGCCAATTGAGACCAGCATGCGGATAGATTCCAGCGGGTTATTGCTCATGGTGATTTTGGGTTTGACGCCTTGCTTTTCAAATTCCGCCAAAGTGATCTGGCTGGTATAGGTTTGCGAAGCCGGCAGCAGGCTTGGATACTGGATTAGATCTTCCAGGCTTAAATTCTGTTTTTGCGCCAGCGGATGAAAAGGCGCGGCCACAAAAACCAGCGGATCATTCCAAATGGTGACATATTTCAGGCGGTCATCCAGCTGCGGCGGCAGGGTGAGGAACGCCAGTTCTAAATCGCCGGCCAGCACTTGCTCATGCGCCTGCTCAGAATCGACAAAATGCACATCCAACGTGACTTCAGGATAATGCTGCACATAGCTGCGCAAATGGCTTGGCAAATGATGCAGGCCCAGATGGTGGCTGGTGCCGATTTTCAGCTTGCCGCGCACTTCGCCTTGTTCATGGCTCAAGGTATTGTGAATATCCCCCAGCTCATTCAGCCAGTTTTTGACTTTCGGCAGCAAAGAGTGCGCAGCATGCGTCGCCTGCACGCCGCGTCCGGCAGACTCAAACAATTTGACGCCAAAATATTCTTCAAGGCTGTGAATGCGCTTGGTGACGGCAGGTTGGGTAATAAAAAGCTGATCGGCGGCCAGAGAAATCGATCCTGTTTCCATGACTTTTACAAAGGCTTCAAAGGCGGCGAGATTCATCTTAAATTACCTATAAAGATTTTTTATGGTAATTTTATTATTCAGAAATTTTAAGAATTAATCAAAGGAAATGTTGTATCTATTGATGTAAATATAAGCATTTACGGCTCATTCATGCATTTGGCAGCTGAAGGCCGGCAGAAACCGCATTGATGCAGGATGCTGTGTCAAAAATCTTGTGATGCATTTCAGATCAAGGGCTTGCAGTATGATCATCCAATGCCGTATGAATGCCGTTGCTGAGCGCATGAGAGGGAACTGTGTAAAAATCAGCGTCTTGGCCTTAGACTAAAATCGTATCCTGCAGCGCCGGGTTGAAAGGCTGAAATCAAGCATTATATTCCAGTCCGTCCGTAAATCGGGCGGCCGAGGTCAAAGCAAAACCGCCCGCAGGCGGCTATAGAGGAACTGCAGTAAGCATGCAGCCATGGCAGCTGAACGCGTACGGTTTTACTGCGCTGCTTTACGTTCCCAGAGTTTTTCGTGAAAGAAAAATGCCACGGCCTGTACGGTCGGTTCCAGCAGGCTCAGGGCAATCGCCATCGCTAAACTGCCTGTTACAAAGTAGCCTACCAGCATGGCGACAGTGATGTGCATAATGTAATAACTGAAGGTCTTTTTTAAGGTTTTTTGGTTGCAGTCAACAAACTTTTGAATATTCGCCATAGGTCGTTCCTCTATCATTGCTTTAGAATGCTTTTAAATGATAATAAGTCTCATTATAAAAGTAAAAGCGGAATTTGGATTATTTTGCATCGGTTTCATAAATGCTGAATTTGGGGGAAAGGGTGCGGTAAACGCTCTTTCCTGCAGGGTGAGTGCAATGGATATCAAACATGTTAAATATCTTTTAGATATATTCGAAGGCACAGTCGAACGGCGTTCCGCTGTGTATGAGCTGGCGGATGATGAAGACGATGAAAACCAGGCGGCTGCAGAATGCGGCGCCGCCAAGGCTGAACTGATTCGGGCCATTGAACAGCTGGCAGGGCATCAGGAAGATTCATCGGTATAAAGCCGGTGTTGAGGCTGTACGGTGCGCATGCTCTAAACCGGCTCTTCGATTGAAATGCATTTGGCGCAGTTTCAGTGCTGTGCGGGTTCTGCTTGCCTGAAGTTAAGGCGGCATGGCTGATGAACTACCAAAAAACCGCAGCCATCGCTTGCGCATGAGCAAGCCCGTTCTGGGAAATTTGCCTGTTCCAAGGCATGGGCGAATGCATGGTTTTTGCGCCGGTTGAAAGGCTGGAAAACCAATAAAATTGCAGGCTCAAAGAATGCCATGCAGAACGATGCAATTGTTTTTTGAATGCTTAAATTGTAATTCCAAAAAGTTTTCAAACTAATAAAAATGATAAATTAGATTTATGTGAATACGTGGTTATAATCAATTTAACGAAAGAATTTACCCAGTCCAGTGGAGCATATCGACATGGCAGGCGAAACCCCAAAAGCAGAAATCCAAACTAAAAAAACCTTATACGATAAATTGTGGGATGACCATTTAGTCAAACAGCGGGATGATGGCTCTTCATTATTGTATATCGATCGTCATTTATTACATGAAGTGACTTCACCACAAGCGTTTGAGGGTCTTCAGCTTGCGGGTCGCAAACCTTGGCGCTTAAGCGCTAACGTGGCAACGCCTGACCATAACGTACCGACTTCTAAAAAAGAACGCTCTGAAGGGATTGCCGGAATTGAAGATGATACTTCTCGTATTCAGGTACAAACTTTAGATGACAACTGTAAAACTTTTAATGTGGTGCAGTTTGATATCAATGATGTACGTCAAGGGATTGCACACGTGGTTGGGCCTGAGCAAGGTTTAACCTTGCCGGGCATGACCGTTGTTTGCGGCGACTCACATACCGCGACACACGGTGCATTTGGCTGCTTGGCGCACGGGATTGGCACATCAGAAGTTGAACATGTATTGGCAACCCAATGCTTAGTTCAAAAGAAAATGAAAAACATGTTGGTACGCGTAGACGGTAAATTGGGTCAAGGCGTCACCCCGAAAGATGTGGTTTTGGCCATCATTGGTAAAATCGGTACTGCAGGCGGCACCGGTCATGCGATTGAATTTGGCGGTCAAGTGTTCCGTGATATGTCGATCGAAGGCCGTATGACGGTCTGCAACATGGCGATTGAAGGCGGCGCGCGTGTCGGCATGGTAGCAGTAGATGAAAAAACCATTGAATACGTGAAAGGCCGTCCTTATGCACCGAAAGGCGAGCAGTGGGATGCCGCAGTGGCCTATTGGAATACCTTGCATTCAGATGAAGATGCGCACTTTGACACAGTCGTTGTATTGCAAGGTGAAGAGATTGAGCCGCAAGTGTCTTGGGGCACTTCACCTGAAATGGTCATTCCTGTTTCTCAGGCCGTGCCAACCTTAGAACAAGCCAAAGATGACGTGCAGCGCAATGACTGGACACGTGCGTATCAATACATGGGTTTAACTGCGGGTCAGGCGTTGGCAGACATTCAGTTAGATCGCGTATTCATTGGTTCATGTACCAACTCACGTATTGAAGATATCCGCGCGGCTGCTGAAATTGCCAAAGGCAAAAAAGTGGCGGCAAGCATCAAACAGGCGATGGTCGTGCCGGGTTCAGGTTTAGTGAAAGCGCAAGCGGAAGCGGAAGGCTTGGACAAAATCTTAATCGAAGCCGGTTTCGAATGGCGTGAACCAGGCTGCTCAATGTGCTTGGCAATGAATGCCGACAAATTGCAGCCGGGTGAGCACTGTGCTTCAACGTCGAACCGTAACTTCGAAGGCCGTCAAGGCAATGGCGGACGTACGCATTTGGTCAGCCCAGCGATGGCAGCCGCAGCAGCGATTGCGGGTCATTTTGTTGATGTGCGTACATTCTAGTTTAAGCCCTCATCCCAGCCTTCTCCCAGAGGGAGAAGGAGTTTCCTATCTTCGTAGGAGATGAGCATCCTCAGAATAATTCTGAGTTCGCAAGGGAGAGGTTACGGATTCAGTGAGAAATAAACATGAAAAAATATATCGTTGAACAAGGTATCGTTGCACCCTTAGACCGTGCCAATGTCGATACAGATTTAATCATTCCAAAACAGTTCTTGAAATCAATCAAGCGCACCGGTTTTGGTGATAACTTATTTGATGAATTACGCTACTTAGATGAAGGTTATTTGGGGCAAGATATTTCAAAACGTCCTAAAAATCCGGATTTTGTCTTGAACCAAGCACGTTATCAAGGTGCGAGTATTTTAATCTCACGTGCAAACTTTGGTTGTGGTTCAAGCCGTGAGCATGCACCTTGGGCCTTAAATGAATACGGTTTCCGTACTGTAATTGCACCAAGTTATGCCGACATTTTCTTTAACAACAGCTTTAAAAACGGCATGTTGCCAGTGATTTTATCTGAAGAGATTGTTGATCAATTATTTAAAGAATGTGCAGCAACGGAAGGCTATCAGCTAACTATTGATTTGGACGCGCAAGAAGTGCGTACCCCATCAGGTGAAGCCTTTAAATTTGAAGTTGATCCATTCCGTAAACACTGTTTATTGAATGGTTTAGATGACATTGGTTTAACTTTACAAGCCGCAGATGATATTCGCGCTTATGAAGAAAAAACCAAAGCAGCGCGCCCTTGGGTATTTGCTGAAATTAAAGGCTAAGTGTTTGACGCATTGAGCTATAGTCAGGCTGAAGAAGACTTGCTAATATCAGGGAATAATTATAGTCACATATTGCCAGATTTTGTCAGGTTGGATTCCGGTCATGAATAAGCGTTTTGGACGATTTGCTTTGCTCGGGGCATTGGCGGCTGCATTGGCAGCCTGCCAAAGTGTCAACACTGCACGGTTAAACAATGTAAAAGAAACCGAAATTACAAAAAATCATGCGTTAATTTTTTGTGCGGGGCCATCGCATTGTGAGTTTGAGCGTTTGGATCAATTAACAGTGATTGATGCAGACAGACATCAAGTGCAGCGCGGCGCCATAAAAGCCGGGATTGTCCGTTTAAGCGGGCATTCGCTTTCTGAGCCTAATCCAGTGTATCTCTCTGTGCCTCCGGGCCAGCATGAAGTGGTGATCCGCTTTTATCCCATTTCACAGGATAAAGCAGAGAGCCTGCATGTGATTCACAATTTCAGGCCGAAGCAAGCGTACAGTTTTAACATGTACCGTGATCGTTCGAAGCGGCAGGGCAGCTTATTGAATGTTTCTGCGCCGGATCCGCTGTGTGTGGATTTGATGCAGGAAAAGAAAATTATTCGGCGTTTTTGCAAACCGTACAATGTTTTGAATGGACTTGGCGAGTTTGTAGAAAAAAAATTGTAAAAAACTAGTTGGTCAATACTGGCCATTATAAATGGAACCCCTCATGTCAAAACAAATCTTGATTTTAGCTGGCGATGGCATTGGCCCTGAAATTGTTAAAGCTGCAGAGCAGGTGCTGACCCGCGTAAATGAAAAATTCAATTTGGATTTGACTTGGGAACAAGGCTTGCTGGGCGGTGCGGCAATTGATGCGCATGGCTCACCTTATCCAGCTGTGACTGCTGCGCAAGCAAAAAAAGCCGATGCGATCTTGTTAGGTGCTGTGGGCGGTCCAAAATGGGATACGATTGAACGCTCAATCCGTCCAGAACGTGGCTTGTTGAAAATCCGTTCAGAATTAAACTTATTTGCCAACTTGCGCCCAGCAATTCTTTATCCGCAACTTGCAGATGCTTCAAGCTTGAAACCTGAAATTGTGTCGGGCTTGGATATCCTGATTGTCCGTGAATTGACTGGCGGTATCTACTTCGGTCAGCCGCGCGGCATCCGTGAGCTTGAAAACGGCGAAAAACAAGGCTTCAACACAGACGTTTATGCTGAATCAGAAATCAAGCGCATTGCCAAAGTCGCGTTTGAAATGGCGAATTTGCGCGGCGGCAAAGTATGCTCTGTGGACAAAGCCAACGTGCTTGAAGTGACTGAATTGTGGAAGCAAACCGTAACGGCGCTGAAAGAAGAGCAGTATCCAGAAATCAACTTGTCTCATATGTATGTGGACAATGCGGCAATGCAATTGGTGCGTGCGCCGAAACAGTTTGACGTGATCGTAACCGGCAACTTGTTCGGCGATATTCTGTCAGATGAGGCGGCAATGTTGACCGGCTCAATCGGCATGCTTCCATCTGCCTCTCTCGATGAGAACGGCAAAGGCATGTATGAGCCTTGCCATGGTTCTGCACCGGACATCGCAGGTCAAAATATTGCTAACCCATTGGCGACGATTCTGTCTGTGGCGATGATGCTGCGCTATACTTTCCGTGAAGAAGCGGCAGCGAAAGCGATTGAAGATGCGGTGGGCAATGTCTTGGATCAAGGCTTGCGTACTGCGGATATCATGTCAGAAGGCATGCAGAAAGTCGGCACAGTGGAAATGGGTCAAGCTGTTGTTGCGGCCTTGAACTAAGCCCGAACTGAACGGAAAAACGCAGCATTTCAGCTGCGTTTTTTTATGCTTAAAATCATGCATGCTCAGCGCGGAATCAGCAGGTCCGGCCGGTGAGCCGCACATCAGTGGCAATGCTGTTTTTTAGACTGAATTCAATGATGCAGCTGAGATCCACGTCATAGCTGTTTGCGCTGCTCGGAATCGGCACAGCTGAGCCGCTCCCGAGCCCGAGGGCGGGATTGTCAGCCATCGGGATAGGAATGCTGATCGGGCGCGCGACACGGTAAGTCAGGCGGTCAGGCGATAATTTTCCAGCACTGATGTTCTGATAGCCCAGCTGGCTTAAATTAAGCTGGGACTGAATGGTTTCGCTTGATTTGCCGATAAACGATTCCAGATAGCGCTGACGCTCAAATGCGGAGCTTGTGGGTGCCGTGGTGCAGCTAGCCAATATGATGGCGCTTAACATGGATAAACATCCCAATTTAAGCGTGAAATGCATTTTGCTTAATTTCATGGGTAAATTCCTCACGAAATAAGTTTAGTTTAAGCAGATTCTCCGCAGTAATACTGTAGTCATTTGATACACGGTGAATCAGTCGGATCCATTCAATATCTTAAATGCGGTTTGATCAGCAGGCCTTTCCGGCAAAATGGATCGATTCAACCCGGTTATCCCGGAGCATGAAGTCGATTTGATATTTCAGATCAATAATCAGATGGCCATGGGATAGCGTAGGAAGAGGCGCGCCCATGGCTGTGCTGGTGCCTAGATTGGGCGTTCCGATCGGAAGAGGCATATTGCGCAAAAGGGTATAGCTGAGCTTTTCTTGAGTCTGTACGGGGGCGCCGGAAACTTTATTGCCCAGCTGATGCAAATGAAGCCGTTTGAACCTGATCTGCAGATTGCCCGATATCGTGCCGCAGTGATCGGCTGAGTTTATTCGGGCTGCTTGTCGAAAAGGCGCTGCACAGGATTGGCGCAAGCAAAACCAGGGTTTTCATATTGCTGAATTTCATTGTTATTTGATTTTGAATTCATTGAATTTTTATGATTTTACCCTGTAAATGAAAGCGGATTTTGAGTCAATTTTTCATCCTTATTTTCAAAAGGGCATAAAAAAAGCCACTTGATCAGCGGCTTTTCTGCTTCTGCTAAAACTTAACGCGCACGATAAGTGATGCGACCCTTAGTTAAGTCATAAGGTGTCATTTCAACTTTAACACTGTCGCCAGTCAAAATGCGGATATAGTGTTTGCGCATTTTGCCAGAGATGTGAGCAATCACTTCATGACCGTTTTCTAAACGTACACGGAACATAGTATTAGGAAGCGTCTCGGTGACAACGCCTTCGAACTCGATGAGTTCCTCTTTATTGGCCATAGCCTACCTGAATGAATAAATTGGAAAGGCGCAAATTATAGTCAATTTTTTTGCTAAAAACAAGATGAAATGGGCGTCAGAATAATCATCTGTGAGTAAAATTGCGAACACAACGGTTAAACTTTTTCTACAAAAAAACGCTTAAGCATGTTGTCAGTTCGGTCAATCGCAGTTAATCTAATTTGAATCTTTTTGGGTATAAATGAAGTACATACAAGGAAGGTTTTTGAGTGAGTCAGCTAACCGATGCATCCGTAGTACTGCGATTGGGTTACCAGGCGATTCGTCGAGCCGGTTTGCCAACAGAAGAAATATTAACGAAAGCAGGCGTGGCCTTAGGGCAAGTGGAAGCCAATGACCGTACGCCTTTAAATGCGCAGTATGCGTTTTGGGTGGCGGCTGAAGAAGTCAGTAAAGACTCAGATATCGGCCTGCATTTAGGCGAGCACCTGCCGCTGTACCGCGGCCAGGTGATTGAGCATCTGTTTGTTTCATCTGAAAACTTTGGTGAAGGGCTGAAACGCGCTTTGGCTTATCAGCGCCTGATCAGCGATGCTTTTCATGCCACGCTGGTGGTTGAGGATGACCGTTGCTATTTGACCAACGGCATACAGCCGTGGTCAGAGAATTTAGTCAATCGCCACTTTTCTGAATGCGCGATGTCAGGCGTATTGCGCTTTTTTAAATTCATTACCGAGGGGCGTTTCCAGCCGCTGTATATCGACTTCAACTACAGCCAAGGCGCGCCGGATGATGAGTATTTCCGCGTGTATGAATGTCCGGTCAGCTTAGGGCAGAAAGAAACCCGCCTGTACTTTGATCCAAGCATTCTGGAATACCCGCTGTGGCAGGCGGAGCCTGAGCTTTTGCAGCTGCATGAACAGCTGGCGATTGAAAAGCTGCAGGAATTGGCGCGTTATGATTTGGTCGGCGAAGTGCGCCGTGCAATTGGTTCAACACTGGAGAGCGGTGAAACGACTTTGGAAACAGTGGCTGCGCAGCTGAGCATTACGCCGCGGCGCCTGCGTACGCAGCTGTCGGAAGCCAACACCAGTTTTCAGCAGATCTTGTCGGATTACCGCTGCCGTTTGGCGAAAAAGCTTTTGGCCAATACCAGTGAAAGTGTCGAGCGGATTGTATATTTGACCGGCTTCTCAGAGCCAAGCACTTTCTATCGGGCCTTCAAGCGCTGGACCAATGAAACACCGGTGGAATACCGTAAGCGCAAGCAGCGTTAAAAAATCCCTCCTAAGCTCCCCTTTAAAAAAGGGCGGAATTCCCCCTCCTTTCAGGAGGGGTTCGGGGAGGTAAATATTATGAAAATAAATTACTCAGGCATATTCAGCCAATGCGGCCCCAAAGGCACTTTCGGCAATGCATACTGTTCAGGATAGTCGGCGTGAATGAAGTATAGGCCATCCGGCGGAGCGGTAATGCCGGCCGCTTTGCGGTCTTCAGCTGCGAAAATCTCGTCAATATGGTCAATGCCATACATGCCTTGGCCGATTTCCAGCAGGCATCCCATGATGTTGCGCACCATATGATGTAAAAAACCGTCTGCCTGAATATCCAGCACCAAATAGCAGCCGTGGCGGATCAGGCGGCAGTGGCGGACATGGCGGACAGGCTGATTGGATTGGCAGGCCGCTGCGCGGAAGCTTTCAAAATTATGCGTGCCTTCAAATTTTTTCGCCGCTTCAATCATTTTATCGACATCCAGCGGATAGTAGGCGTGAGTGACCTGCTTATGCAGCAGCGCCGGGCGCTGCGGATTGTTGTACACCACATAGCGGTAGCGGCGCGCCTGAGCCTTAAAGCGCGCATGGAAGTCCTGATCCATTTCCTTGATCCATTGAATGGCAATGTCTTTCGGCAGGGTGCTGTTGGCGCCCATCAGCCAGCCGCGGATCGGGCGGATGGCTTCAGTATCAAAATGCGCCACCATATTGGTGGCATGCACGCCCGCATCGGTGCGGCCTGCGCCATGGAGAACAATGGGCTCATTGGCGATTTTGCTGAGGACTTTTTCGAGAGTTTCCTGCACGCTGGGCACGCCCGGCTGCTGGGTTTGCCAGCCTTTATAGCGCACACCGCAAAACTCTATCCCAATCGCAAAACGCTGCATATTTACCTCAGTTTGATTTTAATCTTGCCAATGCAGATGCCATTGCTCTGCATCATCGTATTGTAAATACATTTTTAAAGCTTTTGCATAAAGATCTGCATGGCTGCGGCTATTGCTGAGCAAAATTTTCGCCTCTGCCATCCATTGGCTGACGGCATAGTGCTGATTCATGCTGCCAAAAGGGACTTGGGTGGTGACAATCACTGCGCAGCCGCGCTGCGGCAATTCACGCAGCAGGGTCGAAATTTCGGCATTGACAGCAATATTGCCCGTGCCAAAGCCCTGCAGAATCAGCGCGTGCGGAGGACGGGCCGCAATCGCCTGCAGATTGTGCAGGAGCTGCTCTGGCGCAACCGGCTGCATCATGAGGCTCAGGCAATTGAAGCTGCGCGCTTTGGCAATATGCCGCTCATTCACGATAAAGGGCTGTCCGAGCGGTTCCAGCTCCGATTCGACCGTTATTCCTGCAAAGGCATTGAGTTCTGTCGTATGGGTTTTCAAAGCCGTAGAGGCATGCAGCAGCTGATGGTGGAAGGCTAAATACACGCCAGCAGGGGCTTTGATCACCGAATCCAAGGCAAAGTTTAAATTGTCGATGGCATCGGTAAATTCGCGGCTGTCGGTGCCTTGCGCAGTTAACAGCGGGTATTGGCTGCCGGTCAGCACCACATGCGCCGATTGGCCGATGAAGCGCGATAAAACGGCGCTGGCATAGCTGAGGGTGTCTGTGCCATGAATGATCACAAAATGCTGATACTGCTGCAGCTGCAATTGCTGAATTTGATCCAGCAGCTGCAGCCAGTCGCCGGCGGTGCAGGCGCTGCTGTCGCGTATGTCAGGCGCAGTCAGGCATGTGATGCTGAGATGCACGGGCAGAAGATGCTGCAGCTGAGGAATGAACTGTTCAGCGGGCATTGGGCTGAGCGGCTCACCAATGCAGCCAAAGGTGCCGCCCATATAAATCAAGGCTATTTTTTTCATCATAAAAAAAGCAGTCAAGGATGACTGCTTCAGTGTAAAGCGATTCGGATTAAGAAGCGATTTGATTCAGTAACAGATCCGCTTGCTGGCGCTGTTCGGTGGAATATTCAGCCTCTTTTTCAGCCAGCAATTCGCGGGCGGCATCATAAGCGCCCAATTTAATGTATTGCTGAGCCAATTCCAGATTGACTGCAATTTCAGGGCATTCAGACAGTTCCGGGAAGGATTGAACCAGCGGATCACTGCTGTCTGCAGGCGCTGCAGCGGATGCGCTGGTGCTGCTGATGTTGAAGCTCACCCCAGTAGATGCAGGCACAGCCGGTTTTTCCGCTGCAGGCGTGTCTACTGCAGGTGTAGCAGAATCAAGCGAACTTAAATCAAAACTCAGTGCCGGTTCGCTGGCTGGCTGTTCAGCCGGCGGCGGCGCATCTAAAGAGAACGAGAAATCCAGAGGCTTGATGTCTTCTGGCGCCGGAGCTTCAGGCGCGGCGGCATTTTCCGGTGTCAATTTCAGCGAGAAATCTAAAGGCTGAATTTCTTCCTGTGCAGGCGCTTCAGAAACAGCTTGGGCTGCCGGTTCCGCTTCTTCTAAAGAGAATGAACCGAAATCAACAGATGGCGCAGCGTCTTGAACCGGCTCAGCAGTTTCAGTTTTTGGCGCAGTGTCAAAAGAAAGATTAAATTCCAGCGGTTTAATTTCTTCCGCAGCGGGCTGTGCTGCAGGTTCAGCTGCTGCTTGCAATTGCTCAAAAGCAAGATCGGCTTTAGGTGCAGCGGCAGGTGCAGAAGAATCAGCCATCAAGGCGTCAAAATCAGCATTATTCTGCGCTTTAGGCGCCGCCGCCGGCTCTGGCGCAATGACAGGGCTGACAAAGTCGATAACGTCATCAGACTTTTGCTGTGATGCTTCGTACTCTGATTTTTTCGCTTCCGCCTGCTCTAGAATGTCTTCCAGTTCCAATGAACGCACATGGTTCAGCAGCTGGCTGATGGCAAATTCATCTTTTTGCAGAATATGAATATCTAAAAGATACAAATACAGTTCGTGCTGCGAGTTGTCTTTTTTCAGCGCCTGATTAATCTGCGCTTCAGCAGAGAAAAAATTGCGCTCTTGAATGAGGCTTTCAATTTTATTGCGGATATCAGCCGAAAGCGCAGTGGTCTGCTTTTTTTCAACCGCAGCGCTTTGCACGGCCTGTGTTTTATTCGGGGCAACTTTGGCTGATGAACTGGCTTTTTTGGCCTTGTTTTTTTGTGTTGCCGCGGCTGCAGAAGATTTTTCAGAACCTTGAGCATCTTGACGTTTTTTCAGTACGACCAATACGATCAGCAAGATCACAAATGGAATTACATACAGCATGTTTTTACCCCTTGAGGATAGAGCATAGAGAAATTGCGCTCATCCTTTTCAATCATCATATGTAACGTTTTAGTTGATTGGCTTCTTCTCTGCCTGACGCGCTTTCAGCTGCTGCTCAAGTTGCGCAAGACGAGTGTTTAATAATTGAATTCTATGATCCTTTTGATTTAGCGCCAATTCTAATTGGGTTACGTTTCTCTGTAATTTAACGGTTTTTTCGCGAGATGTCATAATTTTTAATGACAACTCTTTCGAGGTTTTGTTTTTTTCTGTGCTTTTGTTGGCGGAAGCTTGATCTGAATCTTGCGCTTTCTCCGCCACGAGGCTCATTTCTGCGTCATTGATGCGGTATTTGATTTTGCCGGATTGAGTGGACGGCGTATTTTTCAAGGCTTCCGCAGAAATTTTTGCGCGCTCTTTTGAGATGGCGGCGCTGTTTAAATTGAGGGCTGCGCCGCGTTTTAAGCGGTTAGCATCCCCCTGAATAAAAGCATGTTCATTGTTGGCCTTGATCTGCTTCATGACATCGCCAACAGGACGGTTTTCTGAAGCCGCAATACGGGCTGCAATGGCCCATAAGGATTCATTGGATTGCACCACATATTTCTGTGCAGTACTGCCCGATGCCGGTTTGGCTGGGGCTGCTGAGGAGGGTTCCGGCTGATGCTTGGCGGCAGGCGCCGGCGCTGCGGAAGCGGATTGCCGCGCTGCCTGTTCAGCGGCATATTTTTGCGCCAAAGGATCGCGGGAGCTTTGCGCGTTTGCGGCAGACTCCTGCGGCATGGCCTGCGCTGGACTGGCCAGTGAAGACGCAGCAGCGGCACTTGAAAAGGCTGCAGGGGCGGCCATCGCTGCTGGCGCATGCTGAGCGCCTAGAGCAGGCGGCAATGCTGGATTGACCGTCAGCAGCGTTTCTTGGGGTTTTGCGGCTGGAGCCGCTGCGGCAAATTGGGTGCTGACTGGAAGATTCAGCGCAATATCTTTTTCATTGCTGATAATAATCGGTGACAGTGCGCGTTCGTTGCGCGCGGCATTCATTTGCGGACTCTGCGGCATGCTGCGTTTCAGTGGGGTTTTAATATGCTGCAGGCGGGATGAATTGCCTTCAGTAATTTTAACAATGACATTCAGTTCAGCATCGGTGAGCGGGCGCGAAGAGGTAATCGTAATCACGCCTGAGCCTGAACCGTCTTTACGCGTAAAGAAGTTTAAATGGCCTGGCGGCTGATGGCCGGCCCCCATGCTGATCAAGTCTTCCGCAGACGCTAAGCCGGCACGGATAGAGGCATTGGGATCCGCATTGCGGAAATTGATTTCTGCATACAGCAGCTCCCCAGGCGCTGACTGAATTTGAATTGGGTCAAGCGTAATCGCATGAATGTTCTGCGACGCAATAATGGCTAAAATGGCAAACTTTAATTTATTATATACATTCATCTTAATCTTTAGCTCAGGCGAGGCCGCATAGCGAAAACAATAGATTAACGGTATGTTGAAGAATTGTAAAACAATTACAAGACTGCTACACAAAAAAGCCGATCAATTGAGATCGGCTTTTCAGATTTTAAAATGTCTGCATCACATTAAGCAGGCAAATTAAGGATTTTTATAGTCAATCAGAATGCGCAGCATGCGGCGAAGCGGTTCAGCAGCGCCCCAAAGCAATTGGTCACCCACGGTAAATGCGCCCAGATATTCTTTACCCATGTTCAGTTTGCGCAGGCGGCCCACTGGAACAGATAAAGTGCCTGTGACAGCCACTGGAGTCAGGTCAGTCATGGACGCTTCGCGCGTATTTGGCACCACTTTGGCCCATTGGTTCGCGCTGCGCAGCATATCTTCGATTTCATCCAGCGGCACATCTTTTTTCAGTTTCAATGTCAGCGCCTGTGAGTGGCAGCGCATAGCGCCGATACGCACGCAATGGCCGTCGATCGGCACGATTTGCTGATTGCCCAGAATTTTGTTGGTTTCAACTTGGCCTTTCCATTCTTCTTTTGACTGGCCGCTTTCCAGCTGCTTGTCAATATATGGAATCAGCGAACCAGCTAAAGGCACACCGAAGTTTGCAGCAGGGAAGCCTTCACTGCGCTGCAGCGCGGCAATTTTAGAATCGATATCTAAAATTGGCGATTTCGGGTCATCCAGCAAATCTTTGGTATTGTTGTACAGGTAGCCCATGCCGTTGATCAGCTCACGCATGTTTTGCGCGCCGGCGCCAGACGCCGCCTGATAGGTCATTGAAGTTGCCCATTCCACCAAATTGTTTTGGAAGAGGCCGCCTAAGCCCATCAGCATCAGTGAAACCGTGCAGTTGCCGCCGACAAAAGTTTTTGTGCCTTTTACCAGACCGTCTTTGATCACGTGCATGTTGACCGGATCCAGCACGATGATCGCTTCATCATCCATGCGCAGCGTCGATGCTGCGTCAATCCAGTAACCGTTCCAGCCTTCAGCTTTCAGCTTAGGGAAAACGTCAGTCGTGTAATCGCCGCCTTGGCAGGTAATAATGACATCCATTTGCTTCAGACTGTCAATGTCTGATGCATCCATAAGTGCTGGGGCGGTCTTGCCGCCAAACGCAGGCGCTTCACCGCCAGCATTACTGGTAGAAAAATAAAATGGCTCAAAATGAGCGAAATCATTTTCTTCAACCATACGTTGCATAAGGACGGAACCAACCATCCCGCGCCAACCGACCAGACCTACTTTCATGTCACTTTGCCTCGGTGCGTTAAAAAATAAAAAGGGGGTTCGAGTGTATCAAAAGAGCGCATAACTGCAAGCGCTGCAGAATGAAAACAGCAATTATATTGTGCAATATAACTTGTTTATGTTACATGCAAAATTGATATAAATTTATGAATCAATAAAAAATTAAGAATATAAAACGGAGGCGCGGATGATTTGGATAGAAGTGCTGTCTGCCGTTGTGATTCTGCTGAGCGTGTGGTCATTGATCCGGCGCTATGAATGGTGGTTCCGCGGTGCGGATTTTCTCCGGCTGCAGATTTTGGCGCTGGGCCTGCTGGCCTTGGTGCTGATGCTGTTCTGGCCTGGGCCTTGGGATATTGGGCGCACTGTCATTTTAGCCGGGCTGGCCGCTGCGGTTGCCTTTCAATTGAAAATGGTGCTGCCTTATACCTTTGTCTGGAAAAAGCAGGTGAAGAAAGTCCGTGGGCATCAGCTGAACCCTGAACGGCAGATCTCGGTGATCGTTTCCAATGTGCTCACGCCTAATAGCAAATATCATCTCTTGATTGCCGAAATTGAAAAATATCAGCCGGATGTGGTGCTGACGCTGGAATCGGATGAAGCCTGGCAAAAAGCGCTGGGCGTGATCGAAGACGATTATCCCTACCGCGTTGCCGTGCCGCTGGATAATTTGTACGGCATGCATTTGTTCAGCCGGCTGCCGCTGCATGATACGCAGGTCAAATTTATTTTAAGCGATGAGATTCCGTCGATTCATACTGCGGTAACCTTGCGTTCCGGTGAGACTGTGCAGCTGCATTGCCTGCATCCGAAACCGCCGAGCCCAACCGAAGCCAAAGATTCCACCTTGCGCGATGCGGAGCTGCTGATCGTTGGCGATTAGCTCAAAGACCGGGATCAAAGCTGCATTGTGATGGGGGACTTGAATGATGTGGCCTGGTCACGCACCACGCGGCTGTTTCAGCGCATCAGCGGGCTGCTGGATCCGCGGGTCGGGCGCATGTACGTCAACACTTTTCATGCGGATTATCCCTTGCTGCGCTGGTCGCTGGATCATATTTTCCACAGCACCGATTTTGCTTTGGTGGAGATGAAGCGCTTGCCGCATGTGGGCTCAGACCATTTTCCGGTCTATGTGGCGCTGCAGACCGGCCAGATCTTTGAACAGCTTCAGCCGGAGCTGGAGCAAAGCGCTGTCGATGAAGAAGACGCGCAAGAGGCGATCCGGGACGGTATTGAAAAAGCGGAGCAAGAAGAAAAACCGGTGACGGATGACCTTGCGCAGGATTATAAAGAAGATTCTAAACAAGAGCATCAACAGGATGGGAAGGCGCAATGATGGGCGGAGCGCCGGATGGACGCGATTTAAGAGAAAAGTGTACGAAATAGCTTACATTGATTTCGGCTGATGGCGCATAGGCAAGCTGAGGAAAACAGCCTATTCTACATTCATCGGCAAATGGAACAGGGAACGGATTATCCCACTAAGGAAGACGGCGCTGATGGTAATCATCAAGGAGATGATGCAGGAAAGGAAAGCCACCCGAAAAGAATAATAAGACTTGTGAAAGCACAACCTCATCAACCCGAGTTTTGCAGGATGCAGAACTCGGGTTTGGTTTATCTGACGTTTACAACTTTGATTTTGCATGGTCTGCGCGGCATTGTAGAGCAGCGCGCAGAACAGCAATGCATCTTAAAAAATAAGAGAGTTTTATGGGCACTTCTATGCTGTCTGAATGGCGCAATACTTTTCTGCAGGCTTCTCAGCTGCCGCATGATGCGCTGCTGATTTACAGCGGGCTGCTGATTTTTTTTATTGCGGCGCTGCTGCATCAGCGTCAATTAAAATCCAATTATGCCATCGGGGCCGTGGTGGTGATTGCTGTTGCTGCTGAATTGTTCGGCGCGCGGCATGATATTTTGGACCGGGGCTATTGGCGCATCGGCGCCAGCCTGCGCGATATGCTGAATATGATTGTGCTGCCGCTGCTGCTTTGGCTGACCGTCAAGTACCGGGTTTGGAAGGGCTGACAGATAACTGAACAAAGCTAGATGAAAATGATCTCTAGCTTTGAATATTAAAAAAACTCTGATCTCAGTTCATGACTTTAGATGCAATTTTGATAACGGTGCCGCCGCCAGGGACAACAGTGCTGGCTAATTCAGCCGTTAAATCAATCAGATTGTCACGAGTGAATGTTTGGTCGAAGGTATTCTTGAACCAATTGCCATTTTCAATAATTTCCCCAGTTAAACCATCGACTTCTATCACACCAATTTTGTCTGCATTAGACCAATGATATTCAAATGCATATACAGGACGGAAATATAAATATAACGACGTAATCTCTTCTGAATCGTCTTCAATATTTGAGGCATTGATAATCTGATTTTGCAATGTCGAACGGACCAAGCTTGTTAAAGAGTCCAAAGACAGCAGCGGTTTTAACGCATTTTCGACATCGACTTCATTCACTTCGGTGTATTCAAATTTTTTGAGATAGTCATTGAAAACCAATGGTTTGATTTCCCTTTTTAAACCATCCAAATACTCTGAAAACTCGATGGTGCGGTGGCATTTTTCAACCACTTGAACATCGATTTTGGCTTTATCGAGCTGGCGCATTACAGGGTATGCTTGCCCGGCTGGAATATTATTATCAATTTGAATTGAGGTGGCATGCGGATTGTGAACTGGAACGGGATACGTGACGACACATGTGTAATTCACCGTTCTTTTGCTGGCTACATACCAAAATGGCTCATAGCGCAGAATTTGTTTACTCAGCAATACGCTCTCTTCTGTTGGGCGTTTTAATGGATTGAATTTAGCAAACATACCAAATGCATTGAGTTTCTTTTTTTCTGCTTGCTGTTTGGCCGATTCAAATTCAAAAATTTTTTTAAAGATGAATATTTTCTGACTTTCTCTTCTGACTTCTAATTTTGACATAATTCAACCGTTGAATATTTGTAAAATATGATAAAAAACATCTTATCTAAATTTTTGAAAAAATTCATTGGTAAAAAATAGTTATTTAAAATTAAAAAGTTAATTTTATTAAGTTGTATTTTGTTAATCGGTTTTAAATTACACATCACTTGAAACTGCAAGCGATGTGTAAATAGAGATAGCTTAGAGAACAGATGTATATAAATCTAAAGTCTGATCACACATCTCTTTTAAGCTGAACTCTTGCACAGGTGCAACCTGCTGCGGCGTATCAATATGCTTTTTCACAGCAGCTTGCAGCGCGCTTTGATCATCCACAGCAATTAAGCCCTGCGGATAAAGATGCGACAGAATTTCTGCAACGCCGCCGCGGTTCCAGCCAATGACTGGCGTGCCGACAGACAGTGCTTCCAATGCGGTGCGGCCAAAGGTTTCCGCCTGATTCGACAAAGACAGCACGGCATCGCTGAATGCCAGCCATTCGCGGATATCGGAACGGTGGCCGGCAAAGGTGATTTTCTCACTTAAGCCTTTGGCTTGAATGCTGTCCTGCATTTCTTTTAAATAGGCGGCCTTTTTTGGGTCGGCGCCGCCGACCACCACGGCATGCAGCTGCGGATATTGGGCAGTCAGCTGCTGCATCAATGCAATCAGGGTCTCATGGCCTTTTAAGCGGGTGATGCGTCCCGGCAGGCAGAGCAGGAATTTATTTTCCAGCTCTGGATAATCTTTGAACGTGTGATTCAGCCACTGCGCGGAAGGCTGATAGCCATGCGGAAACGCCTGCGGGTCAATGCCGCGGTAAATGCGCACAATATCTTCCGGCGGGCAATTTTTATAGTTCTCGATGATGTATTTCACCACGCTGTCCGAGACCGCAATGACTTTTTCCGCCTGCGTCATAATTTGGCTGTAGCGGTTAATGGAATAAAAACCATGCACGGTCGAAATCAAATGCGGACGCTGCGCTGCCGGAATGCCTTTCAGCGCAAAATGGGTCAGCCATGCGGGCACGCGCGAACGCACATGCACAATATCCGGCCGATGCTGCAGAATCAGTTTGCGCAGCGGACGGATTTGCCATAGCGAGGACAGCGCTTTTTTATGCACAGGCAGGGTCAAATGGGTAGAGCCTTCTGCTTCCAGCTGCGCCACCATGCGTCCGCCGTTCGACACCACCAAGGACTCATGCCCATCCGCAATCAGCGCGCGGGCAATTTCCAGCGTGCCGCGTTCCACACCGCCGCTGTTCAGTTCAGGCAAAAGCTGCATCACTTTCATTGCGCATCTCTCTATCATTTTATTGGGTGTTTAGCATTGTGCGGCCTGCTGCGCCGGGCAGGGCTCAGTAAATTTCTTCATAGCCGTCTGGACGGGTTTTAAAACGGCGGTGGAACCACATGTATTGAGTCGGCGCAATGCGCAGCTGGTTTTCAATAATTTTGTTGACCCGAAGGGCATCATCCAGCTCGTTTTCACTCGGCAGATTGTCCACCACCGGTTCAATCAGCACATGATACTGCGGGTTCCGAATATCGCCATGACGGTAAAAATACAGCGGAACGGCGCCGGCTTTGGAAATTTTCAGCAAACGGCGGTGCGCCGTCACGGTCGCGGCCGGCACGCCGAAAAAGGGCGCCATCACCCCTTGTTTGAGGCCAAAGTCCTGATCCGGGCTGTACCAGATGGCATGGCCATTTTTGAGGTTGCGGATCAGTCCGCGCATATCGTCATGGTCAATCTGATGGGCATAAATCGTTGCGCGGCAGCGGTAGATCAGCATGTCCAGCAGCGGATTATTCTGCGGGCGGTAGACCACATCCGGTTCAAAAAATTGAGAACATAAATAGCCGCCGGCATCCAATAAAGTGGAATGCGTGCCCAGCAGCAGCACGCCTTTACCTTCAGCCTGCACATTTTGAATATGCTCAAGGCCTTCAATGCTGACACGGCCTTTGAACCACTGCGGGCAGTACCACGCATTCAGCGTTTCAAAAATGCCGATCATCTGATCCACAAAAACTTGGCGGGCATTGTCCTGAACTTGTTCAGCGCTCCATTCGGGAAAGCAGACTTCTAGATTACGAATGGTGGTTTTACGGCGTGATTTTAAATGCTCAAAGGCGCTGTTGCCGATGGCGGTGGCCAAACGGTGCTGAATGGCCCAAGGCAGAATTGCCAAGATCATCAGAAGAACAATGCCGATCCAAATGCCCCAATACTGCGGCAGCAGGAAAGACCATTGAAATTCACCGGGCTGATAATCTGGCTTTTGACTCATAAGAACTAAATCAAATCTGGAAAAATAGCGCTCAGTTTAGCATGAAGCTGAAATGAAAGAGAAAGTTCCCGTTTCATGCGTACTGGGCGGAAACAGAATCGCTGCTCACTCAGCCTTTGACTAAACCGCCATCCACAATCAGGTTTTGCCCTGTCACGGCGCGTGAATAAGGTGACAGGAACATCATGATGGCTGAGGCGAATTCTTCTGGCGTAGTCACGCGGCGCAGCGGTGTTGATGCGGCAATCAAATCAAAGACCGCATCAGGTGTGGCTTTGCTGGCATCGGTGGTGTGCAGCAGGCCGCCAGAGAGCATATTGACATTGATGCCGTACTGGCCTAAATCGTGCGCAGCCGTCCGGGTGAACGCCAGCAGCGCTGCTTTGGCTGCGGTATAGTCATGATAGGGTACAACTGGGTTTTGCACGAGGTTGGTGCCAATGTTGACAATGCGGCCAAAGCCTGCTTGCTTCATCTCCGCCAAGCCTGCCTGTGTGGTGTTGATGGCGGCCAGTACCGCGCCATCAAACTGCTGCAGCATGGTTTCAGCAGTTAAGTCTTCAATTTTAGGACGGGCATCACCATTGAATTCGAAGCTGATCAGCGCGTTATTCACCACTGAGGTGATGGCGGCGCCGAAATGGCTTTTGGCTGCGGCAAATAAGCGGCTGACTTGGGCTTTGTCGGTGACGTCGGCTTGGCAGGCAAATACTTGCTGCGGATGCTGCTGAGCCAGCTGTTCCGCCTGTGCCTTGCTGCTGTGATAATTCACCACGACACGCGCGCCTTCGGCAATCAGGCATTGGCTGATGGCAAGGCCTAGGCCGCGCGCGCCGCCAGTCACCAAGACAATTTGATCACGAATCTGCATTTGGACCATCCATATAAATTTGCATGACTATTTGCCTAGCACCTTAGCAAGCTTTTATTGAAAAAGCCAAGCCGATCAAGACCGAAGAACTGCGCTGAGCCGATCTTAAAACAGCATGCATATTTTTAGAGGTAAACTGGCATGTGGAGCATGTTCCAGCAAGGAGGGCAATGGATTATAGGCGCTCTCTATTTTCCAGCCTGTCTCCGCTGTCAGTTCAGCGTCCGATATTTTTGGATGAAATACAGTGAGGAATATTCTACGGCATAAGCAATGAAACAGCCGGTGAGGCAATAGGCGATACGCAGCAGCGCGCCGTCAATAGTGTGATGGCCGACATCATAGACCGTGACGATTAAAAAGCTGGACAGCGCAATACCGGTATATTTTGCGGCTTTGAAGCTCACGCAGATGATGGCGGTGAGTACAATGCCCAAGACTAAAAATAAATATTCTAAATTGATGTAATACAGATGCAGAAAGCTGGCTTTGGACATGCTGACCCAGATCAGGATGCCGACTGCAGAACCGATAAAATTGCCGGTGACTTGGCTGAAATTGATCTTCTGATTGAGATCATGCTGCAGGGTGAAAAAGGCGGTCAGTGACGCCCAAAGGAAAAAATTGGTGTCTTTATCTTTATCGAAAACCACGGCTAGCAGGACAGCAAGAACGGCGCAGCAGAGAATTTTGATCACGTAGGCGGTATTGGCAAAGTCTTTTTTATGCATGAAGGCGGTTCAAATTTGGATAAAGGCGGCAGCGCAGGCTGTATTTTCGGGCAGAAGAATAATGCATGCCGCGATTTTATAAAATGCCTCCGGCGATGTCATCAATCGCATCAAAAATGCCGCAATCAATTGCGGCATTTTTTAAGTTTGAGCATTGAGCGGTCTAATGCATCAGCCTTGGCTTAAATTTTCCAGCTCTTCCAAGCGTTCCATTTTTTCCAGCATTTGATCATCAATTTCCGCCAAACGCTGTGACGCTTTGGTCGCGGCATCGGCATCCGTCACAAACCAAGAACCATCAGCCAATTTCTCTGAAAGCTGCGCCTGCTCTTGTTCCAAGGCTTCAATTTCCTGCGGCAGCTGGTCTAAAGCGCGCTGATCTTTATAGCTGAGTTTGGCTTTTTTCGGCTGCGGTGCCTGAGCGGCTTCAGCTTTGGCCATGGCTTTTTTGACAGCGCTTTTTTGATCGACCGCAGTTTGGTCTGGACGCTGCTCCAGATAATCCTGATAGCCGCCAATATATTCATCAATATTGCCTTTGCCGTCAAAGACCCAAGTTGAAGTGACCACGTTATCCATAAAGGCACGGTCATGCGAGATCAGCAGCAGGGTGCCTTTGTAGCCGCCCAGCATTTCTTCCAGCAGTTCCAGCGTCACCATATCCAAGTCATTGGTCGGTTCATCCATCACAATCAGGTTGGATGGTTTTAGCAATAATTTGGCCAGAAGAATACGGTTGCGTTCACCGCCAGACAAGGCTTTGACCGGCGTGCGCGCGCGTTCAGGAGAGAACAGGAAATCCTGCAGATAGCTGTAGATATGGCGGCGGCTGCCGTTGACATCGACATGATCTGAGCCTTCCGATACGTTGTCTTTGACGGATTTTTCTAAATCCAGCGCATTGCGCAATTGGTCAAAGTAAGCCACTTCCAGCTGTGTGCCGGTTTTGACGCTGCCGCCGTGCTCCTGTTCGCCCAAAATGGCTTTAATCAGAGTGGTTTTACCGACACCGTTATCACCGACTAAGCCAATGCGGTCACCGCGCAGCACCAATGCAGAGAAATCTTTAATAATCGGTTCGCTGTTGCCGAATTTAACCTGCAAATGTTCAATCTCGAATACCACTTTGCCTGAGCGCTGCGCATCTTGCGTCGCCATGCTGACCTTGCCTTGCTGCGAACGGCGCGCGCGCGATTCTTCACGCAGCGCTTTCAATGCGCGGACGCGGCCTTCGTTGCGGGTGCGGCGGGCTTTAATGCCTTGGCGGATCCAGACTTCTTCTTCAGCCAGTTTTTTATCAAACAAGGCATTTTGCTTTTCTTCCGCTTCCATCTGCTGCGCTTTCAGATCGAGGTAGCGCGAGTAGTTGCCGTCGTAGCTGCGCAGAATGCCGCGGTCCAGCTCGACAATGCGGGTGGCGATGCTGTCGACAAATGAGCGGTCATGTGAAATGAACAGCAAGGTTAAATTGTTTTGATCCAGCAGGAATTTTTCCAGCCATTCAATGCTTTCAACGTCTAAATGGTTGGTCGGTTCGTCCAGCAGCAGCACATCGGGCTGCGTCAGCAAGGCGCGCGCCAGCAGCACCCGGCGTTTCCGCCCGCCGGATAAATCCGCCAGATCCGCTTCCGGGTCGAGGCCCATTTTGCTTAAGATTGAGTTGACTTTGGTCTCTAAGGCCCAGCCATCCAGCTGATCCATTTTATGCTGCAGGTTGCCCATGCGGTCACAGGCGTCCATATCGCCCAGCACGCAGGCGTCACTGGCTTCGTGATAGGCTCTGAGCACTTCAGCGGCTTCACCTGCGCCATCAGCGACAATATCGGCCACTTTGCCTGAATCCATCGGCACGTCTTGCGCCAGCATGGAAATGGTGATGCCGTTTTGCAGAGAAACTTCACCGCCATCCGGCAATAAGCTTCCCTCAATCAGTTTAAGTAAAGTAGACTTACCTTCACCATTACGGCCAATCAAACACACCCGTTCGCCGCGTTCCAAGCTAAAATTCGCGCCGTCGAGCAAGGCAGGTCCGCCAAACGCAAGCTGGACATCCCTTAATGTAATATAGGCCATACTGTTTCCTGAAAAATCTCAAATGAGGACTTAAAATGACTAAGCAACAAAATATTGATAATCAGGCGTCATTTTCCGCACCCATTGAAGATTTGCAAGTCCGAATTGCATTTTTAGATGATTTAGTTGAACAGCTGAATGATCAGGTGGCGCGTCAAGGCGCTGAAATTTCAGACTTAAAGGAGCAAATGCAGCTGATTTACCAGCGCATTGAATCTGCAGATTTATCTGAAGGCATCGCGGCCTTTGACCCGATGACCAACCGCCCGCCGCATTATTGATTGATTGCGCCGCATGGCTAAAAGCCATGAAAGCGCTTTTAGTTGTTGACCTTTTTGCCGCTAAACGCTGTAATGCACAGCAACCGCTTATTTGCCAAACACTTCACTTTTTATGACTGCCAAAGCTGTATTGCTCGATCTTGAAAATAATATGCCGGCCGCGCAATTATTCAGAGATATTGTTGAACATTACCCGGTGCTGTATCTGTTTAATTGCCAAGGAACATTTGAATATTCTTTGGAAGATTTAACTGAATTTTCCAGCTGGATCAGCAGCGGGCAGATTGTGATTTTAGAGACGCCGGACACGCCGCAAAAAGAATTTGAATATGCGGTGGTGGTGGGCCAGCTGATGGCGCTGCTGAACGAAGGCGCGCATGTCGAAGTCATTTCAGCCATGCCGGACAGCGAGATGCTGCTGGCGATGATGCAAGGCTCGAATATCAGCTGCAGCCTGATTCAGGTGCAGCCTGAACAGCCGGAGCCTGCTCAGCCGAAAAGCGGACGGCCAAAATATCAGCTGCCGAGTTTGGCGAAAATCAAAGCGGCGCCGTATTTGCAGATGGTGAAAAAATACTGTGACGCCATAGTGAAATCTTCCGGCAAGCCCAGTTCTTTGGATTCCTTGAAAAATTCTGTGGCGAATATTTTGCAGCTGCTGCCGGAACATGCCCAGCATGTGGTGGGCATGCTGATCAGCCTGAAAATCGTCAAGCGTGAAGAACAGCTGGTGAATTTCCGTAAAAAAGTGCTGAAGCAATGGGCGCAGCTGAATTTAGATGAAGATGCCGCGCCGCTGGCAGAAAATATGCAGGACGCTGTTGCCCAGCTGGACCTGCCGCAGCAAAAGGCCGATGCGCCTGCTGAGGATATGCAGAATCCGCAGCAGGAACTGTTTGCCAACTTTCAGAAAATTGACCCGGTGCAGCTGGAAGTGATTAAAAAGCTGCATGAATTGAAACAGGAAAAACCCAAAGATATTTACGCGCTGCGGGATCTGCTGGAACAGCTGTTTCCCAAATCGGACATCCGCCTGCTGCTGAAAGAGCTGATTGATAAAGGCTATATTTACTGGAACGGCCACGAAGTGCTGTACAGCCACGAGATGTTCCTGAATTAATTTTTCGTCGCCGCAACTTGCCTTTTCTATGGCGCTTATGCAACTCTAATAAAGGAACATAAAGGTTGTACTATGGAAAATACTGGAATTTGGGTTGCAGTCGTTATTGTGGTTTTTGTTTTGGGCTCTATTTTTGGACTTCGCGTCAGCCCAAGAGAAAAAGCCTTAGGCATCATGCGCGAAAAAGCGCGCAAGATGGGGCTGCATCCGCGTTTGGTGGTGGCGCCGGACTGGACAAAAGTCCCGATGGCGACTGAAAAGCGCGCCAGCATGGTTGCCTATTACAGCATTTTGCTTCCAGATGCCCGCTTGCCTCTCATGCGCGCGCGCGTATCTGATCAAAAATTAGAGCTTGTTCATGGCGATGACAAGTTTAAAGATTTGCCGATTGCATTAAAGGGCATTTATGCTATTGATATGCAAGCCAACTGTGTAGGACTCTATTGGGACGAAGAATCCGATTTGAGAGCCACCCAGCTGGATGACATCAAAGCCTATCTGAATTCTTTGGCTGAACTTTAATTTTATAGACCCATTAAAAAACAGGATTAACGGTTAATTATGGCGAACGCTCCTCGGTCCACATCCAAAAGCGCGGCAGCAAAAACTGATGCTGGGAAAAAACGTGCCTTAGTGATTGTGGAGTCGCCTGCAAAAGCGAAAACAATCAATAAATATCTTGGTTCAGACTACATTGTGAAGTCATCAGTAGGTCACGTCCGTGACTTGCCGACTGGCGGTTCAAGTAAAACGGCAGAAAAGAAACCTGCAGTGCGGGTCAAGCTGACCGATGAGCAGAAGGCTGAAAAAGCCCAGCAAGCATTGGTCAACCGCATGGGGGTTGACCCTGAGCACGACTGGAAAGCCAAATATGAAGTGCTTCCGGGCAAAGAAAATGTAGTCTCGGAACTGAAAAAGCTTGCTTCGCAGGTTGACGAGGTCTATCTCGCAACGGATTTGGACCGCGAAGGGGAAGCTATCGCCTGGCACTTAAAAGAAGTGATCGGCGGCGATGACTCACGCTATCAGCGCGTGGTGTTCAACGAAATTACCAAAAATGCCATTCAGGAAGCCTTTAAGCATCCGTCACGCTTAGATACCAATAAAGTCAATGCTCAGCAGGCACGCCGTTTCTTAGACCGCGTTGTCGGCTTTATGATTTCACCATTGCTGTGGGAAAAAATTGCCCGCGGCTTGTCGGCTGGCCGTGTGCAGTCGGTTGCAGTCAAGCTGGTGGTGGAGCGTGAGCGTGAAATCCGCGCCTTTATTCCAGAAGAATACTGGCAAGTGTTTGCAGACACCAAGTCTCAAAAAGATGACATCCGTCTTGAAGCGGTGAAGCAGGGCGGCAAAACCCTGAAACTGCGCAACAAGGCTGAAACCGATGCGCTGCTGAACCTGATTAAGGACGCCGACTATACGGTGTCGACCCGTGAAGATAAGCCGACCAAGGTCAATCCAAGCGCGCCGTATATCACTTCAACCCTGCAGCAGGCTGCCAGCACCCGTCTGGGCTTTTCGGTGAAGAAAACCATGATGCTGGCGCAGCGTCTGTACGAAGCCGGTTTCATTACCTATATGCGTACCGACTCCACTTTCTTGAGTGATGATGCGGTGAACATGGTCCGCGGCCATATCGAATCAGAATTTGGCGCCAAATACCTGCCGGCGAAACCGAACCGCTATGGCAACAAAGCCAATGCGCAAGAAGCCCATGAAGCGATCCGTCCTTCAACGGTTGGCTTAAAAGGTGACAGCTTAGTCGGTGTGGAGCGCGATGCGCAGCGCCTGTATGACCTGATTTGGCGTCAGTTTGTGGCCTGTCAAATGACACCGGCAGAATATCTGTCTTCAACCATTTTGGTTGATGCTAACGGCGTCGAGCTGAAAGCCAAAGGCCGTACGCTGGTCTTTGACGGCTTCACCAAAGTGCGCGGTCAAAACAAATCTGATGATGATGTATTGTTGCCTGCAGTGAAAGTCGGTGAAGTGCTGAAACTGGAAAAACTCGATCCATCGCAGCACTTTACCAAACCACCTGCACGTTTTACTGAAGCCTCTTTGGTGAAAGAGCTTGAGAAAAAAGGCATCGGCCGTCCGTCAACTTATGCGGCGATTATTTCGACCATTCAAGACCGCGGTTATGTGAAACTGGAAAACCGCCGCCTGTTTGCCGAGAAGATGGGCGAGATCGTGACCGACCGTCTCGATGAAAGCTTCAACAACTTGATGAACTACGACTTTACCGCAGACCTTGAAGGCCAGCTGGATAAAGTGGCTGAAGGCGACCGCAACTGGAAAGAGCTGCTGAACAGCTTCTACGGCGACTTTAAAAAACGCCTGACCAATGCGCAGGGTGAAAACGGCATGCGCCGCAATCTGCCTGTGGAAGTGGCTGCGGTGCATTGCAAAGAATGCGACCGTCCAATGCAGATCCGTACCGGTACAACCGGCGTGTTCTTGGGCTGCTCAGGCTATAACCTGCCGCCAAAAGAACGCTGCAAAGGCACGCTGAACTTGACTCCGGTGGAGTCATTGGCCGCCCTGTCCGATGATGATGCCGCTGAAACGGCAGATCTGATGTCGAAAAAGCGCTGTCCAATTTGCGGCACCGCGATGGACAGCTACGTGATTGACGGCGGGCGCAAACTGCATATCTGCGGCAACAACCCAGACTGCAGCGGCTTTGAAGTTGAAGAAGGCGAGTTCAAGATTAAAGGCTATGACGGCCCGACCATTCCATGCGATAAATGCGATGGTGAAATGCAGCTGAAAAATGGCCGTTTTGGTCCATACTTTGCCTGCACCAGCTGTGAAAATACCCGCAAAGTTTTAAAGAATGGCCAGCCAGCGCCGCCGCGTGTCGATCCGATTAAAATGGAACATTTGCGTTCAACCAAGCATGATGATTTCTTTGTGTTGCGTGACGGCGCTGCAGGTTTATTCCTTGCAGCCAGCAAGTTCCCGAAAATCCGTGAAACCCGCGCGCCGAAAGTGGCTGAACTGCGCAGTGTTGCGGAACAGCTGGATCCCAAATACCAGTTTATTTTGCAGGCGCCGGATACCGATCCTGAAGGCAACCCGTCTTTGGTGAAATTCAGCCGTAAAAACCAAGCGCAGTATATTGGTTCTGAAAATGCTGAAGGCAAGCAAACCAAATGGTCGATGGTGTATCAGGACGGCAAATGGGTTGAAGCTTAAGCTTTGATTGCTGAGAAAAATTAAAAAAATGCTGGCGGATGCCGGCATTTTTTATATGCTGAGTAATCATTATTATTCAGCATTATTGAGCTGGAGATGATTCCGATCCGTTCACTAAGATTGATGGCCAGTTTAAAAGATTGCTGATGACACGGGTGAAAGGCAATTTCTGGCCGTATATTTGAGGAAGAGTAGGGCAAACTCGCGGGCCGAACGGTGATTTGTGAACTATTTGAAGAAACGAGTGTTCAGATCAACCAGCTGTACAGCGCGGATGATCTCGGGTAATTTTATGAACCGAATTGAAAGGTGATTGAAATTGCGTCCGTTTTTATGGTTTATTGCATTCCGAATAATCGGTACTCTGGGTGCAGAACATAGCGGATATGATTGGTTCAGTTTGGCCGCAGCGTGCTTCAAGGCGGAATTGAACAGCCAGCGCCTGCTGTATCAAAATATTTGGGATCACTTTGTGCATCGCCAGCCTTCTGTGCATTTAAAAATAACGAAAACGGCATTGAGTTGAATCTATGTGGAAAAAAATTCGGATTGCCTGCCTGCTGCTGATTTTGCTGATCGTAGCGGTCAACGCATGGAAAGATAAAAATCAAGATTGGAGCAAGCCGGTTTTTGTGCTGCTGCATCCGATTAATGCAGATGGCTTAGCCACTACGCAAAAATATATTCAGCAGCTGTCCATTCAGGATCTGCAAGGGGCGCAAGCTTATTTGCAGGATCACGCCCAGCAGTACCGTGGACAGCCGACGTATTTCTATTTCACCATGGGCCGTGAGCTGAAAGCGCTGCCGCCCAAAGTGCCGGAGCATGCTCAGCTTTGGGATGTGATGCTGTGGAGCTTGAAATTCCGCTATTACGCGTGGCAGCAGTATGAAAAGGCGGATGGCGCGCCGAGCTTGATCTTATTTTTGAATTATTATGATCCAAAACAAACCCGTGAGTTAAAGCATTCAACCGCGCTGGAAAATGGCCGCATTGGCTCAGTAAATCTATTTGCTTCAAAAAAGCAGGCTGAGCAAAACAAAGTGGTGCTGGTGCATGAGCTGCTGCATGCCTTTGGCGCAACGGATAAATATGAAATGGCCACGGGCCAGCCTGTTTATCCGGCTGGCTATGCTTATCCGGATCAAAAACCTTTATTTCCGCAGGCCAAAGCCGAACTGATGGCGGGGCATATTCCCGTTTCGCAAACAGCAAGCAAGATGCCGGATGGCTTGGCGCAAACCTTGATTAATGCGCAAACGGCAAAAGAAGTCGGCTGGATCAAATAGGCGCTATTGGGGATAACGCAGAACTTATCCACAGCTGCAGCAGCCAATGTGAATAACTTTGGCGCTTTTGCTTCGCGCCAGATCGTGTTAAAACTAAGGCATCCTTATGTAAGACTTGAGAATAAGCATGAAAACTGTAGGAAATGATTTAGTGCGCAGTCAGCTGCACCAGAACCGTAAGTGGTATATCGGTTTGGGGATTTTGCTGATGATTTTCGGCATTGTTTTGCTGGCGTCACTGCCTTTTGCCACATTGTCCGTAGTGTTTATTTTTGGCATGCTGATGATGATCGGCGGCATTCTGCATTTTATCGCAGCATTTAAGATTTTTAATGGCGGATTCCGCTGGCTGTGGGCGCTGTTTGGCTTGCTGTATTTAGCTGCGGGCTATTATGCATTCACGACGCCAGTAAAAACGGCCATTGTGCTGACCAGCCTCTTGGCTATTGTTTTAATTATTGCCGGTGTAATCCGTATTGTTAACGCGATTCTATTCCGGACTTTGCGCGGCTGGGGCTGGACCTTGCTTTCAGGCCTGCTGACGCTGGTTACTGGCATCATTATCTTAAAATCACCTGATGCGCCGTTTTGGGTGCTGGGGCTGTTCCTGGCTGTGGATATTCTGTTCCAGGGCATCAACTATTTAACTTTTGCGTCTTACATTAAGCATGATGTGCCGCAAAGTTCAACGGATGCTTAAAGCCTTTGAACGGCAAAAGCCGAAGCCATGCACTTCGGCTTTTTTCATGGATTTTTTGACATTCAGCGCTTAGGGCTTAACGCTGTAGCGGCTGCTGATGGCAATGCGGTTCCATGCATTAATCACAATCGCCAGCCATTCCACAGCGGTAATTTGATCATCCGTCAGGAAAGGCAGCGCATCTTCATACACGGCATCGGGCACTTGGCCTTCTGCAATCAAAGTGATGGCTTTCATCAAGCTAAGCGCAGCGCGTTCAGACTGATCATAATATTCGGTTTCACGCCAAGCATTCAGCAAGGCAATCCGCTCAGCTGTTTCACCTGTTTTCAGCGCATCTTGCGTGTGCAGGCGGATGCAGAACGCGCATTGATTGATTTGCGAAGCGCGAAGTTTCAGCAGGTGCGCAAAGCCTTCATTCAGCTGGGCCTGCTGTACTTTTTGCATTGCCAGCGCATCCAGTTCGGCGACTTTTTTATATAAATCCGGGGCTGCCTGAGCTAAATTAATTCGGGACATCATCTTTTTTCTGACCTTAAATTTTGAGCTTGATTTTATTTAGTCTAAAGGAAAAGATCGATGAAACATGCTTCACTTTGCAGGATGAATAAAAAAAGATCCAAAATGAAAAGATTTGTTTTAGCGCCGGATTCATTCAAGGAAAGCCTGACTGCACAGCAAGCCTGTGATGCCATGCAGCGCGGCATTTTGCGGGTTTTCCCCGATGCGCAGTGCATTCAAGTGCCTATGGCAGACGGCGGAGAGGGCACAGTAGATGCGCTCATCGCGGCCTTGGCTGGACAGCGGGTGGAATGTGAGGTGAAGGGGCCGTTGGCGGGGCAGAGGATCAACACTTATTGGGGATTGGTCGACAGCGGCAAAACCGCGGTGATTGAAATGGCTAAGGCCAATGGCATTGATTTATTAACGCCCGAACAGCGTAACCCTTTAAAGACTTCAACCTTTGGCACGGGTGAAATGATCGTGCAGGCACTGGATTTAGGCGTGACGAAGATCATTCTGGGTTTAGGCGGCAGTGTGACCAATGACGGCGGCGCAAGCATGGCAGAGGCGCTGGGTGCAAAATTTCTGGATGTGCAGGGAAATCCTGTACACGCTTGCGGCGGCAGCCTGAACCGCATTCAGAGCGTTGATTTAAGCGGCTTAGATGTGCGTTTAAAGCAAACAGAGGTCATGATTGCCAGTGATGTGAATAACCCGCTCTGTGGGCCAAATGGCGCGTCTTATGTGTTTGGGCCGCAAAAAGGCGCAGATGCAGAGATGGTCAAGCTTTTAGATCAGAATCTCAGTCATTTTGCCGATATCGTTGAAACAGGAATTGGCGCTTCATATCAGCATATGGCAGGTGCGGGCGCTGCAGGCGGTTTGGGTTTTGGCTTGCTGGCTTTTACTGGTGCTAGTATTCGTTCTGGTGTGGAATTGGTCATTGAGCAGTATCATTTGGCGGAAAAAATGGCGCAGGCGGATTATGTGCTGACGGGTGAAGGCAAAATTGATTTTCAAACGCAGTTGGGCAAAACGCCTTATGGGGTTGCGCAGCTGGCAAAGCATTTGAATAAGCCTGTGATTGCTTTTGCGGGATTGCTGGGCGAAGGCTTTGAGGCGCTGTACGATTTAGGCTTTAGTCAGATGATAGGGATTAACCCGTCAGGCTGTACTCTGCAGGATGCTTTGGACAATGCGGAAAGAAATTTAGAAGAGTCTGTTGTTCTTTTCTCTTTACTTTTGAAAGATCAAAAGTAACAAAAATCTTTTATTGCGCTGAAGGTATATCCATATACCTTCAGCGCAAAAGCGACATCCATGTCGCTATTGTGTATCTGATTTTTGGAAAATTATAAAAAAGAGGTAGGTATTTAAATGACCGATATATTATTGAGCTTAGTCACAGGGGTGATATCAGGGATTATTTCTGGGCTTTATACAGCGATAATTGGTGCTAAATATACAGCCTTCTAAGAAAATAAAAGAGAAATTTTGAAAGTGCTAAGAAGTATTCATTATGATGAAAAATATTTGAAAGGTCATGAAGATAGTGAATTAAATAGGATATTTTTAGCATCTTCAGACTTATTAACAATGAAACAAATAGATGCAGGAAAAGTAATTCGATTCCATTATGGAAAATTGGTGAACGATATCGATGGAAAATCTGATAAAAATATTTTGAGTGAAGGAATTCTTTTAGATTTTCAGAAAGCAGTAAATGAGCTTAAGGTGAATAAGCTGGAATTATTGAAGTTTTGGTAGGCAGCTCTGTTAAACTAGCCGTCTCCCTAGCGCGATGAGACACCATGAGTTTAGCCAGCCTGATTGATGAATTAAATCCTCAACAACGACAAGCCGCCATTACAGAAACCCAGCACAGTCTGGTCTTGGCTGGCGCGGGCTGCGGCAAAACCAAAACCATTGTGGCGCGTGCTGCTTACCTGATTGATCAAGGGGTACCGGCCAACCAAATTCAAATTCTCACCTTTACGCGCCGCGCGGCCAGCGAAATTGTAGCGCGGGTGGAATTGGCGCTGGGCGATCAGGCCAAAGGCCTGCGTGCATCGACCTTTCACACCTTCTGCATGTACTTGCTGCGCCGCATTCCCAATGCCTTTGGCCTAGAGCAGTTTTCGATTATCGACCGTGATGATCAGATGATGCTGTTCCGCTTGATCCGCGGCAAAGACGATAAAAAGAATCCGAATCAGCTGCCGAAACCGAAAGAACTCTGCGACCTGTATTCTTTTGCGCGCAATACCCGTCAAAAACTCAGTTTGGCGCTGGAAAAACAGCTGCCTGAATTTTTGGACATGAAAGACGAAATTGCGGAGATCATGAAAGAATATGAAAAACGCAAGCATGACCGCAGTTTTTTGGACTATGACGATATTTTAGCGGTGGTGGCATCGGCTTTGGCGCAGTCCGAGGGCTTGGTGGATTATGTCTCTTCCATTTGCCAGCATATGCTGGTTGATGAAATGCAGGATACCAACCCTTTGCAGTGGGCGCTGCTGGAACCGCTGAAAGATAAAGTGCATCTGTTCTGTGTGGGCGATGATGCGCAGTCGATTTACGGTTTCCGCGGGGCAGATTTTGAAAATATCCATCATTTTAAAGAACGGGTGCCGAATGCGCAGATCTTTAAACTGGAAAAAAACTACCGCTCGACACAGGAAATTTTAGACCTGTCGAACTGGCTGCTGGATCAAAGTCCGATCAAATACGATAAGCATTTGGATGCGTACCGCGGCGACGGGATCAAACCGAAAATGCATATTTTCCCGAATGAATTTGATGAAGCTAAATGGATTGCGGTCGATATTAAAGAACGCCACTACCTGCAAGGCGCGAAATGGAATGAACATATGGTGCTGGTGCGTTCCAGCTTTGCCGCGCGCCATATTGAGGCCGCCTGCATCGCCGGCAATGTGCCGTACCGTTTTATTGGCGGCATGAAGCTGCTGGAAACGGCGCATGTAAAAGATCTGCTTAGCCTGCTGCGCGTGGTGGCGAATCCAATGGATGATATCGCCTGGATGCGCTTTCTGACTTTATGGAACGGCGTGGGCGATGTTGGCGCGAGCAAGCTGTCGCATCAGCTGCTGCTGGAGCCTGAAATGGATGCCATTGCGCAGAAATTGGAAAAATTCGGCAAAGTGCCGGATCAGGCCATTCTGATGATGAAGCAGATGATGGTGATCCGTCAGGAAGTCAAAGAATGCGTCAGCCTTGCGATTCAAGCCATTGAAGAACAGCTGTCGGAAAATTACAAAAAAGACTGGCACCGCCGTCAGGGCGATTTTGAGCTGGTGAAGCAGCTGGCATCTAAACATGGCCAGCTCAGCGAATTTTTAGAAGAGTATGTGCTCGATCCGGTGTCGATTTCTGAAATTGAACGCCAGTCCGAAGATGATGTGGTCACGCTGATCACCATCCACTCCGCCAAAGGCACAGAGCAGAAAGTCTGCTATGTGGCGAATGTCTCTGCCGGGCAGTATCCGCATGCGCGCGCGCAGGGCAATTTTGACGAAGTGGAAGAAGAACGCCGTGTGCTGTATGTGGCGCTGACCCGTGCGCAGAATGAACTGATCTTGACCAAGCAGAATCTGAATATGTGGGCGCGCGATACGGTGGATGAGCAGGGCCGCACGGTGCAAAGCTATTTTCTGAATGATTTGACCCGCAATTTATGCACCAGCGAAACGCATTACCGCCCGCGGGAACAGACGGTGAAAAGCGCGCTGATTGAACGCAAGTCGATTAATTTAGATTTTGGCATCGATCTCGATTAAAATAGCCCTTTGGCGTGAGACCTCGCGCAAGTTCAAAAAGCAAAAATAGGCAAATGCTTTTTGATGATGCTGCCTATTTGGAAACATAAATGAAAATTTTAGTACGTAACTTAGAGCGTTCGATCACTGAAGCGGAGCTGACTGAGCTGTTTAAGCCTTTCGGCAAAGTGGAATCAGCCGTGGTTGTCATGGATCAGGAAACGAACAAATCAAAAGGCTTTGGTTTTGTGGAAATGCCGAATGGCCGTGAAGCTGTAAAAGCGATTAAAGGCTTGAACACCCTGAAAGTGAAAGGCATGGGCATCCGCGTAAAAGCTGCGGAAGATAAGCCGCAAGCTTAAATACAGAAAAAGGAGCAATGGTTGCTCCTTTTTTTAGGCCTGCATGGCGGGCAGGCTGAGATCGATATTGATAGATTCCGCTTTAAAAACGGTGAAGAAGAATGTCCATGAAAACTGTGAAAGTCAAACGCAAAATCTATTTAATTGAAATCGATCGTCCATAATATTTATTGTGATTTAGCCAAAATAAAGTTTAAGCTTAATCGTGTAGCAAACGCCCCAATTTAGGAAATTCAGAATGTCCCGTGTCCCCCGTTTCCATGCTGACCGCACCAATCAAAAACTGTATTTTGCCCGCCTTGCCTGCCAGCAGGCCGAGCAGGTCGATCATGTTCAGCAAGCGCAGGCGCTGCGTGAGTCTGCTGTATTTCATCTGCAGGGCGCAGTTTTGGCTTTTCTGCAGGAATTGGTGCGTTACTACCGCTTAAATGATCCTGCACCCACTTTAAAATCAATTGAAGACACTATGGCGGCCAAAGGCCAGGTTTCTCCAGAAGTCTCAGTGATGCAGCAGCTGGCGAAACAGGGTTTTATTGCAGAATTGAAGCGCGCGTACCGCATGTGCCAGTATGCGCCTGAACCGTCAGCGCCAGAGCCGGAAGATGAGACCTCATCCAACTTGATTATTAAAGTGACGCAAACGCCGCAGGCTTGGCTGCCGGATACCAAAATCCTGCGTGAATGGCATCGTGAACTGACTCAGCTGATTGACGGTTTCCGCAATGAAATGGTGGAATTCTAAGCCAATGCGCGGCGCTTGAAATTATAAAATCGGCCCCGATATATAATTATCTAAGCAATGCAAAGCGCATGTGCCTTTGCCGCCATGTAGCGCATGGAGGAACTATGTCTATAGAGCAATTGAAAGAGTTATTTGGAAATCAGGAAGCGGTTTTGGAACTGGTTCAGCTGGAAAGCGGTGAATTGGCGTTGCGCAATGCTGGGTCTGAAAAAGAGCCCCTGGTCACAATTCAGTTTAATGAAGAAGTGAAAGCTTTATTGGGGGATCAAACTCCTGTGGTTGCACAGCAGATGATTCAGGCTGCCTTGTTCAGCCTGCTGGAAAAGCAGGTCAATGAATGGCAGGCAGAAGTAGTTGATGAAAAACCGCAGTTTATGAGTTAAAAGAATCGAATCTAAAAGATAAAAAAACGCGCTGAATAGCGCGTTTTTTTATGGCTGAAAATGGGCATTTAATGCGTCGGCGCTTCATGATGCGCAATTTGGATTTGGTTCAAAATATGATTGCTCATGTTTTTCGCCATTTCCTCTTTGGCAAAATACACTTCGCCAATATTGTCTTTGCGGATCACTTCGGCTTCTTCCTTGCTTTCTGCACAGACCAGCACTTGAATTTTCGGGTTGAGGGTTTTGGCGATATCGACAATTTTATGAATATCCAAAATATCCATCGGCGACAGCACCAGCAGGCGCGCATGCTGAATATGCGCTTGAATCAGCACGCTGGGTTCGGTCGCGAGGCCGCACACGGCCGCAATGCCTTTTTCACGCAGGGTTTCAACAATTTCACGGTTTTCTTCCGCGATGACCACTTTAATCTCTTCATCCATCAGGCTGCGGGTAATGCGGCGCCCGACTTCACCATGGCCCACAATCACCACCTGATCGCGCAGGTAATCCTGTGAGACCTCATCGGGCAGCATGGCCAGGGGGTCAGCGCTGCGCTCCAGCAAACGGGCCAAATTCGAGCGTTCACGGATCCAGTTTTGAATCGGCTCCACGGCAGAAAAGACAAAAGAGTTCAGGGTAATGGAAATCAGCGCGCCGGCTAAAATAAGGTTCTGTCCTTCCATTGACAGCAAATTCAGCGAAACGCCCAGCGCTGCTAAAATGAACGAGAACTCGCCAATCTGCGCCAGGCTGGCGCCGACTGTCAGCGCGGTATTGATGGGATAGCGGAAAAACAGCACCAGCGCCATGGCGGCAATGGTTTTGCCGATCATAATGATGGCGATTACCGCCAATACATGCAGCGGCTGCTCAATGATAATGCGCGGATCAAACAGCATGCCGACAGAAACAAAGAACAAAATGGCGAAAATTTCACGCAGCGGCAGGGTTTCTTCTTCCGCGCGGTGGCTGAAGTCAGACTCTTTCACCACCATGCCGGCAAAGAATGCGCCCAAGGCCATCGAGACGCCAAAAAACTTGTAGGCACCAAAAGCGATGGATACTGCCGCGGCAACAACAGTCAGCGTAAACAGTTCGCGTGAACCTAAGCGCGCCACAATCTGCATGATCATCGGCACAAGGCGCTTGCCGATAATCAGCATAAAGGCGATAAAGCCGGCGACTTTCAGCAGGGTGATGCCCAGCATCAGCCAAATATTTTCATCCGCGCTGCCTGCCAAAGCTTGCCCGCCCAGCAGCACCGCTGTTGCCGGCAGCAGCACCAAGGCCAAAACCATGACCAGGTCTTCGACCAGCAGCCAGCCGACGGCAATTTTACCGTTGACGGAGTTCAGCAGGCCGCGGTCACCTAAGGCTTTCAGCAGCACTACCGTACTGGCGCAAGACAGGCTCAGGCCAAAGACTAAGGCAGAACCAAAATTCCAGCCCCACATCATGGAGACGCCCATGCCCAGCAGGGTTGCAACAGCAATTTGCAGAATTGCGCCCGGCAAGGCGATGCGCCGTACCTGCATTAAGTCATTCAGGGAGAAATGCATGCCGACGCCGAACATCAGAAACATGACGCCCAGTTCGGCCAGCTGGTTGGCAAGGTGGATATCCCCAACGATGCCAGGGGTGTTGGGGCTGATAATGATGCCGGCAACTAAATAGCCAATCAGCGGCGGAAGGCGCAAACGGGCCGCTACATAGCCAAAAATTAAAGCTAAGCCAAAACCGACAGCCAGCAATATGATGAGTTCTACATCATGGGGCACTAAGAACTCCTTAAGCCAAAGTTAAGGGGAATGAAAATAAGCACAAAAAATGCCAAAAATATGAAGAAAGTGTAGCAAGCAGAGTAAAAAAAATGCAAAAAAAAACGGCCTGGTTGGGCCGTTTTTTCTCAAAAAGCTAAAATTATTTGATTTTAGCTTCTTTGAAAATTACGTGTTGACGGATTTTTGGATCAAATTTTTTGATTTCCATTTTTTCCGGCATAGTACGTTTGTTCTTAGTAGTGGTATAGAAATAACCTGTACCAGCAGAAGAAACTAGGCGAATTTTATCACGCATGGTTCAGACTCCTTAGATCTTTTGACCTTGAGCACGAAGGTCAGCAACAACCTTTTCAATGCCCAATTTGTCGATGATACGCATACCTTTAGTGGTTAAACGAAGACGTACGAAACGTTTTTCGCTTTCTAACCAGAAACGGTGGTGGTGCAGGTTCGGCTCGAACCGGCGCTTAGTTTTGTTGTTGGCGTGTGAGACGTTGTTACCAACGACTGGACGCTTGCCGGTAACTTGGCAAACCTTAGACATGGTGTAACTCCATTGATTTAGCCAACAGCAAATCTGTATGGCCAGTCAAAATAAACGGATGAATTCATTCAAGGGGCGTTTTATATCAAAAATACGCTTAAAAGACAAGCGATTTAATCGAAAACGGAGCATCAACTGGTGTGACCGCTCATGCCTTGATCATTTATCGAAGAAGAGTCTTCGAAATCAGTTTGTGAATCGGCTTATTGAACGGCGGCAGAATGAATTTCAAGCTGTACAGCTTTGGATTCGACATTACTGAACGTTCATGCGACAAACTGAAGAAACCTTCGGGACCATGATATTTCCCCATCCCAGATGCGCCGACGCCGCCAAATGGCAAGTCATCCTGTGCAACATGGGTAAGTACAGTATTCTGTCCGAAATGCCCTGAATGGGTACGCTGTGCGACATAGTCGGCACGCGCCTGATCAAAGTCGAAATAGTATAATGCAAGTGGGCGCGGACGGCTATTAATAAACTCAATAACATCGTCAATTTGATCATATTCCATGATTGGAAGGATCGGCCCGAAGATCTCATGCTGCATAATCTGCATGTCTGGCGTGACGCCGGTCAGCAGGGTTGGCGCAATTTTGCGCACAGCGGCGACATCTTCTTGCTGCGGGTTGATTTCAATGATCTGCGCGCCCTGATCGCGGGCATCTTCCAAATAGCCCTGCAGGCGCTTGTACTGCTTGTCATTGATAATCGAGGTGTAATCCTGATTGTCAGCAAAACGCGGATACATGCTTTCTGCGCAGGCCTTAAAGCGGTCGATAAATTCTGCAGTTGCGCCGCGCGGCAGGAATAAATAGTCCGGAGCAACGCAGGTTTGGCCGGCATTCCATAATTTCCCGACTGCCAGGCGTTCTGCGACATCCTGCAAATCGATAGACGGATGCACCAGCACCGGGGACTTGCCGCCCAGCTCCAGAATAACCGGCACGAGATTTTCAGAGGCAGCCGCCATCACGGTTTTGCCGACATTGGTCGAGCCGGTGAAAATCATCTTATCGAAAGGCAAATGGCTGAAAGCGTCCGAAATCGCGCCGCCGCCATTCACAACCGCAACCAGTTCCTGCGGGAAAGCTTCAGCCAGGGCTTTTTCCAGCACTGCGCCAAAAGCCGCCGATGAGCTGGAAATTTTGATCATGGCGTGGTTGCCGGCGGCCAGCGCGCAAATCAGCGGGCCAATCGACAGCAATAAAGGATAGTTCCACGGCGCAATAATGCCGACAACGCCTAAAGGCTGATATTGCACCCAAGCTTTCGCCGGCTGGTGAATAATGCCGACGTGGCGCTTTGATGGTTTCATCCATCCGCTTAAATGCTTGCTATAATACTTAATGTGTTCCAAACAGGTCAGCAGTTCGCCAATTTTGGTTTCGCTGACGGAACGGTTGCCGTAATCTTGATTAATTGCGTCGGCAAATTGATCTTGGTACTTAACTAAGATACGCTTAAGCCGCGCCAAGCGGTCAATGCGCTCTTTTGCCGTTGGCAAAGGGTAGCGCAAATAAGCGTATTTTTGCTGTTCGAGCACTTCACTCAAGTGCTGAATTTCAAATGAATGTGGTGTCATAGCTGTTGTTTTTGTTTGACTGTTCATGCCGCGCTGCCATATTTTGAATAAGCGATTAAGTAATTTTTAGAGTAAATGCTCTAATTAGTCAAGCCACTTTATGTGTTAGTCATTTAACTCATTGAACTCATGGTTATTTTAGAATGTCCCAAACGAAGACGCTGAAAACAAAAGAACGCATTTTGCAGCTCAGCCTGCAGCTGTTTAATGAGCGTGGAGAACGTTCTGTTACGACCAATCATATTGCCGCCGAATTGGGGATGAGCCCTGGAAATCTGTATTATCATTTCCGCAACAAGAGCGAAATCATCAAAAAGCTGATGGAGCAGTACCAAAAGGAAACATTGGAAATGCTCGCACTGCCGGATGACCGCCAGCTGGATGCCAATGATAAAATCCGTTATTTCCAAGTGCTGAGCAGCCAGCTGTGGGCTTACCGCTTCCTGCACCGCGATGTCTATCATCTGGTGGAAAACAATATTGATTTCCGCAAAATGTATCCGCGTTTTGCCGGTCAGGTGATGCAGCAGGGGCAAAAAATTTACCGCGCCTTTGTGGATGCCGGCCTAATGGAAATGACCAATTCGGAAATTGAAGCCTTGATCATTAACCTGTGGATCGTGCTGACCAACTGGACCAATTTCCTGTACATGTCTGGCCATATTACCGATTCCAACCATCTGGAAGAACGCTGGGTATGGCAGGCGCTGCGCCAAATGGTTTTCCTGGAAGGCGCGTATTTGCGCGGTGAAAGCCGTCAAACCTATGAGCATCTGCTGGAAACCATGGGCGAATCCGAGCTGTTCGCCAGCTTATCCTCGCATAAAGCGGCGGATAGTGAATAGCTTCAGCCCATTCCCGGCGTGCGCAGAATCATCAAAAAAACCGCTCTCAGGGAGCGGCTTTTTATTGGGCGGCGCCGTTTTTTAGCGCTCTAAGGCCAGCCAGGCAGGGCGCTGATGAATGTTTTGCCCGGGCTATTTAGTCTGGGGGTAAAACGCGTTAGAATACTCGGCTTGTTTTTAATTAATTAGATTTAGCGATACACATCAAAATGAATATGTCGACTGCAAATACTGCACGCTTGCTCATTACCTGCGAAGATAAGCCGGGTATTGTGCAGGCTGTATCGAGCTTTTTGTATCATCATGGAGCAAATATTACCGCACTTGATCAATACGCGACTGAAGCTCAAGGCGGGCGCTATTTCATGCGTGTTGAATTTGAATTGGACAGTCTGCAAAGCCGTAAAGAAAATTTGCTGCAGACTTTTGAAAATAACGTGGCTGCCCGTTACAGCATGCACTGGCGTTTGGCTTTGGTCAGCGATGTGAAAAAAGTCGGAATTTTGGTCTCGAAAGTCGATCATGCGCTGCTGGAGCTTTTATGGCGCCATTCACGCGGCGGCTTGCCATGTGAAATCACCAAAGTGGTGTCCAACCATGACGATTTGCGTGAATCGGTCGAAAACTTCGGCATTCCGTTTGAAGTCGTACCGGTGAATAAAGAAAACAAGCGTGAAGCCTATGCAAAAATTGATGAATTGATGCAAGGCAATGACTTGCTGGTGCTGGCCCGCTACATGCAGATTCTGGACGAAGAATTTGTGAAGAAATGGGAAATGAAAATTATCAATATTCACCATTCCTTCCTGCCGGCCTTTGTGGGCGCAAACCCATATAAGCAGGCGCATGAGAAAGGCGTGAAGCTGATTGGCGCAACTGCGCACTATGTGACTGCCGATTTGGACCAAGGCCCGATCATTGAGCAGGATGTCGAGCGCGTCAGCCATGACTTTACCGTTGAGCAGCTGCGTGAACTGGGCCAGGACGTCGAGCGCAATGTGCTGGCGCGTGCAGTGAAATGGCACTTGGAAGACCGCATTATTGTCGATGGCAATAAAACCGTGGTGTTCCAGTAAGCATTTTGAATTTTGAATGAAAAAGGCATACTCAAAGTATGCCTTTTTATTTTTGCGCGCTGCATTTGAAAAAGCCATAAAAATAGCCAAATTAATAGTTGCAAATGAAAACACTTCTCATTTATCATTGAGCCACTTTATTGCGTTAAACGATGCGCTTGATTGCAAATCTAAATGCTGGTTGAATTTTTCAATTTGCAGCGCAATTGCTTCTTCAAGGTAACTGATTTTAATGAGTCAATCTTCTGCCCCCATGATGCCTGCTCCAAATCCAATGAAAAAGAAAGTGATCACTGCGCTGGCAGCGGTCGTGATTGGGCATGCCGGTGTGCTGTGGGCCGTTGGTCAAATGAAGACTCCTGAACTCAAGCCTGTAGAAAAAAAACCGATTCAGGTCCGCTTTGTCAAATTGGAGGAAGCGCCAAAGCCTTTGCCGCCAAAACCAAAGCCAGAACCTAAAAAAGAACCGCCTAAACCGAAAGAAGTGAAAATTGTCGACAAGCCTTTGCCGCCGCCGCCTAAAAAAGTGGAAAAAGTCGAGCAGGTGAAGAAAGCGGAAAAACCGAAACCGGCAGCTAAACCGGCAGAGGCGCCTAAGACTAGCCCGATTGTCTCCTCGGCTATTTCTGAAACGCGCCGTCCAGCGCCAGAACCGGCGCCTGCGGTTAAGCCTGCAGAGCCGCCAGCCCAGCCCGCAGCGCCTCCAGGCCCGAAGAGCCCTTCTTTGGGCGGCGGGGTTTCTTGGCAGCAAAAACCGCAGATCCGCTTTGCGCGAGGCGAGCTGAAAGCATCTTGTTCATTGGTGGTGGTGATTGGCGCCGATGTAAACGGCAAAATTACTTCGACTTCGGTCAAAAATTCCAATTGCAGCCCTGCGGTAGAGCGCAAAGTCGCATATTCTATAAAACGCAGTGGCGCATTGACTAAATATGTCGAAAATGGAGTGGCTTATCCGCTAGTCAATGTGGAAGCGCCATTCGATTTTCAGCTTAAATAACCGGCTAACCCTTTAGGAGTTCGAGTATGAACTTTTCAGTTTATTGGCAGCATGCCGATGCAGTCAGCAAAACACTGTATTTTGTGCTGCTGGCCATGTCGATTGCAACGTGGACTATTTTTGCCTTGCGCATTATGGGCACACGCCAATTGAAGCAAGCGGCTTATCAGCGCTTGTCCGATGCATTAAGCGCATTGAAAGCGAAATGTGCGCCGCTGAGCTTTGAACAGCGCAAAGCGGTTGCTGAACAGGCGCTGCTGCGTCAAATTTCGGCGGAAAAAGCCAATGCGGAAAAGGGTGTCTCTGTTTTAGGCACAATCGCTTCTCTTGCGCCATTTGTCGGTTTGTTCGGCACCGTATGGGGCATCTTCCATGCCTTGGTTGCTGTCGGCAAAAGCGGGCAGGCAGGCCTTGCGCAAGTGGCGACACCGGTCGGCGAAGCGCTGATTATGACGGGCTTAGGTTTGGCTGTGGCGATTCCAGCGGTATTGGCTTACAACATTGCCGTGCGTTTTAACCGCACCCTAAGCAATGAGTTGCAAGATCAGGCGCATGGTCTACTCATCGATACTATGCTACAGCAAGACTCTGCAAAAAAAGCTGAAGTGAAAACAGCGCAGGAAAGTTTAGTTGGAGGTCAAGCTTAATGGCTTTTCAATTGGGTGAAGATAACGATTCGGGCATGACTGAGATGAACCTCATTCCGCTCATTGATATTATGCTGGTATTGATGATCATCTTTTTGGTGACAGCGACCGTTGCCAACCCATCAATTCCATTAACCTTGCCGAAAACCACTGCGGATATTGTTGATTTGCCGCCGCAAAAGGTGCAGGTCAGCATTAATGCCAATGGCGACGTTGCTTGGGATGACCAAGTGATTACGCTGCAAGAGCTGGAAAAGCGCTTTGCTGAAGCAGGCAAAGCGCCGCGCCAGCCCACAGTGATTTTAAAAGCAGACAAAGAATCACGCTATGATACTGTAGCGCAAGTGATGTCACGCGCGAGCGAAGCCGGACTCAGTGATATTGCCTTTGCAACAGACAATTGACAGACAGTTGATGAGATTAAAGCATCAGTTTGATGCGGATAAAAAAGTGGCCCTTTCGGCCACTTTTTTTGCTTTCTGACTGGAGATTTGCGCAGCGGCGGCTGCGCTTCGCCATTTCAGCCGGGAAGGCGTTAATCTTTCAGCAAGTCTTGGAATTTGCTGTGCAGCTTCATCAATTTGGGCGGAATGGCAAAATTGCAGTAGCCTTGTGATGGATTGCGGGCAAAGAAATTCTGATGATAGTCTTCGGCGGGATAGAAAATCGGCGCCGGACTGAGTTCGGTCACAATCTTCAGGCCTTCCGCTTTGAGCGCGTCAATGGCCTGTTCCGCCTGCTGCTGCTGCGTGTCATTAAAATAATAAATCACCGAGCGGTACTGCGTGCCGACATCATTGCCTTGGCGGTTGAGCGTGGTGGGATCATGGGTTGCAAAGAATACATCCAGCAGTTGCGCGAAGCTGATCTGCGTTTCATCATACTGCACTAAAATCACTTCGGCATGCTGCGTATCGCCATTGCAGATTTGCTCATAGCTCGGCTGCTGCACATGCCCGCCGGCATAGCCGCTAGTGACTGCGCTGACGCCTTTTAATTGTAAGAAAACAGCTTCTGTGCACCAGAAGCAGCCGCCGCCGAATAATGCATGTTGCATAATTTTTCTTCCTATTTTTTATTTATGAGAAATATATCGGGGCATTTCTGCCAGCTGCAATGCTGGGATGCCGGAAAAAGCAAAGCCTGCATGGATGCAGGCTTTGTGAATGATCAGCGCGGCTGTACTGCGCTTTCATATTGAATCAGCAGGTTGCCGTGGCGGTCCATCAGTTTCAGTGTTTTGCCGAACACTTGATAATGTGTGACCTTGGACAGCGCTTCATTGTACTTTTGCGCAAGATCGCCGTTATTCAGGCACGCCATGCGGGTGCTGGCCAGCTGGCTCATATTCAGCGTATCGTTGCCGGCAGCATAGGCGCCAGTCAGGCGGTTGCAGCCGTCAGAACCGGATACGCGCTTGGTGGCTTCATCAAATTGGATGCTGGGAATATTCCGGCTGGAAGGCGAGGTTTGAATTTCGGTATTGCCGATCTGGGTGGCAATCCAGGTTTTATTTTGCAGCAGCTGTAAATTGTCGCTGACGCGTTGCACCGTTTGAACACTTTCACATCCGCTGATGATGACAGCAGAACCAAGTGCCGCAGCTAAAAGCAGCTTTTTAAGCATGGTCGGATTCTCTTGTTCTCAGTAAGTATCGTTTATATAAACAAATATTTAGCCAAATCACCAGCCGTATTTGTATCTTTATTTTAATGCCTGGGTTTTTGCAGAATTGAACTTATAAAAATCGGCCTGCTAAAAATGGGCAGTTCAAGCAATCAAGGCATTGATGCTTCCGGCTGAATGCAGGCGTACTTTGATTATCCAGACGCAGTATTATTCAGGTGTATTTATTGTCCAGGTGCAGGCAGCCCTTTGCGGGCAAGCCGTGAAAAATCTGCGCTGCTGATCTGCTTGAAGCCGCTGACGCGCGGATTGATATGCGCGCGCTGATACCAGGCCTGCATATTCCATTGCTGTGAAATGGCGTGCAAATCATACAGATAATTCGGCAGATAGCCGGAAGCGAATAAGCGGTAATCCATCGGCAGTTTCTGCGGTGAAACGGCCTGCACCATATCAAAAACCAGCGTTGTGCAGTTGCTGGTCAGCGTGTTGTACCATTTCGGATGGGCGGCCAGATCATCGGCTTTATGCAAATATTCTTTGAACAGTTCCTTGCGTTCAGATGGCGGCATATTCACTGGGAAAAAATAAACCTGTTCTCCGCGCACATTGCTGCGGGTATAGACAATGTCCTTTTCATCAGCAGCCACTAAGCTGAGCTCATATTTGCGGAAAAAACCGCCAATGGCTGAAAATTCTTCATTTTTTTCTTTGCGGATTTCAATAGAAAAAGTCAGCGGCCGGCTGTGGGCAAAATCAAAACTTACCAGGGTATGGGCAATTTTAGGCCCCATCCAATAGGACGTGATGATATTGACCCCGGTGATTTGATTCAGGTCAAATTGGCGGGTTTCCCAGCGCTTGGTATAAGTGCCGTCGGCATGCCAGTCAAAGTTGCGGATATTATGCAGCGTGATGATGTCGCCGCGCTGTTCATAATGCAGCATTCGGGATACTTCAGGCGCCCATTCACGGTCTTGTTTGGCGGGCAGCCCAAAATACCAAAACAGGCTGCAGAGAAAGCCTAAGATATAGATGATGATGTCTTTTTTGCGGCTGAAAAAATGCCGAGATGCATAAATGCCTAAAATACTGAGGGCAAACGCGGCCCATGCGCCGATCAGGATCCGGCTCCAGAGCCAGCTGACCGGCTCTTGAATCCACAGCGCCATGCAGAGCCAAATGGATGAGCAAATGACAAATAAGCTGAATGCGCCATGCAGCATGTTCAGCCCGATTGTTTTGATCATTTGCCGTGTGTCCTGCTGCAGCATCATTATTCTTTTATGTCGATATTTTCTTTATTTTCGGTAGGTTGCAAACTCAAAAGCAATCCCTGTTTTGTCGTCAATATGTTGCTCTGAGGCTGCTTTAGTGAATTCAGCCGGAATGGCCGGATAGTGCGCATCGCCTTGGACATCCAGCTCAACATGGGTCAGTTCCAAGCGGTCTGCAATGTCCATTGTTTGCTTGAAAATTTCGCCGCCGCCAATAATAAAAATACTGTTTGGCTTTTCAGAGGCCTGAACATCGGCTGCCGCTTGAGCCAAGGCGTCGTCGATGCTGTGCGCCACTTTGGCTCCTTCATAATTCCAGCTGGCGTCGCGGGTAATCACCCAATTGACGCGTTTAGGCAGAGTGCGCCCCATTGATTCTAAAGTCTTGCGGCCCATAACGACAACACCGCCTTGGGTGATCTCTTTAAAGTGCTTCAGGTCAGCGGAAATATGCCAAGGCAGGGCGTTGCCTTTGCCGATGCAGCGCTGCTGATCCATTGCGACCACATGAACGACTTCTAAATTTTGAAATGACATTTTACCGTCCCTTGTCTTTTGAATCCCGCTCTTGCAGCGCCATGTCCCTCAGCTTGAAAAAGCGGGGCTGGGTTTGTTTTTAAAGCAAGAGCGGGATGAAAATTGTATTTAAACGTCCTGTGCCTTAATCGGGTCAGAACGCTCATTGGCCAGAAAGCGCTTCAAGCTGCTTCCCTGATCTTCTCTTGCACTGAGCTTTAAGGCAAGGCTTAAAGCGTGCAGAGGAGAGGGTGCAGGATCAGTTTAAACCGCGACCGGCGCTTTAATGCCGGGATGGGATTCATAGCCGGTGATTTCAATATCTTCAAACTTGAAATCAAACAGGTCTGTAATGCCTGGATTGAGCTTCAATTGGCACAGCGCCATCGGCTCACGGCTGAGCTGCAGTTTGGCTTGTTCAAAATGGTTGATATATAAGTGCGTATCGCCGCCAGTCCAGACAAAATCGCCTACGCCGAGGCCGCAGACCTGCGCAATCATATGGGTCAGCAGCGCATAGCTGGCAATGTTGAACGGCACGCCAAGGAACACGTCCGCGCTGCGCTGATACAGCTGGCAGGACAGTTTTCCGTCTTGGACAAAGAATTGGAACAGGGTATGGCACGGCGGCAGCGCGACATTGCCGGCTTCATTTGGATTCCAGCCGGAAACAATCAGGCGGCGTGAATTGGGATTGGTTTTGATTTCATTGATTAGCCAGGCAATCTGGTCAAAACCGTCCTGCTGGTAGGTGTCGTCAGCATTTTTGGTTGCGCCGAAGTTGCGCCATTGATGGCCGTAAACTGGGCCAAGTTCGCCTTCTGGACGGCCAAAGCGCGCAGTTTGCTCTGCGGTAGACCATTCATCCCAAATGCTGACTTTATTGTCCTGCAGATACTGAACATTGGTATCGCCTTTTAGAAACCACAGCAGTTCAATCACAATGGAGCGGAAGTGAACTTTTTTCGTGGTCAGCAGGGGGAAACCTTGAGAAAGGTCAAAGCGCATTTGATGACCAAATACAGAGCGGGTTCCTGTACCGGTACGGTCGCCTTTATCGCCGCCGTGATCAAGAATGTGCTGTAAAAGGTCTAAATATTGGCGCATATCACTCTCATAAAAATTGGTTTTGCTGACCGCACATCTTAGCCGTTTTTAGCGGCAGATAAAACTGTTTAGCCGATTCAAATTGCGGGATGCGCCAGCGCATTGGAGCAAAGATGCGATGGCCGCTTTGCGCTGTAAGCATGGCTCTTGAACTGATGGGAAAAGCGCCAGCGCGGAGCAAAAGCGCGCTGCAAAAAATTGCGCTTCGCAATCAAGTTGCTAAGAATGAATTACATTTATATAAAGAAGTTTTAAGTTTGGCTTTTTAGTATCAAATGCGTCAAAACGCTGCTGCCCAAGATTCAGCAGCGGATTCTTTACAGGGACTGAGAGGAACGCGTATGCTGGTTGATATGCACCCGACTGAAATACATCAAAATGATCATCAAGCGCCCATGCAGGTGATTCTCCGCAAGGAAAACAGCCGGCCGCAGTATTCCAGCCGAACCAGTTTCGATCCTCAGGCGGTTCAGCCCTCGAATGCAGTTCCGCCGAAGGCTTCTGAAAGCTCGAGCCGCACTGAATTGAACCATGCCGCTTCTGCGTCCAGTCCAGCCAGTGTGAATCAAAACCGCTTTAGACCGAATGGTGCGCTGAATTATGCGGCGAACAGCAGTCATGACATCAAGAATGGCCATGCCGTACGCTATCGCTGGACGCCGGCAGAGGAGGAAGCATCCGATACGGACAGAGCTGACGATTTCAATACTGATCATTCCGGCTTTAGCATTGATAAATTTGTGCAGAAACTGGACAGCATTCAGGCGCTGGCCAGTTCAAAACGCTGCGCGCGCAGCATCCGCATGGCGCTACAAAGCGCGGGCGCTGTTTTCGGCAGCCATCCCGTTGCCGCTTCGGATTGGGGCGATACCTTGACTCAAATCGGCTTTAAGCAGATCCAGCCGGAATTTGATCATCCTCAGGAGGGCGATATTTATATTATCCGGCGCACCAATAAGCATGTGTATGGCCATATTGCCGGATTCAGCGGCTCGCAATGGGTGTCGGACTTTAAGCAGAAAAGTTACGATGTGTATAAAGAAGATGGCTTAAAATATGAATATTACCGTTTAAATTTTTAAATCTGCACTGAATTTATGCAGTTGCTGCTGTTTATTTTTTATAAAAAAGTGCTGAAAAATAATCATTTGAATAGTATGAAGATCTGTTTTTTAAATTTTATTACATTTTTTATATGCAATAATTTTCATCTAAGCGTACCATCCTCTACGGTTAAAATTTGTAAACTCGATCAATTTTGATTGCAGAGGAGGTTGTTGCAAGAATGGTTTATGATCAAAGCGTGGACATGCAGAATGCGCATGGCCCAGTCAAAGCAGAAATCGTGATCCGTTCACAGCAAGGCAAACGCCCGCCTTCTCCGCAAAAATCGTTCAGTGCAAATGCAAAGGCCAGTTCAAAGCATAAAAGCGTCTTTGGCGCCAATAATGGCCAGCGTATCGATATTGATAAATTTGCCCAGCGCCTGCGCGGCGTTACTGCGCAAACCAGCGGTCAAAAGTGCGCAAAGAGCGTGCGCATCGCTTTGGAATCGGCAGGCGCAAAATTGAATGGCCATCCCGTGGCTGCAGCAGACTGGGGCAGCACGCTGCGCAAAATTGGCTATCAAAAAATTAATTTGGCTTTTGACCGTCCGCAAAAAGGCGATATTTATATTATCAACCGCACGCAAAAGCACGTGTATGGCCATATTGCGGCCTATACCGGTTCAAATTGGGTGTCTGACTTCCAGCAGCGGACGTACGCCGTGTATAAAGATCCGAATGTGCGCTATGAGTATTACCGCTTAGGCGAGTAAAGCATCCAAGCTGTTCAATTATAGGATTGGCCTGTACTCGAAAAAACTCAGCCGCGCCGCGCTATTCAAAGCGTTTGGCGCGGTTTTTGTAAATCAGGGGCAGCATGAAGCCAATCACCATAAAGCCCAGCGCTTGCATTGCGGTATAAGGCAGGTGAGGCGCAGGCAAGGCGGAGATGGTCCATGCCAGCCCCAGCAGAGGCAGCGCAAGCGGCAGCAGTTGAAAACCTTGCGCATAGCGCCCGCCGGCGGTTATTTTTAGACTCAGGATTCTCAATGCGTGCAGGCCGCTGCTGAAACCATCAGTTTGATTTCACGGCTGAAGCGTTCAGAATAGAAAAAATCCAGCATTACTTGGCGTCATTTTTCGGCTGATGCGCATTCAGCAGCGACAGCGGCGAGAAAATGCAGATCGACAGCGCCATAAAGCCAATGCCTTGCGCGCCCGGAATTAAAATCTCGCCTTCTTTCATATTCATGAAAATCAGCGCCAGCAGCAAGGCGATCGGAATCCAGGTCAGCAGGCGGTACAGCAGCCCAGTGGGGTTGCTGTAAGCGAAATGAATCTTGCAGTAGCGGCAGATCAGAAAAATAATGCCGGTGCCCAGAAACATCAAAATGGCATCCAGTTTCAGCGGTTCCATCCAATACAGCGCAGCTGTCGCGGCAGCAATAACAGCGAAAATCATAAATTTTTTCAGGACAGAAATTTGCGGATTGAACCAAAATTCGAGCATGCGCTTAGCAGTCTATAAGGGGAAAGCTAAAACTGTAGCACAGAACGCAGGGGAAAATGCAGTGCAAAAAAAGCGGGGCATTTGCCCCGCATTAATTTCATCTCAGTTATTCTTGGTTTATTGGCCTCAGCTGTTTTTGAGCGGGCCCCAGTCGTAGATTTTTTTCTGATAGGCATACCAGATCATCCATAGGCCAATCAGAATCATCGGCACAGTCAGGAACTGGCCTTTGCTCATCCAGCCGATAAACAGCTGGCCATTGTCCGGTTCGCGGAAGAATTCCACCACAAAGCGCGCAATGCCGTAGCCGATTAAAAACAGCGCAGACACAGCATAGCGTGGACGCGGCTTGGAACTGAACCACCACAGCACGATAAACAGAATAAAGCCTTCACACAGCGCTTGATAAAGCTGTGAGGGATGGCGCACCAGCTGCAGCGGATCGGTCGGGAAGATCATGCCTAGCGCAAAGTTTGGATCAGTGACGGGGCGGCCATACAGTTCACCGCCAATAAAGTTGCCGATACGGCCGAACATCAGGCCTGTCGGTACGCAGGGCGCAATAAAGTCTAAAGTTTGGAACCAGGTCATTTTGTATTTTTTGCACCACAGCAGCATGGCGATCATCACACCGAGAAAACCGCCATGGAAGCTCATGCCGCCGGTCCAGACTTGGAACAGCCACAACGGGTTGGCTAAGAATTGGTCAAATCCGTAAAAGAAGACATAGCCGACCCGGCCGCCGACCACCACCCCCAGCGCGCCATAGAAAATCAGGTCTGAGACCATTTCTGAGTTCCAGCCATCCCGCTGTTTTGCGCGGTGCGTTGCCAGTCCCCAAGCAAATAAAAACGCCAATAAATACATCAATCCATACCAATGGACTTGCAGCGGCCCCAGCGATACCGCGACAGGGTCAATATTCGGGTAGGTCAGCATTGCTGCTCCTTGTCATTATGTTTTGCACAGATTTTAGCTGAATGTGATGAAAAATGTTGTACATTCAATGTGTAAAGATATCGAGTGAGATTTATGTGCATTGTGGCTTTTGCTTGGCAAGTTCTGGACGATACCCCGCTCTGCCTGATTTCAAACCGTGATGAGTTTTATCAGCGGCCCACCGCGGGCTTAAAGCCGTGGCCAGACAGCCCGATTATTGCGGGGCAGGACTTGCAGTCCGGCGGCACCTGGATGGGCGTGACCGCAGCTGGGCGCTGGGCGATCATTACCAATTTCCGTGACGGCAAGGATCAAAAGCAGTATCCGACCTCGCGCGGCCATTTAATTCAAGCCTTTTTGGAATCGGCACAAACGCCGATCCGTTTTGCCCAAGAACTGGAAAAAAAGCAATGTGACTATGCCGGCTTCAATCTGTTTCTGGGCGATCAGCATCAGGCTGTCTACATGAGCAACCGCGGCGAAGCGCCGCAAGTGCTGGCCAAAGGAGTTTATGTAGTGTCCAATGGCCTGATGACTGAACATTGGGAAAAGACCAAGCATCTGCGCAAGCGCTTTACTCAGGAATTTTTGCCGATGCTGCAGCAGGCGGCTGTGCCTGAGGCGGATGTGGAATATGCGGTGTGGGATATTTTAGAAGATGAACGCAAGGTGATTCCAGAGCTGCTGCCGAATACCGGCATCAATGCGCAGATGGAGGAGCTGCTGTCATCGACCTTTATCCAAAGTCCTGTGTACGGCACGCGCTGTTCCAATTTTTTGCGGATGCACAATCAGCATTGGCTGTGGCAGGAAAAAACCCAGCAGGGCCCTGCACAAAATGAAATAACGGCGGTTGATGTCGCTATTCAATAAAAATACCCGCCATTGCGGCGGGTATCAGGTCTAAAGAGGCCTATCGTCAGCAGCTGTTATTTCTTCACGATCGACGGGCTGACAGGATCTGCAGTGATATAGCCGACACTGGCGCTGTAGCCGCCGTTGTAGTTGGCCAAAGTAGCGTCTTTTAATTCCTGAGGCAGGCTGCTCATATCGCCCGCATGCTGGAAGTTGCTCATAATATAGGTCCAGCCATTCACCGAATCGACTGCATGCAAGCCTGTGGATTCCGCGCCGGCAGGCGTAGACAGCAAGCGCACAGGCGCTGCGGCTTCGGTGTCAACGTCGTAGGCCCAAAGGAAGTTGTTTGGATGGTTGCCGCTGTCTTCACCGATAAACAGCGTGCGCAGCGCTTCAGAGAATTTTAAATTGTCCGGGCTGGCAATTTTATCTGGATTCGCTGTATTTCCTAGGCTGTCAGCAGGAATGTCTTCACCGACCAGCAGCATTTTTGATTGATACGGCACCCAATCACTGATGATGGGCTGGCCGCCAACTGTGCTTTGCGCTGCAGCCAAATCATGCGCGACAATACCGCCCGCCGTGATTTTTTTGCTGAAAGAAACGTTATGCGCATCAACCCATGCGGCATTGTCCTTAATCATCGAATCCTGAATATTCGCCAATGCTGAATAAGCCACTTTGTCTTTAATGTTGACCGTTGTGCCTTCCATTTTGGTAAAGGCCATGCTTGCGCCTTTCAGCGCGGCATAACGATGCGTTTCAAGGAAAGCTGCCGCTTTTTCCATGCCCGGCTTCACTTTCACCCAGAGTTTTTTCTTGGCTAAGATAATTTCGGTAAATGACCCATCATTTGGATTGACATTCACGCTTTCCATGATGTCGTTCGGCTGAATATTTTGGATATTTACCAGATCTTCAATTTCTTTGCTGGTTGCATGGCCCAGTTCAATCCATTTGATTTGACCCGTGCTGTTCTCGGAAAGCAGCGAGGTGTATTTCGCGGCATATAACGTACCGGCAGACAAATCTTTCTCTTTGTCCGCAATGAACATAAAGAAGCCGCCATTGGTGTAGTCGTCACCCATGATCACTGTGCGGTTATCCGGCATCACATGAACCAGCTCGTGTGAAATGCGGCCGAGGCAGTAGTGCTTGATAATCTTGCCGCTGCCGTCTTTATTGACGATCACTTCAGGCAAATGGCCGTAGTTATACGGTTTCGCCGCATTTTCATCACCAAAGAAATTTTTGCCGATGCCTTTGGGGCTTGGCCCGCCAATGCCTTGTTCAAAGGCATCAGGCTCGTATTCTTCGCTGGATAAATGCGTATTCCATGGCGACATGCTGGCGCCGCACGTAATCCATAAACCGTGCACGGAGGAGGTGTCGACGTTGTAATATTTTTTCAGCGCTAAATGGCCGGTTTTCTGATCTTGATCCAACGTCAAAATTGCAATCGGTGATGGGAGGTTGCCGTATTCGCTGCTGCCCGCCTGGTTTTGTGAGGCATATTCAAATTGCACCACATGGAAGATCGGATTGCTGACGCCATCCACTTTGGCATCGGCCAAATGGATTAAAGATGAGCCGTCTGGACAGTCTGAAAAGAATTGGCGCGGAGCTGCAGGCACAGAGGTGTCCATAATCGGCTGGCCCTTGGCGTCAAAATAGCCGCCTGCCACAATTTCACCGCCGCCCCATTTCGGCACTGTATTGCCTGTTTCAAAGAAGCTTTGATAGCCCAATTGATACTCTGTACTGGTCGAATCATCCCATTCAATTTTAAGTTTGGAACTGACCGAAGTTTTTGCGCGCTCTGCAGTTGCTGTCGGCGCATCCATTTTAATAAATGTGGCTGACTTTAAATTGGCAGGCTTCACGACCGGTGGAATGGCCGCATCATCACTGCTGTCATTGCATCCCGCTAACGCTGCTGCTGTGCCCATTGCACCTAAAGGTAAAAAAGGAATGCCTGCAAACCATTTAAGCAGGTCACGGCGGCTTGGCTGAGTCGAATTGGCTGTCATAGTAAATCCGTGTGTATTTGTTTTTAAGTCGGCTATGATTCTATGAAGCTCAAATGACAGATTATTGACACTTTTTAGACAGTTTGAAGACAATGGCAGGAAGATTGCGCCATCAAAAAAGCCCTGAAATTCAGAGCTTTTATGAAATGGATTTGATTTTAAGCGGCAGCTGAAGGCCGATGCGCCTTAAGCCGATGCGCTTTCAGCAGGCGCATCTTCCGTTTTGGATTTGCGCTTTTCCAATAATTTCCCCAGCAGCAGGCCCAGCTCGAACAGCATCCACATCGGAACGGCCAGCATAATCATCGACAGCGCATCCGGCGGGGTGACAAACATCGAGACAAAAAAGCAGCCCACAACAATAAAGCGCCGTTTTTCCACCAGGCTTTGCGTGCTGACCACACCGATTAAGATCAGAATCAGGGTGATAATCGGGATTTCAAAGGTCAGCCCAAAGACTAAAAACAGCTTCAGGCAGAAGCTGAGATAGCTGTTGATGTCGGTCATCGGGGCAACTGTTTCCGGCGACACACTGATGAAGAAATGCAAAATGGCCGGCAGGGTAATGAAATAGGCAAACGCAATGCCCAGATAAAACAGCGCAATGCTGCCTGCCAGCAGCGGAATGGCTAAAAAGCGCTCTTTGGCGTACAGCGCCGGACGTACAAAGGACCACAGCTGATAAATGATAAAGGGCATGGCCAGCATCAGCGCCACAAACAGATTCAGCTTAAATGGCGCCATAAAGGTTGCAGTCACATCGGTGGCAATCATGGACGACGTTGCTGGAAGCTGCTGCCTTAACGGATCAGAAAGCAATTGATAGGTATAATTGCGAAAGGGCAGCAGGCAGAAAAACAGCGCAATGGTCACGCCGACAATTTTAAAAAGATACTGACGCAGAACGATTAAATGCTGCATCACGGGCATTTGGTCCAGCTGTTCAGATTCAGTCTTCACTGCAGCTGCAGGCAATTCACTCATACGGCAATCTTCAGTTTAACGGTTGAATTTTCGGATTCCGGTGCCGGGCATAAAGCATCCCAGTGCTGGATCAGATGGCTGCGGGAATAGGGCTTAACGGGCGCTTCAATCGGCTGAAAATGCAGGGATTGCAGATCAGCTGCGCTTGGCTTTGACGCAGCCTGCGCTTCAGCGGCCTGCGGTTCCGATGAGGGATTGCGCAAAGCATCGATTTGCTGCTGCATGCGCCGCTCCAGTTCGGTGATGCGTTCAATTTCTTTTTGCACTTCTTCACGGAATTCGGATAAACGCAATTCGCGGTCAATTTCAGTTTGCACGCTGCTGATGAGGCGCTTGAATTTGCCATACCATTTGGCTGCGAACCGTGCGCCTTCCGGCAGCTTCTCTGGGCCGAGCACCAGCAGCGCAATAATGGCAAAGCACAGCAGTTCGGTCATTCCAATATTCAGCATGACACTTCACTCACATTTAGCTTTTTACTGAGCTTTCAGTGCTTTTGACTTGGGCATCAATGGTGCGGGGCTCTTTTAATGCCGCGTGTTCGGCTTCATCGTCACGGACAGATTTTTTAAAATCTTTCACTGCTCCGCCGACATCTTTGCCTAAGTTTTTCAGTTTTGATGTGCCAAACAATAAAATCACCACAATTGCAAAAATCAGCACATGCCAAATTGATAGTCCTGCCATGAGATCTTCCTCTTTTCATTTTTAGATGATTTCAACAGTTCTGAATGACAGGTATGTGACATCTATATTGCAATTTTAAGACACGTCACGATGAGGCAAATTCAGTGTTACTATGCACTCAGTAATTTTTGAGGGTGATTCAGTGGCATTTCTTCTTCCAATTTTTGGATTTTTATGCGGACTTGGATTAGCCTCGGTTTCTGGAACTTCATCGCTTAAATCCATATTTTCCAGTCTGTTAGCCCGCTGTTTTATTCCTGCCGTGATTATTTACAACATGGTGTTCTATCAAGCAGGCAGCTTGGCCCTCATGCTGTTCAGCTTCAGTGTCGCCATCTTCATGTTTTATCTATTCCGATGGATTCTGAAAGATAATTTACGCGCACTGTGTGTCAGCTATATCAATTTGGCTTGGCTGGGCTTTCCATTCGCCTTGGCCCTGTTTGGCCCTGAAATCAGTGCAGCGATGGTGGCGCTGTATGTCGGCGGTTCGGTCTTTGGCAATATGTGGGCTGTCATGGCAGTCAGTTCTGAAAAATTGCCATGGCCGAGTATTGCCAAAAAAGTGGCGATGTCGCCGCCTGTATCTGCATTGATTATTGCCGGCGTGTGCCGGCTGCTCGGTTTGCAGCATGTGCAGGAACATCAGGTGCTGGATGTGCTGTATCAAATCGCAAAAGTGGGAATGAGCTTTACCGGCATGTGCGTATTGGGCATGTGGCTGCGTCAAACCAAGGTGCAGTGGATTGATTTGCTCAACAGCAGCCGTATATTTGCCATGAAGCTTACAGTGGGCGCGGTGATTTGCAGCCTGACTTATTGGCTGATTCCGATTCCGCAGATTGATCACTATATTGGCGTGATGTTTATGCTATTCTGCTTGCCGCCAGCCGCCAATATTGTGGCGCTTGAAACCCATTATCAAGGCACAGGCGTTTCAGCGCGCTATATCGCTTCAGGGACGATTATGAGCTGTGTTGTGGTAACAGTGTATGGACTTATTCTGCATTTATAATGTCGAGCTTATAAAAAATAATAAGAAACAAAAAGTTCTCTCTCCCATTGGGAGAGAGTTAGAGAGAGCTGCAGTCAAATACCCAATGAAAAAGCGGACTGGAGCTTAATTTTTTGACTGCTCTCTGTGATGCAATTTTTCTCGCTTTCTAAAAGGAGAGCGGATAAATAAAGGGCTTACTTCACCAAACTCGCTTTAAACAGTTTCATCGCCTGACCGCGGTGGCTGATTTTGTTTTTTTCTTCTTTCGATAATTCTGCGCTGGAGACATTCAGTTCTGGTAGCCAAAACAGCGGATCATAGCCAAAACCGTTTTCGCCGCGAGCTTGTTCTAAAATCTCGCCTTGCCAAATGCCTTGGAAAATTTGCGGCAGAGGGTCTTCTGCATGCTGCACCAAAGCCAATACGCATACGAACATACCTTGAATAGCTTCGCCCTCTTGGCGCAGCGGTTTCAGTTTGTGCAGCAGTTTTTCATTATTGGCGGCATCATTGCCATGTTCGCCTGCAAAGCGTGCAGAATAAATGCCTGGCGCACCGCCCAATACCGGCACACAAATGCCTGAGTCATCAGCAATGGCTGGCTTGCCTGAAATTTTAGAAGCATGGCGGGCTTTAATAATGGCATTTTCTACAAAGCTCAGACCGTCTTCGATAGCGTCTTCAATATTCAGTTTGCCTTGAGGAATCACTTCAACAGGAAGCTGCAGTTCTGCAAACATTTTTTCAAATTCGGCAATTTTGCCTTTGTTATTGCTTGCTAAAACAAGCGTGCCTTGGGATAGCCAATCTGTTGAAACCATTGTATTGTGCCCATGCTGAATAAAAAGAATGCTGTATGTTAACTTATTTTTGATTTGGGGGATGAATTCATCATTTTGATTTCTCCATCCGAGCGCCGTATTAAGAACACAATAAATAGATGAAAAAACAGGATCTAATGATGATACGCCATGCAAAAATTGAAGATGCCGCCACAATCTCGGCTTTGATTGAACCCTATAGTGATGATTTTGTGCTGAACGCAGCCACAATGCTGGAAGCCAGCGGCCTGCATTTTATTCAAAGGCGCAAAGAGTTTGCCGCATAGCGTTCTCTTCAAAACATCAGCCAATAAAAAAGCGCCCGGAGGCGCTGTTTGGAATCAGGCAGCATTACTGCGCTTGAATCCATTTGTCAGCACGGTCACGCGCTTGACGGATCTGATCTTGCGTTAAGTTTGCAGCCAAAGCCGTTTTCTTGCCTTCCGATAACGTAATCACTTTATTGTCCAGCATGCCGTCACGTGTAGACAGCTCATACCACTGATAAGCGCCAACGTAGTTTTTCTTCTGCTCTTCCATCATCGCTAAATTGAAGCTCGCGCGGTTGTCGCCGCGGCTGGCTGCTTTTTCAAAGTATTGGCGTGCAAGCGCTTCGTCTTTTTTCGTGCCCATGCCGTCTGCCAGCATACGGCCGACATTGAGCTGAGCTGCAGAAAGGCCTTGGTCAGCGGCAGCTTTAAACCATGCAAAAGCCTGGCGTTCGTCTTTGGCAACGTCTTTGCCGTATTGATATTTTGTGCCTAAGTAAAATTGCGCGCCGGCTTGACCTGCTTTGGCCGCTTTGGTCAGGCTGTTAATGTCCATAACTGAATACTGAGCAGCTTGGCTCGCAACAGATGGCGCCGGAGCAACATAATCTGCATGCGCTTGGATGCTAAACAATCCAGCCAGCAATGTTGTACCTAATAATATTTTTTTCATATAGCGCTCACTCGATAAATTGCGACTTCACCAAACAGATTCGGGACATGTTTACTGAGTAAACTTCCTTGCTGGTCCCCATTCACGGCAAGCCGGTTAATAATCCGGATATTGTTTTCTGCGCAGAGCGCTTCAAAATCACGGAATGTACATAAATGAATATTGGGCGTGTTATACCACATATACGGCAATGCATCTGAAACAGGCATCATGCCTTTCAGCGCCAAGAAAGAACGGGTCTTCCAATGCGCAAAGTTTGGAAAGGTAATAATCGCCTGTTTCCCCACACGCACCATGTCTCTTAAAAGGACATCGGGTGCATCCACAGCCTGCAAAGCTTGTGCCATAACGACATAGTCAAAGGACTGGTCTGCAAAACGGCTTAAACCCAAGTTTAAGTCCTGCTGAATAATATTTAACCCGCGGCTGACCGCAATTGCAATCTTTTCTTGATCGAGTTCTAAGCCATAAGCGCGGATGTTATGCTTTTTGCTCATATGTGCAAGCAGCTCGCCGTCACCGCAGCCCAAGTCTAAAACCTTAGAATCCGGCTTGATCCATTTCTCTGCAAGTTGATGATCAATACGCATTAAACAGCCTCCTTGGGTGTCGCTTTGAGGTGTTCTTCACCGCCTAAAAATGCACGTAAAGATTTGACATATAAAGGAATAGGGAATAAGAACGAGTCATGTCCCTGTTCGGCGTCAATGTCTAAATAACTGACCGGTTTATGGTTGCTGATCAAAGCGTCTACAATCTCTTCAGAACGCTGCGGGCTGAAGCGCCAGTCAGTGGTAAATGAAACGACTAAGAATTGGCATTTGGTATTTTCCATCGCTTTTTTCAATGACTGCTCGTATTCACGAGACGGGTCAAAGTAGTCCAAAGCTTTGGTCATAATCAAATAGGTGTTGGCGTCAAAGTTGCGGCTGAACTGCTCGCCTTGATAGCGCAAATAGCTTTCGACTTGGAATTCAACATCAAAACCGTACATGAATTTGCCCGATTTGAGGTCACGGCCAAACTTCTGCTTCATGGCTTCTTCGGACAGATAGGTGATATGGCCGACCATGCGCGCTAAAATCAGCCCGCGTTTTGGGTAGCTGTCATGTTCTAGATAGCGGCCATTATGAAAGTCCGGATCCGACAAAATGGACTGACGCGCCACTTCGTTAAAAGCAATATTCTGCGCAGATAATTTTGGCGCGCTGGCAATAATCACGCACTTTTTCAGACGGTCAGGATAATCCACCGACCATTGCAACGCCTGCATGCCGCCCAGCGAGCCGCCAATCACCGCATACCACTGCGCAATGCCCATGCGGTCAGACAGCATGGTCTGGGTTTTCACCCAGTCACGCACCGTCACCAATGGAAAGTCCGGGCCATAAGGGCGGTTGTCATTTTCCGGGTTGGGCGATGTCGGGCCTGTCGAGCCGCTGCATCCGCCAATATTGTTCAATGCCACCACAAAGAATTTAGAGGTATCAATCGCTTTGCCGGGGCCAATGCAGGCATCCCACCAGCCGGGTTTTTTATCATCTTCATGATGATAGCCAGCAGCGTGATGATGGCCAGACAGCGCGTGGCAAATCAAAATTGCATTGGACTTATCGGCATTCAGTTCGCCGTAAGTTTCCACCATCAGTTCAAAGCGTGGAAGAATTCGGTCACACTCGAGCGCTAAGGGCTCGTCAAAAGAAAACTTTTGCGGGGTAACTATACCCACTGAGTCAGCTGGAAAAGACACAGGAAATATTCGCCTTAAATCTTTGGGTTCAATAAACAAAAGGATACCACTTGGGGTATCCTTTCTAAAGTTTTTTATCTGATAAGATTTTATCAGATCACAGCAGGGCGGCTGAAATTAAACCGCTGCTGCCATGACTTGTTCTGTGCTTAAAACACCTTGTTCAATCAAGCGGTTGGTGCTGGCGATAATCGCTTCGATTGAAGAGGTCACGATGTTGTCATGCACGCCTGCGCCGAATGCTGATTTGCCGGTGCCTTTCATTTGAAGCTCGATCAAGGCCAAGGCTTTGGCATGCGCGCCAGAGCTGATGCTGCGTTCTTCATAGTTCAAGACGTCAATCGGCAATTGCAAAGCATTCAAAATGGCAGAGATCGGGCCGTTGCCTTCACCGCGCAAGCGCTGTGTTTCACCATTTACTTCAACTTCAAGCTCAATCACTTGGCTGCCGTTTTCATCATGCAACTTGTAGTTTTTCGCTGAATAATGAGTATCTTTCGCAGCCACATACGTGTCTTTGAACAATGACCAAATTTGCTGTGCTGAAACTTCAACGCCTTCATCATCCGCAACTTGCTGAACCACTTGCGAGAATTCAATTTGCAAGCGGCGCGGCAAGACGACGTTGTAATTTGATTCCAACAAGTAAGTAATGCCGCCTTTACCAGACTGTGAGTTCACGCGGATCACTGCGTCATAGTCGCGGCCCAAATCTTTCGGGTCGATTGGCAAATAGGGCATATCCCAGATTTCTTCGTTCTTTTGGAACTCGAAGCCTTTTTTAATGGCATCCTGATGCGAACCCGAGAACGCAGTGAAGACCAAGTCTCCTGCATACGGATGGCGCGGATGCACTGGCAAGCCTGTGCATTCTTCAACCGTCGCGATAATTTCGTTGATGTTGGAGAAGTCCAAGTTTGGCGCAACGCCTTGGGTATACATGTTCAATGCAATCGCTGCCACATCGACGTTGCCTGTACGTTCGCCGTTGCCGAAGACACAGCCTTCAACACGGTCAGCGCCGGCCATAATCGCCAATTCTGAGGCTGCAATGCCGCAGCCGCGGTCATTGTGGCAATGCACAGAAATAATCACACCGTCACGGCGCTGAATGTTACGGTGCATCCATTCAATTTGGTCGGCATAGATATGCGGGCCAGACACTTCAACGGTTGCCGGCAAGTTTAAAATCACTTTGTTTTCTGGCGATGCTTCCCAGATTTCAGTGACGGCATCGCAGACATCTTTCGCCACTTCCAACTCTGTTGCAGAGAAGCATTCAGGGCTGTATTGGAACACAAATTCAGTCTCAGGCTGTTTGGCTGCATATTCTTTCACTTTGGTTGCAGCATTGATCGCCAATTGTTTTGCGCCAGCAATATCCACATTCAAAACTTTTTGACGGAAAGTCGGAGAGTTTGAGTTGTAGATATGCACGATTGCGCGTTTTGCGCCTTGCAAAGATTCAAAGGTGCGCTGAATCAAATGATCACGCGCCTGCACCAATACTTCGATATACACGTCGTCTGGAATGTGGCCGCCTTCAATCAATAAGCGGGTGAAGTCAAAATCGATTTGCGATGCAGAAGGAAAGCCGATTTCGATGTGCTTGAAGCCAATTTTCACCAACATTTGGAACATTTTGAATTTTTGTTCGATGTTCATCGGTTCGAAAATCGCTTGGTTGCCGTCACGTAGGTCAGTGCTCATCCAAATAGGCGCTTGATTGATTTCGTTATTTGGCCATTGGCGGTCAGGTAAATCGACACGCTGGTACATACGGCGGTATTTTTTGCTTGGATCAGCCAACATCATGAGGTAACTCCTTGTGCAGTTCCGGTCGCTCGAGTCTTGGATAAAGGCAACGCTTCTGCTATATAGATTGTGTCTATTGTATCAATTTACAAGTCTAAATTCGGAGGGCTTAGCCTAAAGCATTAAAAAATGGCGTTGTTTTTAAGTGCTTTAGCTTTACCGCAGATCTTGCAAATCTATAACTAAATATTAATGTACTTATTCCGGGAATAATTTCCTATTTTTGCATCCTTGCTATGGCTAAAGAAAATTATTTCCTTTGAATTGCCTATTTGTGAAAAATATATTCTTCTGTGATGTCATTCAGCGTGGCCGTTCCCATCAGCGCCATGGTAATCTCAAATTCTTCCTTTAAGATTTTCAGCACGTGCGCCACACCTAAAGCGCCCGCGGAGGCCAAGCCATAAATGGCAGGCCGGCCTATGCAAACCGCAGATGCGCCTAAAGCGATGGCTTTGAACACATCGGAACCGCGGCGGATGCCGCCGTCATAAAGTAAAGGGAAATCGGCAGGAACAGCTTTTTTAATCAGCTGCAGAGCGGTCAGAGGCGGGATGCCGGTATCTAGAACCCGTCCGCCGTGATTGGACACAATAATGCCCTGCACGCCATGTTCAACCGCCAATTGCGCGTCCAGCGGATGCAGAATGCCTTTGAGAATAATCGGCAGCTTAGTCTGCTGCACCAGCCAGGCAATATCCTCCCAAGTCGGCGCAATGGCCATCAGGCCATGAAAAACTGGATGATCGCCGTCTTTTAATTCCGGCAGGGGGATATGCGCAGGGGTATGCGGATGCTGCATGCCTTCAGGCAAATGGAAAAATATCCGGCGCTCACGGTCACGGATGCCGGTATGCGGAGAATCCACAGTCACCACAATGGCTTTGAAATGCTGCGCTTCGGCCAATTTGACCAGCGCTAGAGATTTGTCACGCGAGCCTTGCCAATACAGCTGAAACCATTTGCGGGGATTGTCCTGCTTTAATGTCCGCATGTCGGTGTTGGTAAAGGTGCTGAGCACCATATTGCTGCCCAGCACCTCCGCTGCCAGCGCGCAGGCGGCTTCACCGTCGGGGTGATACTGCTGCTGGTGGCCGATCGGCGCTAAAAAAATGGGATGGGCAAAACGCTGGCCGAAGATTTCGCATTCAGTGCTGCCTTGGGTCAAGTCGCGCAGCATGCGCGGCATGAGCTGAATCTGGGCAAATTGATCCAGATTATTGCGGACACTGTGCTCATCCATGGCGCCGCCTTGCAGATATTGCCAGACCATATCCGAAAGGTGCTTCTGCGCTTCGGCTTCATAGTCCGCCACGGTTTGTAAGTAGGCAGGAATTTGAGTCAATGGGGGCAAAATATTTTGATCAGTCATAGCAAGCCTAATGCGTCCTTTTATTTTGTTTTTTGCAGCTTAAATTTCAGCCCATTTGCGCAATAAGTTATGGTACATGCTGGTGAGTTTTATCACTTCAGCATGTGTGTCACCGAGCTGCATGCGCAAGTTCTGAATGCTCTGATCCAAATTAAACAGCATATGACGCTCAGCATCCTCCCGGATCATGCTTTGCAGCCAGAAAAACGAGGCTATGCGGCAGCCTTGGGTGACTGGTGTGACTTCATGCACGCTGGTGGATGGATATAAAATCAAATCACCCGCCGGCAGTTTAACTTCATGATAGCCATAAGTGTCTTCCACCACCAATTCGCCGCCTTCGTATTCTTCCGGTTCACTGAGGAATAGCGTACAGGAGAGATCGGTGCGGATTTTTTGATTGGTGCCTGGCACCCAGCGGATGGCATTGTCGACATGAAAACCGAAAGTTCCGCCATTTTCATAGCGGTTAAAATAAGGCGGCAAGATATTTAAGGGCAGCGCTGCTGATGTAAAGAGCGGGTTTTGCGCCAAGGCGGCCAAAATCATATCGCCTAAATGATGCGTCAAGGGATGATCTTCGGCCAGCTGCTGGTTTTGCTTTACATTCGCAGAGAGTGACCCCGTGGTTTTTTTGCCATCGACCCATTCCGCCTTGTCCATTTCTTGGCGGAAGTATTGAACCTGTTCTTTGCTTAATACGTTCGGAATATGGTGAATCACAGTAAGACCTTTTGCAAAATGGCATGCTTTATTGTTTGATCATATACAAAAATAGCCTCTAATGAAGAGGCTATTTAGGATGAATGCCATAAATGAATTATGGCATTGGGTTTTAAACTTAGTATTTAAAGTTTAAAGACAATACTGCGCTGCGGCCTTCGGCTTCGGTTGCATAGTGAGATGCATAGGCTTTGGTGAAGTAGCGTTTGTCAGACAAGTTGTTGACGTTAAGCTGTAAATCAACATTTTTGTTGACGTTGTAGCGCGCCATGGCATCGTAGCGTACATAACCTGGTACATATTTAGTATTGGCTAAGTCACCATAGACTTTGTCCATTGCCACTGCGCCGGCGCCAATTTGCAGCTGTGGCAGCACTTGGTAAGTGCTCCATAGTGTTGCGCTGTTCTTCGGTACGTTTGGCATTGCATTGCCATTATAAACGGTTTGATCTGTACAGTTTGTACCGCGGCAGCTGACACCATTTTTGGTGGATTCGCTGTCTAGGTATGTATATCCCGCTGTGATATCCCATTTATCCGTAATTTTACCTGTTAAGCCGAGCTCCAAACCATCAACTTTGCTTTCACCTATGTTGGCATAGGTATTTTGGTCAAGCTGAACACGCGCATTTTGTTTTTCAGTACGGAAAATTGCAGCAGTTAGGTTTAGACGGTCATTCAGCAGATCCCATTTAGTGCCAATCTCAAAAGTTTGGCTTTCTTCTGGATCGAGGTTGCTGTAAGCCGCACCGATACCTTCAGAACCGTCACCGGCATCGACACCGACAGGATTGGCAGAGGTTGCATAGCTTGCATAAATTGAGCCATTTTCAACAGGTTTAAATGTTAAGCCCGTTTGGTAGGTAAAGAAGTCTGTATCACTTTCAGTTTTTACTTTGTCACCAGTATTGAATTTACCATTCGCTACATCTGCATTTTTTGAGCCATAGGTCATGGTCTGTTCAGTATCAAACTTGTCCCAACGAACACCTAGGTCTAATAACCATTGCGGATTAAGTTCGATGCTGTCTAAGAAATAAACCGAGGTTGATTTGGTTTGCGTGTTGTATTGGTCTGCACCATCTGTGCTGATACTGCCTGTCCATGGCCCACGGTTAGGGTTTTGAACGGAAGTACACCAGCCTGTCGCAACATCTTTTATAGGATCGCATTTGTTATGTATTGAACCTGTTGTGTTTTCGCCATTAATAATATATTGGGTGCGGTCTGTTTCTTGATCTGAGTACTCAGCGCCTAAGTTGAAGCTATGTTTTAATGCACCTGTATTGAATTTCCCTGTTAGAGCCAGCTGGTCAGTAAAGGTGTCTGTGTCAGCGATACGTGAATTAACGCGCGCCCATACATTGCCGCTTTTATAGATGTTGCCTTGGGAGTCATCTGGGTTTGTCCACAGATAATCATTTTTAGAACTGTTATAAACGGCAGTATTGCTAATCGTTAGATTGTCAGTAAGGTCATGCTCTAACTTGATGGTGCCGATTTGATTTTCCTGCTTTTGGAAATCACGGTCTTTCCAGCCGTAGTAAATGCCTTGTTTGACATCAATCGGTTTTCCTGAATATTGAGAATATCCATTTGGATTATTGTATGGCACACCAGAATCTGGGGTATCATCAGATTTTAAGTAGTAATAGCTTAAAGTCGCGCGGGTCGGGGTATCTAAGCCGAAAGTAATGCTTGGCGCAATGCCGGCGCGGGCATATTCAGCGCCATCAGCTTGGCCTGCTTTTTCATTTTTATGGCCCATGACCGCAACACGCGCTGCGATGCCATTGCCGAAATTTTTGTTGCCGTCCAGTGTGATGCGCTGATAATTGTCTGTGCCTGCGCCAACAGAGCCTTCTAAAAAGTCGCCTTTTTTCGCAACTTTCGAAATCATGTTGATGCTGCCGCCAGTTGTACCTGCACCGCCCATGGCAGAAGCGGAACCTTTGGTCACTTCAACTTGTTCAACCGCAAACATTTCACGGTTTTGTGAAGTGGAGTTACGCACGCCGTCTACATACATCGAGCTTTCAGTGTTATAGCCGCGGATGAAGGGACGGTCGCCATTTGGGTTGCCGCCTTCACCAGCGCCTAGAGTAATCCCTGGCACTGTGCGTAAAGCATCGCTTAAGGTTGTTACCTGAGTGTCTTCAATCAGCTGTTTTGAAATCACAGAAACAGATTTTGGCGTATCGAGGAGCGGAGCGACAAATTTCGAGTTTGCGGAATTTTCAACTTTGAATCCTTGCTGCTCAGCCGCAACTTCTTGATGAATTGTTTCAAGCTGTATCGTTTTATTATCTGCCATCGCATTCGCAGCAACGATTGAAAGCGAAGAAGCAATCGCTGAGGAGACGATTTTTTTACGTGATTTAATAAATGACATGGTAAACCCAAAAGGATGCCTAAATTTTGTGTATGCGAATAATAATAATTCTTATTTGAATTAAGAATTGCTTTTTTATAGTAAATGTCTATGAATTATTAATAACCAAACTGTTTAAACAATCATTAAAGGTGCTTATTTGATGTTAAACGTTTGAAATACATTTTAAATCTAATAATTCGATTGTTTTTCTTTTTAAATTGGGAATGATGATCTAGGAGAAATCTAGGATTGAATGTAATCAACCGTAAACAAATTGGTCCTGAATTCTTCTATATAAAAGCCGCTATGCCGCCTGAAAAAATAGGGCGCATGAACCGATTCCGCCATTCACCCTAGAAAAACAGCAAGGCTGGACGTATTTTAGGCAGGATGGTCATTTAAACTGCAAAACTGATGGTTAAATCGCTGTGTTTTGTATATCTTTAAATGTTGTCATATAATGTGGCACTTTTTTTTAAAACTGTTTATTAACAAAATATCGAGGAAGCCATGCAAGTAACTTCTGAAGCGGTTTCGGGCGTTGCCCGTCGTTTAAATGTATCTGTACCGACGAGCCGTATTAACGAGCAATTTGAAGCTCGTTTGAAACGCACTGCCAAAACTGTGAAGATCAACGGCTTCCGTCCAGGCAAAGTGCCAGTGAATGTTGTCCGCCGCGAATATGGCGCGGGCATCTATCAAGAAGTGGTTAACGATATCATTCGTGACACTGTGTTCGAAGCAATCCAGCAAGAAAAAATCAATGCTGTTGGCATGCCGAACATCGACAAAACTGAAATGAAAGATGATGCTTTGGTTTACCAAGCAACTGTAGAAGTTTATCCAGAAGTTGACGTTAAATTCGAAGGCTTGGAAGTTGAACGCAAAGCCACTTCAGTTGACGACAAAGATGTTGAGAAGATGATTGAAAATCTTCAAAAACAGCGCGCTTCTTGGGCTGAAACAAAAGGCATGGCTAAAAAAGACATGCAAGTGACTTTTGATTTCGAAGGCACTGTTGACGGCGAGAAGTTTGAAGGCGGCGCTGCTGAAGACTTTAAACTTGTGTTGGGTTCTGGCCGCATGATTCCTGGCTTCGAAGACGGCATCGTTGGCATGAAGAAAGGCGAAGAGAAAGTTATCGATGTAACTTTCCCTGAAGACTACCAAGCTGAAAACTTGGCTGGCAAAGCTGCGCAATTCAAAATCACTGTTAAGCTTGTTGAAAAACAAAAACTTCCAGAAGTTGACGCTGAATTCTTAAAAGTATTTGGTCTGACTGAAGAAGAAGGCATTGAAAAACTGAAAGCTGACGTTCGCAAAAACATGGAACGTGAAGTGAAAAACGGCCTGCGCAACCAAGTGAAAGGCGCGACTTTTGATGCGCTTGTAGCGGCAAACGAAGTTGAACTTCCAGAAGCTATGGTTGCTCAAGAAATTGACCGTCAACGTCAGCAAATGATCCAGCAGTTCACTCAGCAGTTTGGTGCTCAAGGCGCTAAAGCGTTTGACTCAAGCATGCTTCCAGATGACCTGTTCAAAGAGCAAGCTGAAAAATCAGTGAAACTTGGCGTATTGGTCAGCAAAGTTTTAGCTGACGCTAAACTTGAAGTTGATGCTGCACGCGTTGATGCATACATCGAAGACATGGCTTCTTCTTACGAAGATCCTAACGAAGTGATCGAATACTTCAACAACGATAAACAGCAGCGCGCTCAAATCGAATCAGTAATTTTAGAAGACCAAGTTGTAGATCACATCTTAGCGTCTGCGAAAGTGACTGATACTGCTGTCAGCTATGAAGACTTATTGAAAGAGCAGCAAGCTCGTCAACAAGGCTAATTCCTAGCTTTCAAAAAAAAGGCGCTTAATGCGCCTTTTTTTATCGCCATTCGCCCCCAAATAAGTTGTCCTGAATTCACAAAGCTTATGCAAAAAATATCTGCTATTTAATTGGGAATCTTTTGCAATTTCGGCAAATATCCCTCATATTGTGAATATGGGTTGAGACACAAAAAATTTAGGAATAAATAAACGTATGTATGTTCCAACAATTGAAAACGCGCTAGTGCCAATGGTAGTGGAGCAATCTTCTCGCGGTGAGCGCTCTTTTGATATTTATTCACGCCTTTTGCGTGAACGCGTCATTTTTTTAACTGGTGAAGTTGAAGACAACATGGCGAACTTAATTGTTGCGCAAATGCTGTTTTTGGAAGCTGAAAACCCAGATAAAGATATTCATTTATATATCAATTCACCTGGCGGTTCAGTGACTGCAGGCATGGCGATTTACGATACCATGCAGTTCATTAAGCCGGATGTCGTAACCTACTGCATGGGGCAGGCAGCATCAATGGGCGCTTTCCTGCTGAATGCCGGCGCGAAAGGCAAGCGTTACTGCCTTGAGAATGCCCGTGTCATGATTCACCAGCCTTTAGGTGGTTTCCGCGGCCAGGCATCGGATATTGAAATCCATGCGCGCGAGATTCTGTTCATTAAAGAGCGCTTGAACCGTTTGATGGCGGAACACAGCGGTCAAGAATTTGAACGTGTGGCAAAAGATACTGACCGTGACAACTTTATGACTGCGCAGCAGGCGAAAGATTACGGTCTTGTGGACGAAGTGTTATCTAAACGTCCATAAGTTTTAAAGATTTATATATTGGAGTGAATATGTCCGAACATCCTCAAGGACAAAAGCATTGTTCATTTTGCGGTAAAACGCAGTCTGAAGTCGGGAAACTGATTGCAGGTGAGGACGCGTACATCTGTAATGAATGTGTGGACGTATGCTTAGATTTGGTGCAGACCAGCCAGCAGGTTGAATCCAGCGACTGGGCGACACGCCCATTGCCTAAACCGCATGAAATCCGCGCAGCGCTGGATCAATATGTGATTGGGCAAGATGTTGCCAAGAAAACGCTTTCAGTTGCGGTGTATAACCATTACAAGCGTTTGAAAGTTTCGACCAGCGGCAAAAAGCCGGAAGATGGCGTTGAAATTTCAAAAAGCAACATCATGCTGGTTGGCCCGACCGGTTCGGGTAAAACACTGCTTGCGCAAACCCTTGCACGCCTTTTAGATGTGCCTTTTGCTATGGCGGATGCAACGACTTTAACTGAAGCCGGCTATGTCGGTGAAGATGTTGAAAACATCGTGCAGAAGCTGCTGCAAAAAGCGGACTATGATGTAGAAAAAGCCCAAAAAGGCATTATCTATATCGATGAAATTGACAAAATTACCCGTAAATCAGAAAACCCGTCAATCACCCGTGATGTATCGGGCGAAGGCGTGCAGCAAGCCTTGCTGAAAATGATTGAAGGGACTGTGGCGTCAATTCCTCCGCAAGGCGGGCGCAAGCATCCGCAGCAGGAATTCATTCAAATTGATACGTCCAATATCCTGTTCATCTGCGGCGGCGCATTCTCTGGCTTAGAGAAAATCGTGCAGCAGCGTCAGGAAAAAGGCGGTATCGGCTTTACGGCTGAAGTGCGCAAGAAAGATGAAACTAAAAAATTGTCCGACTTGTTCCGTCAGGTCGAAGCGACCGATTTGGTGAAATTTGGCTTGATTCCAGAATTCATTGGCCGTTTGCCGGTGGTGGCGACTTTGGATGAGCTGGATGAAGATGCTTTGATGCAGATTCTGACCGAGCCGAAAAACGCCTTGACCCGTCAATACGAATACCTGTTCAGCATGGAAAATGTGGATTTGGTGTTTGAAAAAGACGCCTTGCGCGCTGTGGCGAAAAAAGCCCTGGAACGAAATACAGGCGCGCGCGGCTTGCGGACGATTTTGGAAAATTCACTGCTGGAAACTATGTACGACCTGCCAAGCCGCACCGATGTCGGCACGGTTGTGGTGACGGAAGCAGCAGTGAATGGTGAAGCGAAGCCGGAGTTCAAGCCGGAACGCCAGCCTAAAGCTGAAAAGGAAGACGCGGCGCCAAAAGCGGATTTAAAGGTGGTTGATTCCAAGTCAGCTTAAGTCAGCCGTTATTCGTCAGAAACGTGCGTAAATCTTAGATTTGCGCACGTTTTTTTATTTGCAAAAAGAAAGCTGAATGTTAATCTCAGCAAAATGGCTGGGATGGCCAGCAGATTCAAATAAAACAATGATTGAAAAATAAGAAAAAACGCAGTGAGGGATAATCATGCGTGGTGTATGTATTGCAATGCTCAGCAGCATGATGCTGCTCGGCTGTCACGGGAAATCAGCGCTGGAGCAAGAGCCGCATTTGGCTTCGACGCTGAAAGATGTCAATTTTGAGCATGAACCGGGTATTTTAGAGCAGTACCGGGTTGGCGCTTTTACCATTGGCGGCTGGGTGAACCAGACGCAAGGCAATCATTTTCAGCCGGTCAAACCGCAGCATGATCAGGCGGCCGTGGTGTATTTATACCGGCCAGACAGCCAATGGAACCGTCAGGAAATTGTGGCCAGCAGCCTATTTCTGAACAGTGAGCGCATTCCAAGCCTGCTGAATAATCATTATTACTGGGTGGAGCTGCCGGCCGGCCAATACCGCCTGTCCAGCAGCCGTCCGCTGGGCATCAACCATTTCCAAAAGCCAAAATTTTTAGACTTTAATGTGGAAGCAGGGCAGTCTTATTTTATTAAATATGACGAAGAAAACTTAACAACCCGCCGTGCAGTCTCCGGCCCGCTGATGCTGATGCCGGATGCTGTCGGCAGAAATGAAATTGCATTCACGCAAATGAAATCTGCCAGCTATAACTTTGTCTCGGAAAATCAGCAGAATGGCAAAATGCGCAGAAGCGCGCAGAAAATCAAGCGCAGCAAGTATGACCCATCGACGGAGGTGCAATTGGTGAAGCCCTTCAAGCTGTGGAATCCATTGACGTGGTAAGGCTTGGTAAAAAATTAAAATCAATCATTTAATTTTATCTGCGGCGTGTTTATGCAGATCATAAAAAAGCACCCCGAAAGGTGCTTTTTTATTTTTGGCAATTAGCCTGCAGCAGCGTCTACTACTGGAATTTTACCAATTTTCGCTTGCCAGATTTTAGGCGCAGTCGCATGTATAGACGTACCGTTGACGTCTACAGCCACAGATACCGGCATATCTTTCACGACAAATTTGTAGATTGCTTCCATGCCGAGGTCAGCAAAAGCCACCACTTCAGCTTCACGGATCGCTTTCGATACAAGGTAAGCCGCGCCGCCGACAGCCATGAGGTAAGTCGCTTTGTTGTCTTTAATCGCTTCAACGGCAGCAGGACCGCGGTCCGCTTTACCGATCATGCCGTAAAGACCAGTTGCTTCAAGCACTTGGCGAGTGAATTTATCCATACGGGTTGCAGTTGTCGGGCCAGCAGGACCAACCACTTCGTCACCGACAGGATCGACAGGGCCAACGTAGTAAATGAACTTGCCTTTAAGATCGACAGGAAGCTCTTCACCTTTGTTCAGCATATCCACCATGCGTTTGTGCGCAGCGTCACGGCCAGTATAGATTGTGCCGTTCAGCAGCAGCGTATCGCCCGGCTGCCATGAGTTCATTTCTTCTTGCGTGATGTTGTCGAGGTCAACGCGTTTAGACGTTGACGAATCCCAAGTAACGGAAGGGTAGTCTTCAAGTTTAGGCGCTTGAATGTGCGCAACACCTGAACCGTCAAGCTGGAAATGCGCGTGGCGAGTTGCAGCGCAGTTTGGAATCATGCCGACCGGTTTGCCCGCAGCGTGGCATGGGTAATCTTTGATTTTAATATCAAGAACAGTGGTTAAGCCGCCCAGACCTTGCGCGCCGATACCCAAAGCATTTACTTTTTCGAAGATTTCGATACGAAGCTCTTCAAGTTTGCTTTGCGGGCCGCGGCGAAGCAATTCGTCCATGTCCAGTTCTTCCATCAATGCTTCTTTAGCAAGCATCATGGCTTTTTCTGCTGTACCGCCAATACCGATACCCAGCATGCCCGGAGGACACCAGCCTGCACCCATAGTTGGAACAGTTTTCAGCACCCAATCCACGATTGAATCTGATGGGTTAAGCATTGCCAGTTTAGATTTGTTTTCTGAACCGCCGCCCTTCGCAGCAACAGTGATATCCACTTTATTGCCTGGAACAAGCTTGTGGTAGATCACCGCAGGAGTGTTGTCTTTGGTGTTCTTGCGGCCGAAAGCAGGGTCTGCAAGTACAGAGGCGCGCAGGATATTCGAGTTTTCTAAATAACCTTGGCGTACACCTTCGTTGATCGCGTCGTCTAAGCTCATTGTTAAATCAAATTTAACATCCATGCCCACTTCAACGAATACGTTTACGATACCGGTATCTTGGCAGATTGGACGGTGTCCTTCTGCGCACATACGAGAGTTAATTAAGATTTGCGCGATCGCATCTTTAGCCGCTTTGTTTTCTTCACGGTCATACGCACGGCTCATCGCTTGGATGAAGTCTTGTGGGTGATAGTAAGAAATGAACTGAAGCGCATCTTTAACCGATGTGATCAAGTCATCTTGCTTGATAATAGTTGTCATACAAAAATCTCTTGAGCGGGCTGATAGCTAGCGGGCTAAATTATAAGGCAAAACGTGAAGGTTGTGGGCGTTTTGCCGAGGCTTTGGGCGAAAGTTTAATATCTGAACAGCGTTATGCGGATAATGTGGCAGCAATTGCTGCAAATATGACGCTGAACTGTCATATTTCATGAAATATGACAGTGAAATAACGCTGCTGAAATATATTTAAAAATATTAAGTTTATGATATATATTGATATTTATATTTTTTCTTATGTTTCATCTTTGTCATATAACTGTCATAAAACTTTCGCATAATTGTCACAACAAAAACATCGGGTCATAAAGATGACAATAAGCAGTGTGTTGATGGTTGTGGGTTTTTCAATTTATATCGCCGCAACTTGGATGTATGGACAAAAAGAAGATCAGGCATAAGGCTTTATCTTCTTTTTTTATGCGTTCAATTTTCTCAAAAGAATATTCTTCTTCAAATCTTCAAATCTTCAAATCTTCAAATCTTCAAATCTTCAAATCTTCAAATCTTCAAATCTTCAAATCTTCAAATCTTCAAATCTTCAAATCTTCAAATC
>NZ_JAYRTF010000010.1:0-108743 GCF_041919735.1 Acinetobacter sp.
AAGCTCGTAGTATTCATGGATTTCTGAGTGGGATTTACGCATCGTTATGTGCATATCAACTTAATCATCAAAATAAACCAACAATTCAAATTATGGAATCATTGGCTTAAGCAGGATTCGGGTTATTATAAGCATAGTAACAAGCTAGGTTGTATGTATTGGTTGAATCTAATGCTGCCGCTTTAGTTAAGTAATCATAAGATAATTGATGTTTTGAATCTTGATTTTCTATTTTTCCATACTCAAATAAAATTATTCCATACATTCTTAGATATTCGGGCCTATTTTTTAATTTTTCTAGTGCGCTTTCACTTTTGGTTTTTGCAGATTCTAGATAACTGATATCCTTATTTATTGTATAAGTATTATACATTATCATGCTTGCGTTATGTTGGTAGTTTGATTCAGATGGATTTATTTCTAATGCTTTTTCAAAATATTTAATTGCTTGCTTAAGAATAGATTCATCTTTTGTGAGAAGACCCAATAGTCCTAATGTTGAACCATAATTACTTAAATGATTATCATCTAAAGGGTTTAAGTCAGTAGATAGTTTTAATTGTGCGATGGCATTTTTGTATATATTTATATCTGATGTAAAGTAAGCATAATCAGATAAAAATAAGCCATAGTTACCTATCAGATTGGCATCTAAATTTTCTTTTTGTAATAAGTTCTTGTATAAATCATCGGTTTTTTTAAATATACCAATCTCTTGTTTGTACTGTGAGTAAAGTGCGTTTGCACTACAGTAATCCGTTAATATAGCTGGGTTATTAAGATCAGGTTTTATTCTAAAAACATTTTGAAAATATATAATTGATAGTTCTATATACTCTCCTTTTTTAGTGTCTTCGAAAAATTTTGCACAGACAGTACCTGCTTTTGTATATGCTTGATAAAAATTTGGTTCCAGTTTTATGGCTTTATCAAAGTTGAAGTGAAATTGATTATCATCTTTTGTTAAAAATAACAGGGCTTTACCTAAATAAGCTGATGACAGAATTTTAGAGATGGGCTTGATACTTAAATCTAGATTTTTTTCTTGATTAATTATTGTTTCAAACTTTTTAGCATGCAACAGTTCGGCTAGCTTTATAGTTGTAATCGCAGGTTTATTTGCGTCTGCTATTGCTAAGGTTTTTTTGGTGTCTTCTAAAATATCAATTTCAGTATCTGAGGTTGGAAGGGGGAATTGATTAACTAACTCACAGATTCCTTTTAAGTGCTTAATAGGATCTTTAAATAACTCAGTCGGAAAGCAATTTAATTCTATAGCAAGTTCAAGGAGAAATCTGTCAGCATCCTGTTCTCCAATGAAATTCCTGTGATTAGAATTTACGTCAATAAATTGCTTAACATTAATGTTTGGCTCTTTTGCGTAATCAATCCAAAACAAGCGATGTTGACCAATAAAATTTTCTTCTACTAATTTAAAGAAAGCATCAGCGCCACCGCTATAGCCAATAAATAATGTAGGAGAATTATTGATAGTATTTTTAATGAAAGTTTTTAATTTTTCGGCTTGTTGCTTTGTATCAATATCTGAGTTTGCAAGTTGAAAACCACTCCATTGTCCGTGAAGGTGAACAATTGATTGATTAGGTATAGCAGTAAAGTATTCTTCTGATAGAACTTTAAGATCATAAGTTGGTGGGTAAAAACTATCTAAGCTACATGCGCGATTAAGGATATTGTCAAAGTTAAACGTTAAAACTTTACCAAGATAGCCATTTTTTAAAAGACTTGATAAAGCAATATTAGCCCAATTAATCTTTGCTTTAGAAATGTGTTTCTCAATTAATATTTTTTGCTCATGAGGTGTGAGCCTACTCATGCACACACCGTAATCTTTACGTTGTTCTTCAGTTAAACTTTTGAAATTACCTTTAAATTTTTTATTAATCTCGGCAATCAATTCATTTGCTAAGGGCATACCCGCACTTTTAGAGCAACCTGCACCAGTAAAGACTATTACGGGAGTTCCTTGTTTTCTACTGTCTCTTAGGTTTTTTGCTATATCTTTTACCGTAAAGCTCATTATCAATATTTATTAGTAAGTAATTGTTTGATTGTAATGGATATGAAAAGGATTACATATCCAAATCTTCATTCAAAAATAATTTAAATATTATCTGAAAAATTTAGGAACAATTGTTTTTAGCTATCGCTGTATAGTTTTAAACTTTTATAAATATAAGCAATTGATTTTATGATTTATTTTAAGATATTAAGCGCTAATAAGTATTGATATGCATCCTTTTGGCTATAAGTGAGTGAAATTATTAAATAAAAAACACTTTAATCCGACTATTGTAGAGGTATTTATTCATAGGCATTCATCCCAAAATGCACGGGCAGGCGGCGCAGTGCAGCTTGTGTACTACGGATGGAGTTGGATTATGGCACAAGTACACACAGGGAAAATGCAAAAATTTTAACGGTATTTTTGTGTTTCTGGGTCGCATTCTTTGAAGGTTTTGATCTTCAAGCGCCTGGAATCGCGGCAAAGGGAATCGCAGCGACATTTTCATTAGATCAAGTTCAAATGGGCTATGTATTTAGCCTAGGTGTATTTGGCATGCTGTTCGGCGCATTTTTTGGCGGCCGTGTAGCAGATTATTTAGGGCAAAAGAAAGTACTGATGCTTTCAATTGCAATCTTTGGCGTATTCATGTCTTTAACTGCTTTGGCGCCAAGCGTAGAAGTGCTTTATATTGCTCGCTTCTTTACTGGTCTGGGTTTGGGCGCCGCAATGCCAACTATGATTTCAGTAGTAGGCGATGAAGCAACCGAAGCAAACCGAGGTCGATTGAATAGCTTGATGTACTGCGGTTTACCTGTAGGTGCAATCTTTGTTGCAGGCTTGGCAATCATCTTTAAAGATATTTCTTGGCATACGCTGTTTTTGATTGGTGGTTTAACCCCATTGCTGTTGATTCCGTTCATGGCCATTATCTTGAAAGATAAGCGCACGGAAAAAGCAGAATCAGCATCAGTGGAGGCTGTCCCGCCAATGGCGCAAGTATTGTTTGCTGAAAATCGCTACAAATACACGCTGCCACTTTGGGTGAGCTTCTTCTTTACGCTGATGGTGAACTACATTTTAATCAGCTGGCTGCCAAACTTGCTGATGGAGCAAGGTTTGGAAAAACAGCAAGCGTTCATGATCATGCTGGTATTCCAAGTGGGTGCAGTGATTGGCACTTTGGGTTTGGGCTATTTGCTGGATCGTCTGAAATTGTGGCAAATGTCTGTGCTGATTTACACCGGTTTGTTTATCGCGCTGTTTGCCTTGTTTACCACTTCATCCATCCCTGTGCTGATTGTGGCTGGTGTGGTTGGCGGGATGTTCTCAACCGGCGGTCAATCCATCTTGTACGGCATTTCACCCATCTTTTATTCAAATGCAGGCAAAGTGACGGGTGTTGGCAGTGCAATTTCTCTGGGCCGTTTGGGCGCAATGACAGGCCCATTGCTGACGGGTAAAATTTTAGCGCTAGGATTGGGCACAACTGGTATTTTAGTTGCCAGCGCACCGGGCATTGCGCTTTCAGCAGTCGCGGTGGCTGCGTTGTCAGCCTATAAGGCAAGCAAAAAATAAATTGGCAGTATTGAACTGCTGTCAAGGAAAGGAAGCTAAGGCTTCCTTTTTTTTATGCTGAAGTCTTTTGTTGAAGCCTTTTATAAATAGCAAATAGCTGAAAAGAAGATAGCTGCGGATTTGAGATGGCTGCTTTAGCGCATTTATAAAAGGACGATTTAAAAAAAGCGTTTTAAGCTGAATGGTGAATTGTGCGGAACTGCTAAGAAAATTGGCAGGATTTTGCTAAACTAAGCCGTCTTTTTATGATTGTGATTTTATGACCTATCAATTGGTGCAGCTTGAGATACAAGCAACAGATAACATTCAATGCCCGCATTGCCAGCAGCACGTGATTGACTGGGCAGAAGAGCAGTACGTGCAGCCTTGTGAGCATGTGCTGTTTATTGCAATGGATATTGGCTTTGAATACATCACTGATGAATTTGAGCAAAGCATGCGCCGTACTGTGGATGATTTGCATGCCAATGATGATCAAGTCAATATTTTTGCTGAGCTTGCAGCGGCAAGCTATCCTGAGTTTATGATTTACAAGTCTGATCTCGGGGGTGAGGGCTATTCGCGCTATGTGGGCTTTACAGCATAATGATAGTTTGCTGTATTTAATCTTTTAGATTCGAAACTTAAAGCATAAAAAAGCCAGTCAATAGACTGGCTTTTTTATTGAAGTTGAAATCAGCCGTCGATTTCTTCTTCTACATCATCTTCAGCGCTGTCCATGCCGAGTTCTTTCAGTTTGCGGGTCAGCGTATTGCGGCCCCAGCCTAAAAGCTCTGCCGCATGGCGCTTGCGGCCGCGGGTTTGCTGCAAGGCGGCGTTAATCAATGTGCGTTCAAACATCGGTGTAGCAATGTCTAAAATCTTCATTTCGCCATTTTTCAGCTTTTGCACTGCCCATTGACCGAGCATTTCATCCCAGTGGTGAATTGAGATGCGGTCAATGTTTTGCGGCGCTTGCGCACCGTCGCCGCTTTGCTGAATAGGAATCTGCTTCAACTCAGAAGGCAGATCTTCAGGATAAACCTCACGGCCGGTAATCATCACGGTCAGCCAGCGGCAAGTGTTTTCCAGCTGACGCACGTTGCCTTGCCAAGGCAGCTTCTGCATATATTCCTGAGTTTCTGGACGCAGGATTTTAGGGCTGACGCCAAGCTCTTTGCCGGCACGGGCCAGGAAGTGCTGCGCCAGCATAGGGATGTCTTCGCTGCGGTGCGCCAGTTTTGGAATGTGAATGCGGATCACGTTCAGGCGGTGATATAAGTCCTCGCGGAAGCGGCCTTCATGCACCAGCTTTTCCAAGTCTTGATGCGTGGCTGCCACAATACGCACATCGACTTTTACTGGGATGTGCCCGCCAACCCGGTAGAACTCGCCATCAGCCAAAACGCGCAGCAAGCGGGTTTGGGTTTCAAAGGGCATATCGCCGATTTCATCTAAAAACAGCGTGCCGCCGTTGGCCTGCTCAAAACGGCCTTGGCGCTGGGTGTTGGCGCCGGTAAATGCGCCTTTTTCATGGCCGAATAATTCAGTTTCAATCAGGTCTTTGGGGATGGCTGCCATGTTCAGCGCAATAAACGGCTTGCTGCTGCGCGGTGAATGGCGGTGCAAGGCATGCGCAACCAGTTCTTTGCCTGTGCCGGATTCACCGTTAATCAGCACCGTGATGTGTGATTGCGACAGGCGGCCAATGGCGCGGAATACTTCCTGCATGGCAGGCGATTCGCCAATAATTTCGGTCGATTGAATCGGCTGTGCGGTTTTGGCGGATTCCTGCTGCTGCAGCTTGGCAATATGCAGAATGGCGCGGTTGACCAAGGCTAAGGCTTCATCAATATCAAAAGGCTTAGGCAGATATTCAAATGCGCCGGTTTGGTAGCTGGATACGGCCGACTCTAAATCGGAGTGCGCAGTCATGATGATCACAGGCAAATCCGGATAGCTGCCTTTGACTTTGCTTAAGAAAGTCAGGCCGTCGATGCCCGGCATGCGGATATCTGTCAAAATTACATCAGGAGCATCTGTACTCAGCTGATCAAGCGCAGATTGGGCTTCCTCAAAACTGGTGACATCAAAACCTTCTTCTTTGAATGTTTTTTCCAGCACCCATCGCATGGCGCGGTCATCATCAATTACCCATATTTTATTTCGCGACATGGTCGGACTCCCAAGGTAAATATAAGCTAAATACTGTTTTTCCAGGAACAGATTGGCACTCAATCATCCCGTTATGTTGGTGCATAATGTTTTGCGCAATGCTCAATCCTAAGCCGGTGCCTTTGGCGCGGCCGGTGACCAGCGGATAAAACACCGATTCTAGAATGTCTTCCGGCACGCCTGGGCCGTTGTCTTCAATGTCGATGCGCACAGCAGAGCGCTTCAGCACGCCATTAATGGTGACGAGGCGCTGAATGCGGGTTCTTAAAATCAGTTCAGGCTGATGGTTTTTGAAAAATTCTTTATTTTCCGTCATGGCTTGAATGGCGTTGACGCTGATGTTCAGCATGACTTGAATCAGCTGATCGCGGTCTGCAAGGACGTTAGGCAAAGACAGGTCATAGTCACGGGTAATCTTAATTTTCTTTTTGGTTTGATTGACAATCAGCGCGCGGACACGTTCCAGCGGCTCATGCACATTGACCGGCGCATAGCTGGGCAGCTGGCGTGAACCCAGCATGGTGTCTGCAAGATTTCGCAGGCGGTCAACTTCACTGATGATAATGTCGGTAAACTCGCTGTATTTCGGGTCATTCAAGCTGCGCGCCAGCAGCTGCGTTGCGCCGCGGATGCCGCCTAAAGGATTTTTGATTTCATGCGCCACCCCGCGGATCAGCTGGCGCGCGACTTGATGCTGCTGAATCAGATTTTCTTCTTTTGAAATTTTCAGCATGCGGTCAATTTGGTTCAGCTCAATCAGCAGCAGCGGGTGATACGGCTTGCCGGAGTTTAGCTGAGATGCAGTATAGTCAACGTGAATGTCTTTAAAGTTTACATTGATGGTCGCTTCCCGGCGCGTGTAGTGCTGGCCGGAGTGCAGGGTGTTTTTTAGCGCTTCTTCGGTATTGAATTCATCGTTCGGCATATGCAGCAGATTCAGTACAGGTATGCCGGATGCGCGAAGCAGGCTGATGTCAAATAAGGCTTCGCATGCAGAGTTTAAGTAAAAAATATTCAGATCACTATCGACCAGCAAAATAGCAGTGGTCATATTGTCGACCAAAAGGCGGTAATCGATAGTTATAGGATGATCCATTAGCGATGGTTCCCTGTATTAAAATAGCGCAATGGCATCTTCATAAAAGCATCTGTATAAACGTATTTGGACTGATATGATGCAAAATGCACGCCAACTTTGATAAAAAAGCTCTAAGTTTTGGTGCTTATTTAATAAAATGCGCTGAAAGTGGACTTATATTGAAAGGTATAGCGGATTCTGTTTTTTCTGTAAATATAAAATGAACCAAATTGGTGCAATGCGAATTATATTGAAGAATTTATGGCCTTATTTTAGTGCGTGATGCAAAGAGTCAAGATTCTACCTGTTTTTATCGACCGAAAAGACATACAATACGCGGATTCTAGTGGAGCGCAGATTCATGAAATCCCCCAAAGTCGGTTTTGTTTCTTTAGGTTGTCCTAAGGCATTGGTAGATTCCGAACGAATTTTAACTCAGTTGAAGACTGAAGGTTATGACGTCGCATCAGATTATGATGGGGCAGATTTAGTTGTTGTAAATACCTGTGGTTTTATTGAATCTGCAGTACAAGAGTCTTTAGACGCCATTGGCGAAGCCATGAGCGCAAATGGCCGTGTGATTGTCACCGGCTGTTTAGGCAAAGACGAAGACAAAATCCGCCAAATGCATCCGAATGTCTTAAAAGTGACCGGTGCGGCGGCATATCAAGAGGTGATGGAAGCTGTACATGAGTACGTTCCGGAACCGCCGAAGCATAATCCATTCATTGATTTAGTGCCGGAACAGGGCATTCGCCTGACACCGAAACATTATGCTTATTTAAAAATCTCAGAAGGCTGCAACCATCGCTGCACATTCTGCATTATCCCGAGCATGCGCGGCGACTTGGTGTCCCGTCCAGTCGGTTCCGTGCTGAATGAAGCGCAAGCGCTGAAAAAAGCGGGCGTGAAAGAAGTCTTGGTGATTTCGCAAGATACCTCAGCTTATGGCGTGGACACCAAATACAAATTGGACTTCTGGAACGGCCAGCCGGTCAAAACCAAATTCTTTGATATGTGTGAGGCTTTAGGTCAGCTGGGCATCTGGGTGCGTTTGCATTATGTCTATCCGTATCCGCATGTGGATGCAGTGATTGACCTGATGGCGCAAGGTAAAATTCTGCCGTATTTAGATATTCCTTTTCAGCACGCCAGCCCGCGCATCTTAAAATTGATGAAGCGTCCAGCCCATAGTGAAAATACGCTGGAACGCCTGAAAGTATGGCGTGAAAAATGTCCAGATTTAGTCATCCGTTCAACATTTGTGGTCGGCTTTCCGGGTGAGACTGAAGAAGATTTCCAAATGCTGCTGGATTGGCTGCAAGAAGCGCAGCTGGACCGCGTGGGCTGCTTTACCTATTCACCGGTAGAAGGCGCAACAGCCAATGACTTGCCGGACCATGTGCCGGAAGAGATCAAGCAAGAACGCTATGAGCGCTTCATGGAAGTGCAGCAGGCAATCTCTGCCGCTAAACTGCGAAAACGCATCGGTCAAACCATGACTGTGCTGGTGGATGATCTTGAAGAAGAATTCCCTGTTGCGGTTGCGCGTTCATATGCAGATGCGCCGGAAATTGACGGCAACGTTTTTGTTGAAGATATCGACAAGTCACAGATTAAAGCAGGCGATTTGCTTGAAGTGGAAATTACCGATGCGGACGAGTATGACTTGTTTGCGAAGCTGATCCGCGTTAAATCTGCTTAATGGCTGCATACGAATAAAATTTTAGATTAGATTTAGATATAGGTATTGGAGTTTTAGATGATGGACTCAAAAAAACCGCGTTATGAACGTATTTTGCTGAAACTTTCGGGTGAAGCGCTTGCCGGCAATAAAGACATGGGTATCGATGCGCAAGTGCTCGATCAAATGTCTTTGGCTATTGCTCACTTGGTCGGTTTAGGCGTGCAAGTCGGCATCGTGGTTGGCGGCGGCAACTTATACCGCGGCAGCCAATTGCAGCAAGACGGTTTGGTTGGCCGTGTAACAGGCGACCAAATGGGCATGCTGGCAACGGTGATGAATGGCTTGGCGCTGCGTGATGCTTTGGTGCGCCGCAACATCAAAACTCGTTTAATGTCTGCTTTGCCAATTGGCGCTGTTGTAGAGTCTTACTCTAGCCGTGATGCCATCCGCCATTTAACGCAAGGTGAAGTGTGCGTATTTGTTGCAGGTACAGGCAACCCATTCTTTACGACTGATACAGCAGCGTGCTTGCGCGGCATCGAGATCGAAGCGGATCTGATTCTCAAAGCGACTAAAGTTGACGGCGTATATAACAAAGACCCAAGCAAATTTGATGATGCGGTTAAATATGACACATTGACCTTTGATCAAGTGCTGGATGAAAAATTAGGTGTGATGGATTTGACGGCAATTTGCTTATGCCGTGATCACAATGTGCCGTTGCAAGTATTCGATATGAATAAAAACGGCTCATTGCTTTCTGTGGTTATGGGTGAAAAAGAGGGAACTCACGTCACCAAATAATGACGTGAGCCTGAAAGCGCTTTATACTGCAAATTATTTTATAAATTACACCTTTTAAAATTAAGTAAGGAAGATCACATGATTAACGATCTTAAAAAAGACGCTGAAGACCGTATGAATAAATCACTCGAGTCTTTGGAACATGGTTTTGCAAAGGTTCGTACTGGCCGTGCGCATCCATCAATTCTGAACGGCGTGATGGTTCCTTACTATGGTTCTGATGTGCCTTTAAACCAAGTGGCAAACGTTGGTGTTGAAGATTCACGCACATTATTGGTTCAGCCTTTTGAACGCAATATGGTTGCAGCGATTGATAAAGCCATCCGTGAATCTGATTTGGGCTTAAACCCGATCACTGCGGATGCGATTCGTGTGCCAATGGCTGCTTTGACGGAAGAAACCCGTAAAGACATGCAGAAAGTTGCCCGCAATGAAGCTGAAAATGCCAAAGTCGCTATCCGCAACATCCGCCGTGACGTATTAGGCGATATCAAAGCATTGTTGAAAGAAAAAGAAATTTCTGAAGATGATGAACGCCGCGCGGGTGATGACATCCAGAAAATCACAGACAAATTTGTTGCTGAAGTGGATAAGCGTTTAGCTGCAAAAGAAGCTGAATTGATGAAGGTCTGATTCTGCATGACCTCTTCTGAAGAAAATTCCCGTCTTCCGAAACATGTTGCCATCATCATGGATGGCAACAATCGTTTTGCCAAAAAAAAACAAATGCAAAAGGGCGATGGACACCGTGAAGGAAAAAATGTCCTAGACCCAATCGTTGAGCATTGCCGTTCACATCAAATTCAAGCTTTGACTGTTTTTGCTTTTTCCAGTGAAAACTGGAACCGCCCGCAGTTTGAAGTCGATTTGCTCATGAAGCTGCTTGAAGAAACCATCCGCGAGCAGCTGCCGCGCATGAAAAAATTCAATATTGCTTTGCGCTTTATCGGCGACCGTTCCCGCTTGTCTCCTGAACTGCGCAGTTTGATGCAGCATGCAGAAGACAGCACAGCGCAGCACACAGAAATGACCTTAACGATTGCGATCAGTTATGGCGGAATGTGGGACATGGCGCAGGCGGCCAAGCAGATCGCGGCAGCTGTGCAAAGTAAAAAAATAGATATTGATGACATTGATGTTGACTTATTTGGACAATATGTCAGCTTAAATGATCTGCCGGCTGTGGATCTGCTGATCCGTACAGGCGGTGATTTCCGGCTTTCCAATTTTCTGTTGTGGCAGGCGGCTTATGCTGAACTGTATTTTACGGAAACATTATGGCCTGAGTTTACCATTCAAGAACTAGACGATGCGTTTGCAGTTTTTGCTGGACGTGAGCGCCGATTTGGTAAAACATCAGAGCAAATTCAACAAGAGCAACTTGAGAATTAATAAATGTTAGAGCGGATTATTACCGCATTGGTTTTGGTCGCAGTCGTACTTAGCTGTATGTTCGCTGCGCAGTCACATTATCCAATGTATACGCTGATGATCATTGCAGCTGGCGTGGCTGGATATGAGTGGCTGAAGCTCATGCCAAGAAAAACAGAAAAAGCTGTTAAGCCAATTGCCTGGGGGTATGGAATTGTTACCGCTGCTGTATCAGCTTTGGCGCTTCAATATAGCGACTTTGCTCTGCTGCTTTGGATTGCGTCAATCTTTACCTGGATGCTGAGTGTCTATTGGGTGAAGTCTTATCCAGACTATGACGGCTGGTACAATAATTCTTTAAAGCTGATTGGCTTGGTTCTTGTTTCTGCCGCGGTAACCGCGATTTTTTCCGTTTGGCAAAGCTCGCCGTGGCGGCTGATGTATTTGTTCCTGCTGGTGTGGGGCGCAGACAGCGGCGCATACTTTGTGGGCCGCAAATTCGGCAAGAAAAAACTTGCGCCGGATGTCAGTCCGAATAAATCGGTTGAAGGCTTATATGGCGGTGTTGCGACGGCAATGATCATTGTTATTGCGGTTGAAATTCTGTATCTGGATTTAAGCCTAGCAGAACATATTCTTTTCCTTATTCTTTCAGTCGTTACTGTATTCAGTTCAGTTCTGGGTGATTTATTCGAATCAATGATCAAGCGCCGTGCAGGCATTAAGGATTCAGGCCGAATTCTGCCGGGCCATGGCGGCGTGCTTGACCGTATTGATTCATTGCTGGCTGCTGCGCCGATCTTTGCAGCAGGCATGTATGTTTTAAAACTTATAGGTGTAGATTTATAGATGTCACAGTCTGTTTGCATATTGGGTGTTACAGGTTCAATTGGTCAAAGCACCTTGAAAATCTTGGATGGGCACCCTGAAGAGTATTCCGTTTTTGCAGTCACAGCGCATAGCAGAATTGTAGAATTGGCAGAAATTTGTAAGCAGTACCGACCGAAAATCGCTGTTGTGCCATCACATAAAGTGGATGAGCTGCATCAGCTGCTTATAAGCAAAAATATTCAAGATATCGAAATCCTGCATGATGAAGCCGGGTTGATAGCAGTCTCTGAACATCCGCAAGTGGATGTGGTGATGGCTGCCATTGTTGGCGCTGCCGGCCTCATGCCGACACTGGCTGCGGTGAAGGCGGGCAAGCGGGTTTTGCTGGCCAATAAAGAAGCGCTGGTAATGTCTGGCGACATTATGATGCAGGCGGCGCGTGACCATCAGGCCGCGCTTTTGCCGGTTGATTCTGAACACAATGCAATTTTCCAATGTTTGCCTGCCGGGTATTTTCAAGCCGAGCGCAACGGACAGCCGAAAATGGGCGTGTCACGCATTCTGCTTACAGCTTCTGGCGGCCCATTTATCAATCATTCGCTGGAACAATTGCAGAACGTGACGCCTGCGCAGGCTTGCAAGCACCCGAACTGGTCGATGGGGCAAAAAATTTCTGTTGATTCCGCTACTTTGATGAACAAAGGGCTTGAGTTAATCGAAGCGTGCCATCTTTTTGCAATTTCAGAACATTTTGTAACAGTTGTCGTCCATCCGCAGAGTATCATTCATTCAATGGTTCAATATGTGGATGGTTCAACTTTGGCGCAAATGGGCAACCCTGATATGTGCACGCCAATCGCTCATGCTTTGGCATGGCCGGAGCGCATCCAAACGCATGTGCCGCCTTTGGACTTGTTCACGCATTCGCATTTGAATTTTCAAGAGCCGGATACCATCCGTTTCCCAGCTTTAAAGCTGGCGCGTCAAGCGATGCAGGCAGGCGGTTTGGCGCCAGCAATTTTAAATGCGGCCAATGAAATAGCAGTTGCGGCTTTCTTGAATAATCAGATAGGATTTACTCAGATTCCGCAAATTGTAGAGCGGACTTTGGACCATATGGAAAATGCGGCTGCAAGCAGTCTGGATGTAATCCTGCAGGCTGATCAGACCGCACGCGATCTCGCAAAGCAATTTGTAATGAATAAAGGAAGCTGAAGCCATGAATGCCTTGTTTATTATACTTGCGGCAATTTTTTTATTGGGGCCGCTCATTGCGATACATGAGTTCGGCCACTATTTTGTCGCGCGTAAACTTGGCGTAAAGGTTTTAGTATATTCCATTGGTTTTGGACCGACATTGCTGAAATGGACGTCTAAAAAATCAGGGATTCAATATCAGCTCTCTGCGCTGCCTTTAGGCGGTTATGTGAAGATGCTGGATGAGCGTGAGGGGGATGTCGCTGAAAAAGACCTGCCTTATGCGTTCAACCGTCAAAATCCATGGAAGCGCATTGCCATTGTTGCTGCTGGCCCGCTTATCAATTTGGCGTTTGCCGTGGTTCTGTTCTGGATCTTAATGCTTCCAGCGCAGGAGCAGCTTAATACGCGTGTAGGTAAGGTGTTGCCCAATACGCCAGCAGCTGCGGCGCAAATGCATGCGGGCGATAAGATTACCGCAATCGACGGCATGCAGGTTTCAACTTGGGAAAAGCTGAATTATGCTTTGGTGGACCGTGCTGGTGAGACAGGCGCGATTGCTGTCACAGCGGATCGTGCAGGCCAGGTTGAAAATTTCAGCTTGCCGATTCAAAATTTCTTAAAAGATCAATCTCAGTCACCTTTAGAAGCATTGGGTTTTATTCCGTACCGTCCCCATTTGCCGGCTGTTGTCACTAAATTAAGTGAGGATGGCGCGGCAATCCGTCAAGGCATGAAAGCGGGCGATAAAATCATTGCGATTGACGGCGTAAAAATGAATGAGTGGTTTGATGTTGTGCAGGTTGTGCAAGCATCGCCAGAAAAGCTTTTAAAGATTGATGTTTTAAGAAATAACCAATTGGTTCATCTTGAAGTCATGCCGCAAGGCAAACAAGACAAGATGGGCAAAGTGACGGGTGTGCTGGGTGTACAAAGTGACCCGGGCAAAACCACCATTCCTGCGGATTATAAACAGACCATTCAATATTCACCTGTTGAAGCCTTTACAATGGCAGTCGATAAAACTGGACAAATCTCCGGTATGATTTTGAATTCGATTGTTAAAATGGTTCGCGGATTGATCGGTTTGGAAAACCTGTCAGGGCCGATTACGATTGCAAAAGTTGCAGGCCAGAGCGCAGAAATGGGCTGGCAAACCTTTATATCGTTTATGGCGCTGATGAGTGTCAGCCTCGGTATTCTTAATTTGCTGCCCATTCCGATGCTGGATGGTGGCCACTTAGTTTACTATTTTGTTGAATTAATTCGTGGTAAACCTGTTTCTGAACAAATACAATTGGTTGGACTGAAAATTGGTATGGTACTGCTTGGCAGCATGATGCTGCTGGCACTTTTTAATGATTTTATGCGTTTATAAAACTGCGTAGAAGATGGAATAAATTAACAGCGGAAAAGACTGGCATGCAGCACACACATTTATTTATGCCTCTGGCACTGGTTAGTGCTATGGCAGCAGCACAACAAGTATATGCGGCAGATGATTTTATTGTACAAGATGTAAAAATAGAAGGATTAGTCCGTCTTACGCCAGAAAGCGTATATGGCATGCTGCCGATAACCAGCGGTGACCGCGTTAATGATCCTGTTATTGCCAACGCTATACGCGCGCTATACTCAACAGGCCTATTCGATGACATTAAAACGTCTCAAGACGGCAACACTTTAGTCTTTAAAGTTGTCGAACGCCCAGTTATTTCTAAAATTGAAATGAAAGGCAATAAGCTGATTCCTAAAGAGGCGCTTGAAGAAGGCCTGAAAAAAATGGGATTGGCTGAAGGTGAGGTGCTTAAGCAATCTGCACTGCAGACTGTGGAAACTGAGCTTGAGCAGCAGTACATGCAGCAAGGCCGTTATGATGCGGACGTGACAGTAACAACAACGCCTAAGCCGAATAACCGTGTCGACCTGCTGATTGAATTTGCCGAAGGTAAAGCAGCAAAAGTTTTTGATATCAATATTATCGGCAATACTGTTTTTAAAGACAGCGATATTAAGCAAGCCTTTGCGGTAAAAGAAAGCGGCTGGAGTTCAGTTGTTTCGCGCAATGACCGTTATGCGCGTGAAAAAATGGCGGCAAGCTTGGAAGCGCTGCGCGCCATGTATCTGAACAAAGGCTATATCAATTTCAATATCACAAATTCTAGCTTGAACCTAAGTGAAGATAAAAAACATGTCTTCATTGAAGTTTCTGTGGATGAGGGTGAGCAGTTTAAATTTGGTCAAACCAAATTCTTGGGTGATGCGCTGTATACTCAAGATGAGCTGAAACCGCTGCAGCTGTATAAAGATGGCGATCTTTATTCGCAAGAAAGAGTCAACGGTGTTAAGCAGCTGATGCTTCGCAAATACGGCAACGCAGGCTATTACTTTGCAGAAGTGAATGTTGTACCTGAAATCAATAACGAAACCAAAGTTGTTGATTTAAATTATTATATTAACCCAGGCCAGCAAGTGACTGTGCGCCGCATTAACTTTACCGGCAACTCAAAAACAGCTGATGAAGTTCTGCGCCGCGAAATGCGTCAAATGGAAGGCGCATTGGCAAGCAATGAAAAAATTGATTTGTCAAAAGTGCGTTTAGAGCGGACAGGTTTCTTCAAAACGGTCGATATCAAGCCTGCGCGTATTCCAAACTCACCTGACCAAATTGACTTGAATGTCAATGTCGAAGAGCAGCATTCAGGGACCAGTACGTTGGCTGTCGGTTTCTCGCAAAGCGGCGGTGTGACTTTCCAGGCGGGTTTAAGCCAAACAAACTTCCTGGGTACAGGCAACTCGGTATCGGTTGATTTATCGCGTTCTGAAACTCAAGACTACTACAACTTGAGCGTAACAGATCCGTACTTCACAATTGATGGCGTGCGCCGCGGTTACAATATGTATTACCGTAAAACCAAATTGTCTGACGACTATAACGTCAACAACTATGTAACAGACAGTTTTGGCGGCGGCATTAACTTTGGCTATCCAATTGATGAAAACCAAAGCATTAGCGCAGGTCTGAACATTGACCAGACTGAAGTAACAACAGGTCCATATGTTTCGACTTATGTGCGCGATTATTTACTTAAGCATGGTGGCAAAGCTAAAGGCCAAGGCCAGTATTGTTCTACAGATACACTGATGTCTCAGTGGGAGATAGATAAGGAAAAAGACCCAAATCTTTCTGAACCGACTAATCCGCCTGTTGGTTATTATGATTCGATGTGCGTGGATGCTGGACGTAATAACGTTGGTTTTACTGCATTTGACAATGAGTTTGGCGGTGATTTTCTTACCTATAATTTGAATTTAGGCTGGTCTTACAATACTTTAAACCGTCCAATCTTCCCGACTTCAGGTATGTCTCACCGCGTGAATGCTGAAATTGCATTGCCGGGCAGTGATGTTGAATACCAAAAGTTGACTTATGATGCGCAAGCATTCTTCCCGCTGGGCAAAGATTTTGTACTGCGCGGTTATGGGAAGCTGGGCTATGGTAATGACCTGCCATTCTATAAAAACTTCTATGCCGGCGGTTTTGGTTCTGTGCGTGGTTATGACAACAGTACCTTAGGTCCGAAATATCCAGGCGTAACTTATAATGAATCTCATCAGCGAGATTATGACCCTGAAGAAGTGGGCGGTAACGCTTTAGTGCAATTTGGCGCTGAATTGGCATTGCCATTGCCGTTTAAAGGTGATTGGACACGCCAAGTTCGTCCTGTACTGTTTGCTGAAGGCGCGCAAGTTTTTGATACACAATGTGATATCCCAACAGGTACGCTTTATTTATCGGGGGGGGTAAGTGATAAAGGCACTGATGCGAAGGCATATTGCAAAGACAACTTCGGCTTTGACATGAACAATATGCGCTACAGTGTGGGCGCAGGCTTTACTTGGATCACCATGATCGGCCCATTGTCTCTGAGCTATGCATTCCCGCTGAATGATAAAGCCGGTGATGATACCAAAGAAATCCAATTCGAAATTGGCCGTACTTTCTAAGTACGGTCTTTGGGCCTCCTGAAGAATAAGCTTTAAGCAAGGAATAGTGATGAAAAAGTTATTAGGCGCAATGATTGCGCTTGGCATGATGAGTGTTTCAGCAGCACATGCTGCCGGTTATGGCATTGTTGATTTGGAAAAAATTGTTGAGCAAAGCGCTTATATTAAGCAGCAAAATGCCAGCATGCAGCAGCAAGTTAAGCCGCAAACTGCAAAAATAGAAAGCTTAACCAAAGAATTGGAAGCTTTGCAGCAGCGCGCACAGCAAGGCGTGAAACTGTCTGATGCTGAAAAGAAAACTATGACTCAGCAATATCAGTCGAAATTGCAGGAATTGAATACCTTGCAGCAGAAAGTTCAAGGTATGGTGGAAACCAATATTCAGGCGCTGAACCGCACCATGGACTCAAGAATTAAGCAGGCAGCGGAACAATTGCGTAAAGAAAACAATCTTGATGTTGTTTTGAATAAAAATTCAGCGCTGGCCTATGACCCTAAGTATGATTTAACTGATAAAATGATTCAAAAGGTTAATGCAATCAAGTAATCAATGAATCATCAAAAAATCAGCTTAGAGAAACTCGCTCATCTTGTGCAAGGTGAGTGTGTCGGTCAGCCTGATCTCCAGCTTGCGGGTCTGGCAAGCTTGGAGCATGCAGAAGCCCAGCATTTGGCATTCGTCAATGCCGATAAGTATATTGATTCAGCGCAGCAGTCAAAAGCAGGCGCTCTGATTGTGACTGCTGCATTAAAAGAACAGCTTGCATCTCATAAGAATTTTATTGTTGTCGCGAACCCGTATTTGGCTTTCGCAATTTTGACGCATGTGTTTGAGAAAAAGCATAGCGCGGCTGGCATTGAAAGCACTGCGCAAATTGATCCTTCTGCAATGATTTCCGATACCGCCTATATTGGCCATTATGCCGTCATTGGCGCGCATTGCGTGGTTGGCGATGAGACAGTCATCCAATCTCATTGCAAGATCGATGATGATGTGGAAATCGGCAAGCAATGCTTTATTGATTCGCATGTTGTACTGACAGGCCAGTCTAAAGTGGGTGACCGCGTGCGCATCCATGCAAATACAGTGGTAGGCGGTGAAGGCTTCGGTTTTGCGCCCTATCAGGGCAAATGGCACCGCATTGCTCAGCTCGGTTCTGTGCGTATTGGAAATGATGTGCGTATCGGCTCCAATTGCAGCATTGACCGCGGTGCTTTGGATGACACAATTTTAGAAGATGGCGTCATTATTGATAACCTTGTGCAAATTGCCCACAATGTGAAAGTTGGCGCCAATACAGCCATGGCGGCCAAGTGCGGCATAGCCGGCAGTACAACGATTGGCAAAAACTGTGTGCTTGCAGGAGCTGTCGGCGTGGTCGGGCACATTAATATTGCAGATAACGTGACGATTACCGGTATGTCAATGGTCACAAAAAGTATTTCTGAGGCTGGGAGCTATTCTTCCGGAACGCCAATGCTGGAAAGCCTGCAGTGGAAACGCGCAGCTGTGCGCTTTAAACAATTAGCAGATGTGCCATTGACCCAATTGATGAAAAAACTTGATCATATGCAGTCTCAAGTAGAGTCCCTTGAATCAACTTTTAAATTGCGTAAATAATTATGATGACTGAGTCAAATACTCCTGCGTTCACAAAGCCTGAACTGCCGATGCAAATTCAAACCATCCGTGAATATTTGCCGCACCGCTATCCTTTCCTGCTCGTAGACCGAGTAACAGAAATTACGGATTCGGGCATCGTGGGCTATAAGAATGTCTCAATGAATGAAGAATTTTTACAAGGACATTTTCCTGGCTATCCAATCATGCCGGGTGTGCTGATTGTTGAAGCAATGGCGCAAATTTCAGGCATTCTTGGCTTTGTGATGAACAATCAGAAGCCATCGAGTGATAAAATTTTCCTATTTGCAGGCGCAGAGCGCGTTCGTTTTAAAAAGCAGGTTGTGCCTGGTGATCAGCTTGTTTTAAAATCTGAACTCGTGATGCAAAAGCGTGGCATTTATAAGTACAACTGTATTGCTACAGTTGACGGTATTGTTGCTGCTACTGCGGAAATTATGATTACGCAACAGAAAACAGAGCAAGCATGAGCAATAACGAATTTATTCACCCAACCGCTATTATTGACTCATCTGCAGTAATTGCACCAGATGTGCAAATTGGCCCATATTCAATTATTGGCCCAAATGTTACCATCGGCGCAGGTACGAAAATCCACTCACATGTCGTGATTGGCGGATTTACCAAAATTGGCCAAAATAATGAAATTTTTCAGTTTGCCAGTGTCGGTGAAGTCTGTCAGGACTTGAAGTATGCAGGTGAAGAAACTTGGCTGGAAATCGGTGATCATAATTCGATTCGTGAACATTGCAGCCTGCACCGCGGTACAGTACAGGATCATGGTTTGACCAAAGTCGGCAGCCACAACCTGCTGATGGTCAATACGCATATTGCGCATGACTGTATTGTGGGCGATCACAATATTTTTGCAAATAACGTGGGTGTGGCCGGTCATGTGCACATTGGCGATTATGTGATTGTCGGCGGCAACTCAGGCATTCATCAATTCTGCAAGATTGATTCTTACAGCATGATTGGGGGCGCTTCGTTGATTCTAAAAGATGTCCCAGCTTATGTCATGGTCTCGGGCAATCCAGCACATGCATTTGCAATGAATGTTGAAGGCATGCGCCGCAAGGGCTGGTCTAAAAACGTCATTCAAGGCCTGCGTGAAGCATTTAAGCTGATTTATAAATCTGGCCTAACTTCTGATGAAGCGGTACAGAAAATCCGTGCCGAGATTCTGCCGGAAGTTGCTGAAGCGCAGCTGCTGATTGATTCAATTGAGCAGTCAGCACGCGGGATTGTACGTTAAACGCTGAATTTATTAAAAAAACCGCCAATAGGCGGTTTTTTTAATCTGGAAAAGTTTATTTAAAATATTTTGCTTCTTCCGATTGCGGATAGCTTTTCAGCAGCTTCTGCTTGTACTGAGTGGCCTGAGCAGCGTTGTGGTCAACATCTTTGGCTATGCTGTAAAGCTGATACAGCGCACGGGATGCGCGGGCTGAATTGGGATATTTATTGGCAACAACCGCATAGTTGCGTTTGGCTTCGGCATAATTTGTTGGGTCGATCGCTAAATTAAATTCCGCAAGCCAAAAGTGCGCATTGCTGATGTAGACACTATTTGGGTTGTTTTTAATAAAATTCTGCATTGGCGCAATAGCTTTCTTCGCGCCGCCTTGCTTATAGGCATCTAAAGCAACAGTATAGGCTGCTTTATCCAGCTCAGCTGGAGATGCCGGCTGAGTGCTGACAATCGCTGGCTGAACCGCAGGCTTTGCCGCGGCCGGCGGAACAGCTGCTGCCGGCTTTGCCGGAGCGGGTGGTGGAGCAGTATTGGCGCTTTTTACTGCTGCGGGCTGGCTGGTTGTACTGCTGGGTGCAGTATCCTGTTGGTTATCCTCCGCATTGGCATCATCCGTTGGTTCGACTTTTTGCTGCAGCATTTCCAATCGCTGGTCTAGGTCGGCATAGCGGTTGGTGAGTTCACTTTTTAATTGCGCAATCTCATTGTCCTGTTCTTCCATTTTGCCGCGCAATGCCCGAATGTCATTTTCCAGCTGCTGGTTTTTTTGCATCAGCTGCCAGTTGAGATTGGTCGTCACTGGTGCGCTGTCTGCGGCATTGTTGCTGGAAGAGTAGGCAGCTGGGGTATTTTGACTGTAAGCAGCGCCATTTTGGCTTAAACCGCGCGATTCAATGGGAACATTTGCGAGGACTGGAGCTGCGCATAATAAGGTGATGGCACCAAGAGCATGCTGATGTAGCGTCATAAAATTTCCGTATTGTTTTGCAGAAGCATAATTTCTATTGAAAAGCCTTTAGCCCGTATTTTGCGAGATAGAAATCTGCTTCCTTGTCTGAATGAGATAGTCACATTAAAAACGTCAAAGGATTGAAAAGCAATAAGCATTTGCAAAGTTGTTGTGTTTTAAAGTAAACCTCTGGGCAAGGCGCTTCACTGCAATTTAGCGGGATAATTTGAGTTTTGCTGTATAAATAATCAAACGAATAAGCAGCTTAGTTAAAATCAGCAATTTGCCTTGCAAGTTCATGAAAAATCTCTATACTCTGTTCTTGCAATGGTAGCCCTGCTGGTTACTTCGCAATTGTAATCTACGAACCCCGCCAGGACCGGAAGGTAGCAACGGTAGTAGACCTATGATGTGCCGAAGGCTTGCTGGCAGGGTTGCCACCAGATTCTAAAATAATAAAATTACTTTTCTTCTCTTTCACTCAAATCTCTATTTATTCTTCTTATTGATAAATACTTTTAAGTAAGTGTTTTAGTTTTACTCGTCATCATTTTCTTTTCTGTTAATTGCTTTCATAATTGCATCCATTTCAAAGCCTCGATACATTAAAAAGCGGATTTGCTCGGCTTTGATTTTAGGGTCTTTGGTCACTTCCAAGCCGTATTTTCGTACTTTCAGCTGATAGGCCTGATCTGCCCAATCCGTTTCTTTCAGTTCCTCTGCAATCAATGCGCTATCAATTTTCTTGCTTTTGAGCTTCATCTTGATTTGATTGGGGCCTTTGCCTTTGCGCTTCTGGCTGGACAGCATAATTTCAGCGACACGCTGATCACTTTGATACTGCTGCGCGGCCAGTTCATCGACCAGTGCAATCACTTCATCACGTGATTCGGCATATAAGGCCAGTTTTTCAATTAATTCAGCTTTGGAGTATTCCTTGCGTGTCAGTACGGCAAAGGCGTAAGAGCGCAAGCGGGAGCCTTGCAGGCCAGGTTTTTTTTCAGTGCGTTCCTGCTCAAAATTTAAAGCATTATCGTTTGGGAGGGGGGTGTTCGAATACGAATGTGCTGACTGATCTGGCTCTTCGCCAAATTCCTGTTTCAGCGCTTGGTAATTAATGAGCTTGGGAAATTTTGAATCGTTCATGAAGGTCTGGGCTTATATAGAAAAACGCCCCTCGGGGCGTTTTGCAGTTTAACCTGAAAAGTTTGGAATGTTCAGCTTTTCAGGCTTGGGAATTGATGCTTTCAGCAGAATTGCGTCAAGGATGCAGATTTAAGCGTCTAAAAAGTCCGGCTCAACTTCATCTTTGTCTTCTGCAGGCACAGTGCCAGTCGTTAAAAGCTGATCACGGATCATTTTTTCAATCGTTTGCACTAATTCAGGGTGTTCTTCTAAATGGCGGATGGTATTGTTTTTACCTTGACCAATTTTGTCGCCTTGGTATGAATACCAAGCACCGGCTTTTTGCACGATTTCCTGCTGAACGGCCAAATCTACCAATTCGCCTAAGTGGTTCACGCCTTTGCCGTAAAGAATCTGGAAGATGGCTTCACGGAAAGGAGGGGCCATTTTGTTCTTCACGACTTTAACTTTGGTTTCAGAGCCGATAATTTCGTCGCCTTCTTTCACTTGGCCGATACGGCGGATGTCTAAACGGACAGACGCATAGAATTTTAATGCGTTACCGCCAGTGGTGGTTTCCGGGCTGCCGAACATGACGCCAATCTTCATACGGATTTGGTTAATGAAGATCACCATGCAGTTTGAGCGTTTAGCGTTACCGGTAATTTTACGCAAAGCTTGGCTCATCAAGCGGGCTTGCAGGCCCATATGCGAGTCGCCCATTTCACCTTCAATTTCAGCGCGAGGCGTCAAAGCGGCAACGGAGTCGACAACGATCATGTCAATCGCGCCAGAGCGCACCAGCATGTCGGCAATTTCCAGCGCCTGTTCACCGTTGTCGGGCTGCGATACGAGAAGATTGTCGATATCTACACCCAGTTTGCGGGCATATTGAGGGTCAAGCGCGTGTTCCGCATCGATAAATGCGCAAGTGCCGCCAGCTTTTTGACATTGCGCAATTGCTTGCAATGTCATGGTGGTTTTACCTGAAGATTCAGGGCCGTAAATTTCTACAATACGGCCTTTCGGTAAACCGCCAATGCCAAGCGCGATATCTAGAGTTAAAGAACCCGTCGATACGGCTTCAACAGCTTGAACGGTATTGTCGCCAAGACGCATTACGGTATTTTTGCCGAATTGCTTTTCAATTTGGCTCAGGGCCGCATTCAGCGCCTTGCTTTTATTATCATCCATCTTAGAACCTCAATACGATGTCACAAACTATATACTCAAGTGGATGTATGTACTTAAAACGTTTTCCACAGGGGTATAGTGACAGAAATTATCCTTATGTACAGTAAAAATCACAATATGTGCGACATATTGTGACGCTCTCTATTCATCATCATTATAAGACCAATGCTGGTCAAACTGCTGATCATTTTCTCTTTTAAATTTGCCAATATCTCGGCGGTCTTTTTTGCTGGGCCGATGATCTGGGCGTGCCAGATTATGCAGCTTTCTTTGCGATGCAAGCAACTCTCTTTTGGCGATACTGACTTCAGTTTCTTCATACAAGAGCTGAGCGGCCGGCGCCGGCCCGCGTACATCTGACAGCGCTTTGACGACAACTGATTTTTTTTCAATGCCTTGCACAATGGTCAGTTCCATGCCGATGCGGACTTCACGCGATACTTTGACCCGTTCGCCATTATGATGCACTTTACCGCCTTCAATGGCGTTTTTGGCAATCGAGCGGGTCTTGAAAAAGCGCGCAGCCCAGAGCCATTTATCTATACGCATTCCAACCGCATCTTCGGCCAGATTTGATTTACGCATATTTTTTCAGTTCCTCATCTTGAACAGCAATAGAAATTTCAGGAATAGCGCTTTCTGCAGCAGGATGCTCTACGTGTGAACTTTCTAAAATAGCAATTAAATCTGTTAATGCGTCCAGCATAGGAAAATTGCAAGCGCTGCGCGGTGAATTTGCCGATGAGGGCTGTGCAATACTGTACAGGTTTTGAATGCCGAAGGCGGCAGCGCCATTCAGCACTTTTTCAGTGTCATCAATGAAATAGCAATGCTTCGGGTCAAAGGCGTGCATTTGCTGCAGCTTTTGCCAAAAAGGCTGAAATTCTTTGGCATGCCCCAACGTTTCACTGCTGACCATCACATCAAAATATTCGCCAATGCCGGTTTCTTCTAATTTGAAGGCCAGTCCAGCGGTATCCGCATTGGTTGCCAGCCAAACAGGATAATCATTGGCTTTTAAATAGCTCAGCAGTTCAATGCAGCCTGCGCGCTGCGCAACGCGGTGCTTATGCTCAATCTGCATAGCGAGCACATCAACCCCCACTTTGGCTGTCCAAAAGCGTGTTGAATACCAATTTAAGGTATGATTATGTTCTTGATAAAATTCGGCCAAGATCTGTTTGCTGTGTTCTAATGAACAATCATGCGTTTGCGCATAGCGGATAGGCAGAAGATGATTCCAGATGAAATCATCATAGTCAAGATCAAGCAGCGTCCCGTCCATGTCGAAAATGATTACGGGTTTGTCTGAGTAATTTGGCATATAAAAGGCTTTCTATGTTTAAAACAGCAGCGTCGCCGCAAGATTCAATGATTTTACAGCTGGTGCCCATTGTGACACAGGCTTGCGAAATTTTGCGAGAAGAATATCAGCGATATTGCGCAGGTGATGCGTTTAATGTGGAAGAAAAAGCGGATCATTCTCCGGTTACGCAGGCGGATTTTCGCGCCAATGCATATATTGCTTCAGAGCTGGCTAAAATTTCTGATTTGCCGCTGCTGTCCGAAGAAGGCGAACAGGATGGGCGGCAGAATTGGCAGCGGTTTTGGCTGTTGGATCCGCTGGATGGCACCAAAGAATTTTTGCACAAGCGCCCAGAATTTACCATTAATCTCAGCTTGGTGGACGGCTCGGAAACGGTCTTTGCGGTATTGGCGATACCGGGGGAGCAAACCTTGTATTTTTGCCCGGAACAGGGCTTGCCGCTGAAATTCAACTATCAGCAGGCACAGTGGTATAGGTATGCGGCGCCAGAGCATCAGCGCGGCGTGCAGATCGGCTTAAGTCAAAGCAGTCAGAATAAGCCGAAATACGCAGAGTATTTAGATGAACTGGCAGCGCTGACTGAATTCAGTGTGTATAAAGCCGGCAGCGCGTATAAATTCTGCATGATGCTGGAAGACCGTGTGGATATTTATCCGCGCTTTCATCCGACCTGTGAGTGGGATACCAGTGCAGGGCAATGCCTGATTGAACGGATTGGCGGCGGCTTGGTGGATTTTAAAGGCCGGCCGTTCTTGTACAATCAGCGCGACACCTTGCTGAATGGCGGATTTATGGCATATAAAAATGCAGAGATGAAGGAAATTGCGATGCAGGCGCTGGCTTTGATGCAGAAACGCCATTGAGCAAAAAACTGTTCATGTTATAGTGGTTGGGTACTCTTGAGTTAAAAGAATTATGCCCTTAGATTTGCTCCCGTCCAGTATGTTCAATGCAATAGACTTATTGCCGGACGCAAAGACTCCTGTAACACTATTTACGCGGCATTCCATCCGTGAAGTTGTGGTTGGGCAGGGGCTTGCAGGCTATGATTTGCAGCTGACCAACCAAGGGAGGGACTTGGCTGAATCTTGGGGCTCCTATCTGATTGATAATACGGATCGGGTCATTCAGCACTGCATTTCTAGTCCAATTCAGCGCTGTGTCGATACCGCTGCGCTGATGATCCAAGGCGCTGATGCGCAAACAGTAGAACCGAATACGCATCATATTGAAATTATTGAGCAGGGGCTTTTGGTTGAGCCGGGCAGTTTTGTTTTAGATATTAAGCAAGCCGGACCGTATTTTCAAAAACAGGGTGCCCTGGGGTTTATCAATAGCTTTGTGAATAATGCATTGCCCGGCATGAAGCATCCGATTCTTGGGGTGGTGGATGTTTTAGAGCTGATTTACAACACGCATCCAACCAATCCTTATGGCCTAAGCCTTGCGGTAAGCCACGATACAATTCTGGCGGCTATTTTAGCGGTGATTTCAGGCAAGCATATTGTTACTAGAGAAGATTGGCCGAAGATGATGGAAGGTCTATTTGTCTGGTTTGAGGGCGATGTGTTTTTGGAGTCCAAACTGAAATGGATCTGGCGCGGCCAATTGAACGAACTGGATATTGCGGAATTTCAGCAGCAAGTCCAGCCGTAAAATGGCGATAAAAAGCACTGTCTGATGAAATGTGCAGGCAGTGCTTTTTTATGGCCATTGCAGAGGGGATGCGGCTCTAAATTTTTGCTTTGAGGCGTTCAGGAAACTCGTGCAAGTCGAGTGTCATTCCGTCGTCATTCAAAGGCCAAAGTGCAGTATTCACGGGCACGCTTTGCTGATGAATGTGGCTGTATTTATCTGCGGCAATCAAGGTGGCAATTTGATGATCTGGGATGGTATAGGCTTCGACAACAGCCTTTGGGTATTGCGTTCGGGTGTAAAAAGCGTCTTCATTTTCGCCATGATGCAGTGCGAAAATACGCTCGACTGCAGGTAAATAGACGCCATAGCTCAGCCATGCATCGACGCCTTGCGACGCTTGAATTTCTGCGGTGCCTTTCATGTTGGAAATGACTTTTCCCAAGACGTCTTTTTCGCCTTTGGCTGTGAAATATTCTATGTATTGCTGTTCTGCGGGCTGAAATTTTTCAAGTGTAGGAAGAAATTTATTAATCATCAGAATCACCTGTTTGTTATTTGGATCACAATGACCGCCAGAAGCACAATACCATAATTTTTTTAAGTGATTATAGTTTTACCTTATGTTTTAAAAAAATCTAATCCAGAGCCTGTGACTCTATAAATACTTTCTAAATGTGAAAAAATTTGATTAGCTTGCTCATCTATATCTAAATTCAGCTTTCCACTTGGGGTTGGGGCAGCGCTTCCAATAGTTTTAATCCATCCACGTATGAGACATGTTTGAGAGTTTCAGATTTATTAGGGAAATCCGTGACATTTTCTACAACTCAAATCCTAAATATTGTTGAGAGGAATCATTGCTATTCGCTGCTTGGCTAATGATTCTAAAACTTTGCGTATATGGCGTTCACGATAAAAAGAAGATGATTTAAATATATTTTTTCGTTAGAGGAAATGTCTTGCCGTTTATGGAAAAAGCAGTCATTGATCGGGAAATAAATATTTTAGATATAAAAAAAGCCCGAAAGGGCTTTTTTTATTTTTGCATCAAATTAGTTAGCTAAAGCTTTAACTTGTGCATTTAAACGGCTCTTATGACGAGCAGCTTTGTTTTTATGGATGATGCCTTTATCAGCCATACGGTCAATTACAGGTACCGCAGTTTTGTATGCTTCTGAAGCAGCAGCATAATCACCAGCAGCGATAGCCGCTACTGTACGTTTAAGATAAGTACGAACCATAGAACGTAAGCTAGCGTTGTGTTTGCGTGCTTTAACGTTTTGACGAGCACGTTTTTTAGCTTGAGCAGAGTTTGCCACTCGTGCACTCCTTGAAATAGATTGGTCTGGGCGGGCTGAAATTCAACTGAAAACCACATCAGCAGAACTATCACCAGCCCGTAAACAAGTGCCATATTTTGATGAGATTATGCAGTTAAGTCAAGTCTTGACATGCTTTGACAACATTTTAGATGAAGAAAAATTTCAAAGAAAACGTTAGATTATTCAGAATGCAGGGAGATTGTTCAAAAAATGATTAAATCTATTGAAAATGCAATTGTAATTGGGGCCACCGGTTTGGTTGGGCGTGAGCTGATTCGGCAGCTGAGTCAAAATGCCAATTGCGCGAATATCACCGCCGTGGTGCGCCAGCGCGATGAAGAATTTAACCATTTGGCAAAAGTTCAGCAATTTGAAATTCAGGACTTCTTGATGCTGAATGAACAGGACGTCAGCGGCTATACCCATGCTTTCAGCTGCCTGGGAACGACTATGAAGCAGGTGGGAACGAAGGAAAAATTTTACAATACTGACTTTGTTATCAACGCGCATTTTGCTGATTTGCTGGAAAACATGGATACGCATTATGTCCTGCTCAGCGCGCTGGGGGCGGATGCAAAATCCACTTTTTTCTATAATCGGGTGAAAGGCGAGCTGGAATATTATGTGCAAAGCTTGAATTTGCCTTGCACTTCTATTGTCCGTCCATCTTTATTGCTGGGCCAGCGTCAGGAGCAGCGCAAACTGGAAGATGCTGCGCAAAAACTGTATCAGCGCTTTTCGCATTTGGTGCCGGATAATTTTAAATTCAAGCCAGTGACAGCGCGTCAGGTGGCTCATACTATGGTCGATGCGGCGCAAACTCAAACTGAAAAATTTCAGATTTATGATAATTTACGCATACAAAAAACCAAATGAGGGATAAAACCGTGTCTACAGTGCCTTTTGTAACTTGCGATCTATTGGATGACAACCCAGAAAAAAACATTCAAGTGGTTACGCCATCGATGGATGGAAAATTTTTCAAAAGTTATGGCGCGCGCAAAAGTTTTGGCGGACAGGCTGTAACTGTAAAGTGTTTTGAAGATAATTCACGGGTTAAAGAGCTATTGGCAACAGACGGCACAGGCAAAGTATTGGTTGTCGATGGCGGCGCGTCGATGCGCTGTGCGCTGATGGGCGATATGATTGCAGAGTCTGCAGTGCAGCATCATTGGAACGGCGTCATTATTTATGGCTGTGTGCGTGATGTGGATGCCATTGCACAGCTTGACTTGGGTGTTCATGCACTGGCGTCTATTCCGCAAAAAAGCAACCGTAAAGGCGCAGGCGAAACGGATCTCCAGCTGAACTTTGGCGGCGTGAGCATCTCATCTGGCGACTTTGTCTATGCAGACAATAACGGCATTGTGATTGCGCAAGAAAAGCTGGTCGATCTTTAAGTTTTCGAACGGCAGCGCAGAAAAGCGTGGATCAAGCATCCATTGATTTGCTTGAAAATGATCCAAGCTAATAAATATCAGCAAATGCGCATCAGCTGCACAGCCTGCTGATGCGCAAAGCGGGAATTTGATATGTCCTTGATCGTCAAAAGTGCCAATCGTGTTGATATTGATGCTATGGATATGGCCAGCCATATCGCCATCCTGCGGCAATAAGATGGATTTATAATGATACCGAGACGCATCTTGGCGGTCTCTTTCAATAATTGAATACAAAAAAATGCAAAAATGGAAAATAATTATGCTGAAACATCAAATGAAAGTCGCGCAATCTTTATTGTCCAGTTTGGCCGAAGGCGGGCGTGGCGCAAGCGGTACGCCGTATCCGATTCAGCCTGAAAAAAAATTAAGGCTCTATGAGTTTGAAGGCAGTCCATTTTGCCGCAGAGTGCGTGAAGTGCTGACGGTGCTGAACTTGGATTATGATGTTTATCCCTGTCCGAAAGGCGGGCAGCGCTATCGCCAGGAAATGAAAAAACTGGGCGGTAAAAAGCAGTTTCCATTTTTAGTTGATGAAAATACTGGCGATCAGCTGTATGAGTCGCAAGACATCATTCATCATTTGTTTAAGCATTATGGGCACTCTGGGAAAACACCGCGCAAGTATGCCCGCTATCCTAAAATTCCTGTTGCAGCCTTTGCCGGAACCCTTGTCAATGGCGCCCGCGGCGTTTGGGTGAATCAGGCGGTTTTGCAGCGGGAGGCGCCAAAACAGCTTCTAGAATTATGGGGTTTCGAAGCCAGCCCTTATACCCGCATTGTGCGCGCTGAATTGTCTGAGCTGGAATTGCCTTACACATTTCATAATGTGGCGAAAGAGCGCTGGCAGGATCAAGGCTTGGCTGTGCTGCGTTTGAAGCCTGGCAAATATATTCCTTTGGCTGGCGGAAAGCGTGAGCAGATTTTAAAAATCATGGGAAACAATGTGCAAGTGCCGTACTTGGCAGATCCAAACACAGGGGTGAAATTGTTTGAATCAGCAGATATTGTGCAATATTTAAAACAGCAATACGGCGCTTAATTGGATTGATGGTCAGGCCGTGCGCCGTGCAAATGATATTTGCTGAGGATACAAATACTTAGATTTAGCATGGTTCGCATGATTTAATTGAAGAATATCTGGAAATATACTTAGAAATAGGGATATGCTGCAGTTTTCTAATTGCATAAAATTAGAAACTTTTGTTGGCAATTAGGGGATGTCGCTATGGATGTGGTTTTACCGGTACCAGTTCTGGTGGTTGAAGATGAAGAAATCATCCAATTGCGGCTGCGGAAAATTCTGCTTGAATTGGGCTATGCTGATGATGTGCTGCTGTTTGCGAAAAATGTAAAAGAAGCTTTTGATATTTTACAGCAGCAGCCTATTTCACTGGCTTTAATTGACTTGGGTTTACCGGATGGGCATGGCACAGAAATTATTGAAAAAATCCGTTCATCTGAAAGCAATGCCCTCATTTTAGTGATTTCTGCATGGAGTACGCAGGAAAGCCTATTCGGCGCGATTAAAGCAGGCGCGACAGGCTATGTGCTCAAAGAGCGTGATGATGCGGAGGTTTTGCTGTCAATCCGCAGTATTTTACGTGGCGGTGCGCCTATTGATCCATTTATTGCGCGCGAAATCCTCAAGCAAATTGCCGTTTCTGATATAGACACCCCAGCCGCTGCTGAAAACACTGCCGTAGACACTGAGCAAAGCCTGCTGACAATACGTGAAAAGGAAATACTGGGCTTGGTTGCTCAAGGCCTAAGCAACCGTGAAATTGCCGAGAATCTGTTCGTTTCGCGTTATACAGTAGAAAGCCATATTAAGCATATATACCGTAAACTTTCAGTGACCAAAAGAACCAAGGCGGTCAGCGCTGCAAGATCATTGGGAATTCTGTAAATGGCACTATGGAAATATTTTTGCTGTATTTGCATATGTTGCCTGTTCAGTACGCTCAGCAGCGCATCCAGTATTTCCTATGCAATCAACAGCCAGTGCCAAGTAAAGATCAACAGCATCAGCAAAGTCAAAACATCATCTCATTTAGAATTGCCGCAAAAGGGCTGGGAAGCGGTAAGCTCGCTGCCTGACAATTGGTATAAAACATGGCCCAATTATTCCGGCGGTGCATGGTATAAGCTGAAATGGAATTGGTCTTGCAAGGATAATGCAAGGCTGGCGGAACCGATCGCATTTTCCATCAGCTATATCAGTACTGCGGGCGCCATTTTTTTAAATGGCGACGTGCTCTGGAAAGATAAGCATTTACATGAGCCTTTATCTAAAAGCTGGAATATGCCACGATTTTGGGCAATTCCAATATCCGGATTAAAAAAAGGTGAAAATGAAATTCTTATTTATGTTGTTGGCTATTCTGCCATGAGCGCAGGTGTTGGTAATTTAAAATTTGATAATGTCATTAATGCTTATGATTTAAATAAAAAAAGGGTTTGGAATACACGTACGCTGTTTCAAATCAATTTGATTCTATCCGCTACGCTGTGTGTATTTTGTTCGGCTATTTGGCTATTCCGCCGTTCTGAATCGAGTTTTGGCTGGTTTGCTGTCAGTTCTGTGATTTGGATTATTTTTATTGCCAATATCCTTTCGACAGAAACAACGGTCTTTTCCAGTTCAGTGATGTCGGCCAGATTCAATCTGATTGCTTTTATGCTGTATATAATGTGCTTTTGCACGTATTTGCTGCGTTTTATTCAGGTAAAAAAACCAGCCTTGGAGCGGTTTTTTTGGATTTTAACCGCCGCATTGATTTTAGCTGTCATAACCGTTTCTTTTGAGCAGATGAAAGCGTTTTTTGATGCTGTATTTTTGCTGTATTGCTTCATGTATTTGATGGTCTATTTATACCTTTGCATTACGGCAATTAAAGTCAGGCGGGGAGACTATATCCTGCTGGCGATCTGCATGACTGCAATTGTGTGCTGTTCTTTATATGACGTCAGAATGGCTTTTATTTGGGAGGGTGGTGATTTAACGCCTTTACTGCCTTATACTTCGCCTTTGATTACGCTGTTTATCGTGCTGATTTTGAGTGCAAGATTAAGCAAAAATGTTAAAAAAATAGAAAAATTCAATGAAGAGCTGTCTGCAAAGGTACAGCAGGTGAGCCGCGATTTAAGCGCAAGCTTAACAGATAAGCATAGTTTGGAATTGAGCAATGCGCGCCTGCAGGAAAGAATGAAGCTGTCGCATGACCTGCATGATGGATTGGGCTCATCTATCGTCCGCTCCATGATTTTAGTGGATCAGTGTGATAAAGAAATTCCAAATCAGCAGTTTCTGTCAATGCTGAAGCTGATGCGGGATGACTTGCGTCAAATTATTGACAGCGGTTCAGTAGAAGGCAGTAAAATTCCAGAAAATCCGTTAATTTGGATTGCGCCAGTACGCCACCGTTTCAGCCAGCTGATGGATGAAATGGATATGCAGGCGGAATGGAAGATTGCCCCAGATTGGCAAACTAAACCGTCCGCGCTGCAGTGCTTGAATTTAATTCGCGTTGTAGAAGAGAGCTTGACCAATGTTTTGAAGCATAGTCAGGCGACACGGGTCAAAGTCAGCATGGAATATACTGCCCCGGCGCAGTTAAAACTCGTGATTCAAGACAATGGCGTTGGTTTTGATGTGAGTTTAGTGAAGCAGAATGGTTTAAGTATTGGAATGCGCAGTATGCAAAGCCGTATCGAGCGGATGGGCGGGCAAGTCAGCATTCAATCGCAAAAAGGATTAACAGAAATTCTTGTGATTATTGATTTGTCATGAGCAGGGTCGAGGTGTTTTTAAAGCCAGCTTGCAACATGCGCATATAAAAAGAGGGCCTGAGCCCTCTTTTTATTGGTTTCGCTGAATCAGGATTATTCTTCAGATTCTGCAGGCAGCAGCATCAGCACGGATTCATTCATCAGCATGGCGATATCTTCTAAAATATCCTGATCGAATAAATTTTCATCCAGCGCAACGGCTTGGCCGTCTGCAATATTTTTCAAATGTGGCGCAAACTGCTCTGAAATGCAGATGCTTTCGCCATTGGCCCAAAACAGCAGTTCATCTTCCTGATCGGTGTAGAGCAGGCGGGAAGCCGGTTCCAATATAAGTAAATAGCCTTGTTCCAGCGCGTCTTCTAAATCGCCTGTGCCGATTTCTTCGGCTTCTGGAATGTTTTCAGGATATTTCGGCTCAGACATGAGGCTGACAATGGCATCTTCAATCATGGTTGAGTTCTGCAATTGCGCAAAAATTTTCTCTTTTAAATATTCCAGCTCATTTTGCGTGATTTGACCAATCGGGCTTTGCTGATCGCGGATGATATCCAGCAGCGGGTTTTTCAGCAGCTCATTTTCAGAGAATTTGTCGCATACGCGGTCCATCATATTCGTGACATTCGGCATGCGGAAACCAAACGAGAAAGTCAGGCATTCATCTTCTGCAACGCCGTAATGCGATAAGCCTGGCGGAACATACAGCAGGTCGCCGGGTGCAAGCACTTCATCAAAATGCACATCCATTTCAGGCAGCAGTTTTAAAGGCTGGCCTGCAGCGAAATCTGTATCGGCATCGCACATTTGACCCAGCTGCCAGCGGCGGTGGCCGCAGCCTTGTACAAGAAAGACATCATAAAAATCGAAATGCTTTCCGACGGAGCCGCCTTGAGGCGCATAAGAGACCATGATGTCGTCGCGGCGCCATTGAGGAATAAAAGGAAACTTCTTCCACATTTCGGCCAGATCAAATGAGTAATGGTCAACAGCCTGTACCAGCAGCGTCCATAATTTCGGCATTTTTTGGAAATCGGCTTTCAGCAAGGGTGATGATTTTACAGACCATTGATTTGGGTCACGGTCTTTCTGCTTGATCAGGCGGGCAGTGACGTTTTCATCCAGCGCCAATTCCATCACGTCATTCGGTTCCAGCAGGCCTGCAATTTCTGGCAGCGCATTGCGCACAAGGAGTGGTTTTTTTTGCCAATATTCGGCAAGGAATTGTTCAGCGGTGATTCCGCCAAGAACGTCTAAAGGCTGGGACATTATTCTGACTGCTTAAAAAAATCAAGGGTATTTTCGCCTGTACTGACTGTGACTGCAAGTACAGCTTGAAGATCGAAAAATACGGGAGATGCGGATCGGGGGGAGAGGGATTCAGGCGGCTTATCAGCAGCATCTGCCGTGGATAAGCCGGATCGGTGAACTGCTTAAGGCACCAAAACATTCAGCTGGCGCAGAATATTGCACAGCTTGATCATCGGCATGCCCATCAGCGTCGTTTGGTCATGGCCCATCATTTCTTCAAATAAGCTGATGCCTAAGCTTTCGCACTTAAAGCTGCCAGCGCAATGCAAAGGCTGCTCCATTTCGACATAGCGTTCAATTTCCGGCAGGCTCAGTTTGCGGAATTTAACTTTATAGTGTTCGACGAGCGTCTGTTCAAAGCCAGTCGAATGCTGCTGCACGCTGAGCGCCGTACTGAAATACACAATTTTATCGGAGTTGGCCTGCAGCTGCTTCACGGCTTTTTCCGGGCTGAGGGGCTTGCCGATGAAAATATCCGGCGCGCCTTCACGCCAAGCCACTTGGTCTGAACCAATGACAATCGCATCCGGATGCTGTCCGGCAATGCATTTGGCTTTTTCTAAAGCTAAACGCATGGCCAGATCATCGGCGTGGCTTTCACCGCGCGGCGATTCATCAATATCAGGCACTATAGACAGGTAATCAATCCGTAAGCGGTCCATTAAATCTTTACGGGTTTGGCTGCTGGACGCCAAAATGATTTTTTGAGTATTCATTACACTGCATATTCCATGAGTACATGAAGCGGCACATAAGACAGTACGGCTTGATGACATGCTTGTATTTTAATAGGCGGGGCAATGCCGGCTTGGTATGCTTCCACCCAACGGGTCACACAGATGCACCAGAAGTCTCCTGGCTGCAGGCCTGGAAAACCGGCTTCAGGCAGTGGTGTGATTAAATCATTGCCCGCTTTTTGAGAAAAGTTTAAAAATTCGGAAGTCATTTCTGCACACATGGTGTGCTGGCCCAGATCGGTGGCGGCGGTGTGGCAAAAGCCGTTGCGGAAATATCCGGTAATCGGATCAAAGCAGCAGCTGGCCAAAGGCTCGCCTAAAACATTTAAACGGTTAATATTTGGATCTGGATGAATAGACATAAGCTCTGAATCTTTAAGGGGCTTTTGACTATGATAGCAAAAGTTTGGCTTTCGATGCCTTTTCTGCAAAAGAAGCTAACCTTTTTCTGCATAATCATTTAAAATCTCCGCGTTTTGATATCAATAAAGAGAGCTATACATGAACTTTCAGCGTATGACTGACCTTGATTTAGCAGGCAAGCGTGTTCTTATTCGTGAAGACCTTAACGTTCCTGTTAAAAACGGTGTGATTACCAGCGATGCGCGTTTACGTGCGGCATTGCCAACAATTAAAGCTGCTTTGGCAAAAGGCGCAGCTGTAATGGTTTATTCTCACTTAGGCCGTCCTGTTGAAGGTGAACCGAAAGCTGAACAATCTTTGGCCCCCGTTGCTGCTTACTTAACTGAGGCTTTGGGCCAAGACGTGAAATTATTCACTGATTATTTAGATGGCGTTGAAGTTCAGCCAGGCCAAGTTGTATTGCTTGAAAACTGCCGTTTCAATGCAGGTGAAAAGAAAAATAATCCAGAGCTGGCTGCTAAATATGCAGCGCTTTGCGACGTATTCGTGATGGATGCCTTTGGTACGGCGCACCGTGCAGAAGCGTCAACTGAAGGCGTAGCGCGCTTAGCGAAAGTAGCCGCAGCTGGCCCATTATTGGCAGCCGAATTGGATGCTTTAGGCCGTGCGCTAAAAACACCTGAAAAGCCAATGGTTGCCATTGTTGCAGGTTCAAAAGTTTCGACTAAATTAGATGTGCTGACTTCATTGTCTGATATCTGTGACCAATTGATTGTCGGCGGCGGTATTGCCAATACATTCTTGGCGGCAGCTGGCTTCAATGTAGGCAAATCATTGTGCGAACACGATTTGATCGATACAGCCAAAGCCATTGCGGCTAAAGTGGCTGTGCCGCTTCCTACAGACGTTGTAGTTGCCGATGCTTCAGAAATCGACTTCGGTGATTTCCTCGGTTCATTGGCTGCGGCAAAAGCAGTTGTGAAGAAAGTGGAAGATGTTGCTGACAACGATATGATTTTGGATGTTGGCCCAGAAACAGCAAAAACGTTTGCAGAGATTTTGAAAACTTCAAAAACCATTCTTTGGAATGGCCCAGTAGGCGTATTTGAAGTGGATCAATTCGGCGAAGGCACAAAAGCATTGTCTTTAGCGATTGCTGAATCTGAAGGCTTCTCTATTGCTGGCGGCGGCGATACTTTGGCAGCGATTGACAAATATGAAGTGGCTGACAAAATCGGCTATATCTCTACAGGCGGCGGCGCTTTCCTTGAGTTTGTTGAAGGCAAAACTTTACCAGCAGTTGCGGTATTGCTTGAGCGCGCGTAATACTCCATTTCAAGTGCTGAATGCTAAGTGCAGAATTATAAATGCTGCACGTTAAGCATTGAGTTTTGAATAGAAAAAGGCTGGCATTTGTCCAGCCTTTTTTTATGTTCTTCAGCCGGCGTGAAGTGATTCATTTTTTAGTCATCAAAATGAAATATAACTGCAATAAAATTTTCTGCAGTTACTTCTAACTCACCTCAGATAGGAAAACGAATGAAGCTTAAACTGGCACTTGCTGCACTATTAATTGCCCCACTTGCATTAACAGCATGTTCTAAAAAAGAAGAAGCCCCTAAAACTGAAACAGAGGCTTCTGCGCCAGCAGATAATGCACAGACGACACCAGAACAGCAGGCTGCAATTGATGCCTTGGATAAGCCGGTACTGGACGAAAAAAATCAGGATGTTCCTGCTGAAGCTGCCAATGCGCCGGCTGATGAAGCCACAGCTGATGCTGAATCTGCATCTGCTGCGCGCTAATTGTTGTTTTTATTTTAAAAGTCCCTGCATATGCGGGGATTTTTTTTATAAAACGGCTTTTTGATGCTGATTTGAAATCATTGTACATGTAGAATATGTCGCATTACCTGGGAGGACACTATGGCTCTTATTTCATTGCGCCAGCTCTTGGATCACGCCGGCGAACATGCTTACGGCGTACCAGCGTTTAACGTAAACAACTTAGAACAAATGCGCGCAATTATGCTTGCAGCAGATGCAACAAACTCACCTGTGATTGTGCAAGCCTCAGCAGGCGCGCGTAAATATGCAGGCGCGCCTTTCTTGCGTCATTTGATTTTAGCTGCGATTGAAGAATGGCCACACATTCCTGTCGTAATGCACCAAGACCACGGCACAAGCCCAGACGTTTGCCAGCGTTCTATTCAGCTTGGCTTCTCATCAGTGATGATGGACGGTTCTTTAGGTGTGGATGGCAAAACACCGACTTCTTATGAATACAACGTAGATGTGACACGCCGCACAGTGGCGATGGCGCATGCATGCGGCGTATCTGTAGAAGGCGAAATCGGCTGTTTAGGCAGCCTTGAAACAGGTATGGCGGGTGAAGAAGACGGCGTAGGCGCAGAAGGCGTGCTCGATCATTCTCAACTGCTGACTTCTGTTGAGGAAGCGCGTCAATTTGTTGCAGATACCAATGTCGATGCTTTAGCAATTGCGGTGGGTACATCGCACGGCGCATACAAATTTACCCGTCCGCCTACAGGCGACATTTTGGCAATCGACCGCATTAAAGAAATTCATGCGGCGCTTCCAAATACGCATCTTGTTATGCATGGTTCTAGCTCTGTGCCGCAAGAATGGCTGGCTGTGATTAATCAATACGGCGGCGACATCAAAGAAACTTATGGTGTGCCAGTTGAACAATTGGTTGATGCAATCAAGCACGGCGTGCGTAAAATCAACATTGATACCGATTTGCGTTTAGCGTCTACAGGTGCAATGCGCCGTATGATGGCTGAAAAACCAAGCGAATTTGATCCGCGCAAATTCTTTGCTCAAACGATTGAAGCCATGAAGCAAATCTGTGTTGACCGTTACGAAGCATTTGGCACTGCGGGCAATGCTGACAAAATTCGTCCAATTTCTTTAGAGAAAATGGTTGAACGCTATTAATAATCCGTCATAGATTATTTTTGAAGAAAAGCCCACCACTGAAGTGGGCTTTTCTTTGTCAAAGCAATAGAAAATACAGCGCTGAAACGCTGATTCAATGAAAAGAGCATGTCATGGAACTGATTTTTGCCGCTGCACTCTGCAGCGTTGCAGTCTCTATTCTGCTGAAAATCTGCAAGGAAAAAGGCTATAACACCTTTCAGATGATTGCATGGAATTACGCTGCAGCCAGCATTTTATGCTATCTGTGGTTTAAACCTGATTTGCAGCATATTTCGGTGCAGCAAACACCTTGGTGGCTGATTTTAATTTTAGGCATTTTATTGCCTGCCATTTTTCTATGCCTAGCAAAATCATTGCAAACCGCAGGCATTCTGAAAACTGAAATTGCCCAAAGGCTGTCCGTTGTTTTGTCTTTGTCGGCGGCGTATTTTATTTTCCAGGAACAGTTTAATCCGCTGAAGATCTTTGGCATTGTGCTGGGAATCGGCAGTGTGCTTTGCATTCTCATTTCACATCGTACAGCAGATGGATGGTCTGATCAGCCGCAGGCTTTTATATACATCGCCAGCGTGTGGATCGGTTATGCCTTAATTGATATTCTGCTGAAATATACGACTGGCTTAGGGGTGCAGTTTTCAGTCGCGCTAAACCTCATCTTTATTTATGCCTTTATTCTGTCGCTGCTATATACGGCGGTACGCTATAAAAGCACGGGTTCGCTTAAAAATATGCTGGCAGGATTCGGACTGGGCATTTTAAATTTTGCCAATATTGCGCTGTATGTGAAAGCGCATATGCTGCTGAAAGACAGTCCTGCGATTGTTTTTGCGGGCATGAACATTTTAGTGGTGCTGTTCGGTGTACTCAGCGGCTTAATCATCTTTAAAGAAAAATTAAAGGCAGTTTCGGCGCTGGGGCTGTGTCTGGGGATTGTCAGTGTGCTGTGCTTAGCTTATGCCATGATTTGATTCACTCCACAGCGTGGCAGATGTTTAAAATATGTTGATAAAGCCTGCAATAGCAGGCGTTATCGGTTTTTCTGGATTGGCGGCTGAAGGAACTTTCTGCAATCTGCAGGGAAAAGTGATGACATTAAGTGAATGCGGTATGGCTTTCAGCATGTGTGCAGGTCAGGGATTGATGCTTCTCTAAAGAGCCGTGATGTGGGCGGCTTTAATCGCAGGCTTTATACATTCAAATTTTATCGGCAGGCCGAATAAGGCAGGGTTAAAACAGATTTTGAAGATATTCAGCGCCATAGAAACAGCGCTCAATCGAAACCATGCAAAACTCTGTATTGTTAAAATATAAGCAATGCACAGGACAGCATTTGTTATGTATTTGAAATACCGCATGCTGCGGGATGGAATTTTGACAGGATTGATTTAAACGGGATATTTTTTGAACGCCGCCATAAAATAGCCCATCATGCAGACAGGCTAGAAAAGATGTTAGGTGTGCAATTTGAAAGCTTTTGAGCGGTTAGGCTTTTGGCTTTCAAGTGTGAGCTATATCTTTTATTTAACAAAAAGAGGGATAGCTCTAGGCAGGCTTAGCGGTTGAAGCGCAGCGCAGTGTCTTGGAAATAGCTTTTTGCAATCGCCAGCGGATATTTGAATAAATCATGCGTTTCAATTGTGCCTTGCAGCTGGCCGGCATGCTGGCAATTCGGGCAAGTCGGGTAATTGAGGAAAGCGTCTGAATTGTATTTATGCATGTAGACGGTTTTGCATGCTGTACATTTAAATTTCATGGGTAATTTTGGCGCAACAGGCATAATCAGTGACCTATTTTGTATTTGCGCAAAATATACTCGATTATTGTTTAAAAAATAAGTCCTGAAATGACAAAAAAGGGGAAATGTTCCCCCTTTTATCGCTTTTTTATAAAGATTAGAGCTTCGTGAAAATATCTTCTTTCACTAAACGGGATTTAGGCAGCTTTGCATTGAAATCATTTTCACTGCGGTAGCCTAAAGTCAGCAGCACAGAAGGAATTAAGCCTTGTTCAGCCAGTTTAAGTTCTTCTGAAATGATATCTTCATTAAAACCGCCAATCGGGGTGGCATCAATGCCTTCAATTCCTGCAGCTAAAAGAATTTGCCCTAAAGCGATAAAGGTTTGATTTTCTGCCCAGCGCTGAACATCGCCTTTTTCATTGCGGTAATAGTCAACATAACCTGCACGGCCATTCTTTTGATCTTGTTTGGTTTGTTCGTCTTTAAAACGGCCATTCACATCATCTTGGTTCAGGATTTTATCTAAATGCTGCTCTGTAATATCGGCTTTGGTGCAAAACAGAATCGTATGTGAAGAATCCAATACTTTGGGTGCATTGTAGGCATATTTCCCGACCAGCGATTTGGCAATACGCTGTTTCGCCGCATCATTGTCCGCAATGAAATAATGCCAAGGCTGGATATTAATCGAAGATGGAGCTAAACGGAGAATCTGCAATAAGCGCTCAAACTGTTCCTGTGGAATTCTTTTAGTTGGATCATAGGCTTTGGTGGTATAGCGGTTTTTAGAAATGCTCAGCACATCCATGAATGCAGTCTCCGTCAATCAATTTGCTTTATCTTAATCTTACCGGGGCCAATCTTATAATAGATTAGAAGAATTTTCATTCAACTTAAATTTTATTTAGTTGAAAAGAACCGTCTAAACGCATGCATGCGCCGCATGACGAAAGCATGTGAGGGCTTTGGCTACGCATTGATAGTTCATTTCAATCAGGAAAGATATTTTCGCTATTGGTACTTTTGCTGAAAAGGGGTTTAATCAATGCAATACCTCATCCAGCATTGAGCAAGTATATGATTGACTACACCAACCACTTTAAGCGCAAATTAAAAACCCAACAGCAAATTGGTTTATGGGTTGGCCTTGCAGATGCCTATGGAACAGAGATTGCGGCCAATGCAGGATATGACTGGCTGCTGATTGATGGTGAACATGCGCCTAGTGATTTAAGAACGACATTGTCGCAGCTGCAAAGCATTGCAGCTTATCCTTCTCAGGCTGTGGTGCGTCCGCCTATAGGCAGCGTGCAGCTGATTAAGCAGCTTTTGGATATTGGGGCGCAGACTTTGCTGATTCCCATGGTCGAAACCGTAGAGCAAGCTGAGCTGATGGTCAAAGCTGTACACTATCCGCCTTTAGGCGTGCGCGGAGTAGGCGCAGCATTGGCGCGCGCTACCCGCTGGAACAGTATTCCAGACTATTATGCACAGGCGCATGAAAATATTTGCCTGCTGATTCAGATTGAATCGGTAACCGGACTGGCAAATCTGGAAGATATTTTGAAGGTTGAAGGCATTGATGGCATCTTTATTGGCGCAGTTGATCTCTCTGCAACTATGGGCTATGAAGGCAATCCTAATCATCCTGAAGTGCAAAAAGCGGTGATTGATGCCATCAAGCGCATACGCGCCGCAGGCAAAGCTGCAGGCATCTTGTCGACCCAGCATGAAGCGACGCAGCAATATATGGAGCTGGGAACAGAGTTTGTTGCAGTTGGCGTGGATACTAGCGTGCTGATGAACTCACTGCGTGAGCTTTTGCAAAAATACAGGCCAGATGCTGAAGTGATCCGCTCAGCAGGCGGCTATTAAGTCCAGCAGAGTGCGTGCAGAGATCAGTATTCTTCGTGTTTATATGATGTTATGGTGCATATAAGTTGAACAACTAATATATGCAAGGTGTAGAATAATAAGTGCTTAATTCTAAACTTTGCATATATTGTAATGACAATGTATAATAAAAATCTATTTGAAAGATGGGTGAGTTGCCTGTCTGATTTTTTTAATAGCTGATTGTGATTTATTAGTTTATAGCCAAATGGCTTAAGAACTGTGTAGAAAGCTGCATGGCTGCAGTCGAAGAATTATTATTCCAAACCCGTTTATTAATCCTCTTTGTTGTGTCACAAAAAGCTCACAAGTTGAGTGAATATTTTGGAAATTTTAAATCAATGGCGTCAAGCCAAAGCCGTCAATGGCGATGTTGTGCAAGTAAAAGTTGTTCCGCTTAACCGTAAGCAAAATACAGTCGATGGTTTTATTTGGGTTCCGGTAGGAGAAGAAGTTTTATTGGAATCTGGTGAAACCGTCCCGATGAATTTGGACGGGGCAAGTTTTTACATTGGACAGAATCAATTATTCCGTTTGCGCTAAATCTGGCCGAATAAAGGATGAGTTAAAAAAATGGCATTAATACTGCCATTTTTTTAGCGCCAAATTCAGCTCAGGATCATGAGAATCCAGTTCTAAAATCTGCGCTTCATGTTCGCGCCAGTCCCCTAAAACGATACGCTGCTTTCCATGCACATCATGGATGTGCGGGCGGTGTGTATGGCCATGAATTAATACTTCAGCATCAGCCAAAGCGCGTTCAACAGCGTGCTGATTGACGTCCATGACGGCATAGCTTTTGAATTGATTGGCCTGCTGGCTTTTTTTGCGGAAACCATTCGCCAGCTTCTGCCGGAAGCTTAAAGGCATTTTTTTTAAAAAGCCTAAGAGCAACGGGTTGCGGATGATTTTACGGAATTTTTGGTAGGATACATCATCGGTGCAGAGCAAGTCGCCGTGTTCGATTCGAATACTTTTTTGGCCAATGTCTAAAATTTCAATATCATTCAGTAAAATGGCATTGAATTGATTGAGAAAGTTTTTGCCCAAAGCAAAATCGCGGTTGCCGGATAAAAAATAAATCTGATTGCCAGCTTCAGAGAATTGTTTTAGAGCCTGAACAATTTCATCCAGCCACGGCGCGCGGTCATCATCGCCAATCCAGGCATTAAACCAGTCGCCTAAAATATACAGCTGGGTATTTTTGTCTTTATAGGCATCCAGCAAAGCTAAAAACCCCCGAACGAGTCGAGGGTGATTGGGTGACAAATGTAAATCAGCGATAAACAGATAGGTCACGGATCTTTTCCTTGTTTTAGAATCCCTCCCAGCCTCCCTTTTTTCAAAGGGAGGAGTTCTGCATCTAATTTTAGAAGCGCCCTCCTTTATTAAAAGAGGGCTGGGGAGGATTTAAATATTACTCAGAAATGATTTTAGCAGATTCGATGACTACGTTTTCTAGCGGTACATCAGCGTGGTAACCGCGGTTGCCTGTGCGAACGCCTTTAATTTCGTTTACAACATCTAGGCCTTCAGTCACTTTACCGAAAACTGCGTAGCCCCAGCCTTGTGCATTTTTGCCAGAGTGGTTCAGGAAAGCATTGTTGCCGACATTGATAAAGAATTGCGCAGATGCAGAGTGAGGCGCTTGTGTGCGCGCCATAGCAATTGTGCCAAGGTCATTGGTTAAGCCGTTGTCAGCTTCGTTTTCAATCGCATCACGTGTTGCTTTTTCTTTGAAGTTTTCATCCATGCCGCCGCCTTGGATCATGAAGCCGTCGATCACGCGGTGGAAAATTACGCCGTCATAGAAACCGTCACGAACGTATTCTAAAAAGTTAGCAACAGTTTTTGGCGCTTTCTCACTGTTAAGCTCAAGAACAATACGGCCTTTATTGGTGTTTAATTCGACTTGAGGAAAACTCATTGTGTAATCTCCTGAACATGGCTTATAAAGCCATGGGTTTTTTGGTTGTGAGAAGCATAAGCAAACTGTAAACTACAAGGCAAGTAAAAACGTTATTTTCTTTGTTAAAAAAACGAAATAGCGTTTTAATTCTCATAATTTTTATTTTAGAAGTGATTTTACTGTTATGAAGCCAAATGATGTTGTTTCAACACTGCCAAACACCCCGACACCAAATAGTAACGCCGTCGATGCTGTGCAGCAGGAACAACAGCCTGGCTTAGACTTTGTGCGTCAGGTGATCACTGATGATTTAGCTGCTGGCCGGACTCAACAAGTAGTCACACGTTTTCCGCCTGAACCGAATGGTTATCTGCATATCGGCCACGTCAAAGCGATCTGCTTAAACTTTGGTATTGCCCAAGAGTTTTCAGGTTTATGCAACCTGCGTTTTGACGATACCAACCCAGACGCTGAAGAGCAAGAATATGTAGATGGCATTGCCAATGATGTGAAATGGCTGGGTTTTGAATGGAATGGCGAACCGCGCTATGCATCAAGCTATTTTGATCAGCTTTACACGTGGGCGGTGCAATTGATTGAACAAGGTGATGCTTATGTCGATTTGCAATCACCTGAAGAAATTAAACTGAACCGTGGTAATTTCGTTGAGCCGGGTAAAAATTCACCACAGCGTGATGCTTCAATTGAAGAGAACTTGGCGCGTTTTGAACAAATGCGTAATGGCGAGTTGGGTGAAGGCAAAGCGGTGCTTCGCGCAAAAATTGATATGACTTCACCAAACATCCATATGCGTGATCCTATTTTGTACCGTGTACTGCATTCTGAGCATCACCAAACGGGTGATAAATGGAAAATGTACCCGATGTACGACTATGCGCATCCATTATCAGATGCCATTGAAGGCATCACGCATTCACTCTGTACATTAGAGTTTGTCGATCATCGTCCATTCTATGATTGGGTTGTGGAAAAGGTTAAATCACCGTCTGTGCCGCATCAGTACGAATCGAGCCGTTTGAATGTGGATTACACCATTACTTCGAAACGTAAATTGCGTAAATTGGTTGAAGGTGGTCATGTGAATGGTTGGGATGACCCACGTATGCCAACTGTTGTGGGTATGCGCCGTCGCGGTTTTACCCCTGAAGGCCTGCGTGATTTCTGTAAACGTGTCGGTGTAACCAAAGTCGATGGCAGTATTGTTGATGTTGCCATGCTGGAATATTGCATCCGTCAGTCTTTGGAAAATACAGCAGCACGCGGTATGGCTGTGTTGAATCCACTGAAAGTAACATTGACTAACTTGCCTGAAGCAATGGATTTAACGCATGCGCGTCATCCAAACGTAGACATGGGCGACCGTATCATTCCATTGACTCAAGAGATTTACATTGACCGTAAAGACTTTGAAGAAGTGGCGCCAAAAGGCTTTAAACGTTTAATCCCGGGCGGTGAAGTGCGTTTACGTCATGCCTATGTGATTAAGTGCGATGAAGTGATTAAAGATGCTAATGGTGAAGTGGTTGAACTGAAATGTTCAATTGACCCTGAAACTCTAGGCAAGAACCCTGAAGGCCGTAAAGTGAAAGGCGTTGTACATTGGGTTTCTGCAAGCAAAGGTATTCCTGCAGAAGTGCGTATTTACGACCGTTTATTCACTGAATCTGATCCTGAAGTGGGCGATGATTTCCTTGCGAATTTAAATCCAGAATCATTAAAAGTGGTTCAAGCGGTGATTGAGCCAGCTTTGGCGGAAGCGCAAGCAGAAGACCGTTTCCAATTTGAACGTGAAGGTTATTTCGTTGCAGATCAGTTTGATCACAGCGCGGAAAAACCGGTGTTTAACCGTATTTTAGATTTGAAAGACAGCTTCAAGCCTAAGCAAGGATAAGCAAAGCACTGCTTTGCCCGAGCGCAAGAGATGAATCTGTGATACAGGTAAAACATTAATTGAGATAAATATTCCAAAAGCTCAACTTCGGTTGGGCTTTTTCATGTAAAAGTATTGGATCAACAGTAAAGCGAGCAAGTTTTATGAGGGGAAATCCGTGATTATTCGGGATAAAAATAATAGCTTTCTGCTGTTATTTGCATGGCATGGCACAATTTTACCTAAGGTGATGCCCGCGCTCGCGGTTGTTGTCAGCTTGTCGGCACTGCTGGTGTATTTAAGTGCTGCGCATTTCTTGACGACACCAGAAGTTCCCGCCATTGGTTTTACCATTTTTGGTGTGATTCTATCGATCTTCTTAAGTTTCAGGAATACGGCCTGTTATGACCGTTGGTGGGAAGGGCGTAAGCTTTGGGGCGCACTGATTGCCAATACGCGGCATATGATTCGTGATAGCCATGTACTGGAAGATGCTGAGCGTCAGATTTTGATGTATCGCGTCATGTTGTTTTGCTATTTACTGCGCGACCGATTACGTCATCAAACGAAGGATATTCAGCATTTCCGAGATCAGGTGAATTTAACTGATGTGCAATGGCAGCAATGTGCTGAACATATCAATGCGCCGCAGTACTTGCTTGAGATCATGCAAAAAGATTTGGTGCAGCTGTATAAGCAAGGTCAGATCAGCGACATCATTTATAGCACGCTGACTCGGCATACGGTGGCTATGGGCGATATTCATGCAGGCTGTGACCGTATTATGACCACACCATTGCCATTTTCGTATTCCGTTTTATTGCATCGGGCTGTTTACTCATTCTGTTTAATTTTGCCGTTCAGTATTGAAGCGAGCTTTGGTCTTTGGACACCTGTGATTGTCGCGTTAATTGCTTATTTGTTTTTAGGTTTGGATGCGCTTAGCGCAGAGTTGGAAGAGCCTTTTGGACTGCAGGAAAATGACTTGCCGCTCGATTCGATTGTGCGGAATATTGAGCGGGAAATGCTCAGTTCTTTAGGTGTGGAATTGCCGCCAGTGATTGCTGCGCAAAAAAGCAATCTAAGCTGATTCGATGATCTTTTTATGATCTTCCTCTTGTGATTTACAGATAACAATTCGGTGATATGCTTATTTTAAATAAATATGCTATCACTGAATCAACATCTAAAAAGAGGGGCTGAAAATGAGTGCAGTCATCGAAACTCAGATGCTGATCCGTAAATCAATTAATATTGTCTTCAATGCCTTTGTCGATCCACTGATTACCTCTCAATTTTGGTTTAGCCATTCGACAGGCTATGTAGAGAAAGGCAAATTATTGCAGTGGACTTGGCAGAAATATGGCGCCAAGGCAGAAGTTCAGGTTTTGGACATTCATGAAAATTCATTGATACGCATAGAATGGGGCGAACCCAAAAGCAAAGTGGATTTTAAGTTTGAAAAAATCTCAGCGATGGAAACCTATGTCACCATTAAAAATTATGACATTCCATTGCAAGGACAGGCTTTAATGGATTTTGTCATAGACAGCACGGGCGGATTTACCACGGTGCTGGATGCCGCCAAAATTTATTTGGAGCATGGCATATCGCCAAACTTGGTACAGGATAAGTTTCCGCCCTTTGGGGCTGCTGAAGAATAGCAGGCGGCTTGCGGCAAAGGTTTAGGCTTTCCGGATCATTTACCCATAGCGCAGCTGATCAGCCTCGAGGTGTGCAGCTGACAGGGCCAAGTCAGAACAGATGTATCTTTAACGGTTTTTGTGCTGCTGTTTTAAATAGCGGTACATCGGCATCTGCATTTTGGCTTTTTCACGCAGTTTCTTTTTAATATAGAACACCAGCGCAAAACAGGTGGTGGTGACTGTCAGCATCATGCTGCTCATATAGGTCATCACAGAGCTGATATAGCCAATGGTGGTTAAGCGGTTCATCATACGGACCACCTGCGGGCTGCTTTCGACGCCGGTAATCGCCCATGTGCAGAGATGTTCGCAGTTGTTGATGATGAGGTGATAGTTGTTTTCATGCATTCTGGAGCGCATGCGGCGAATCACTTTACGGCCGGTATATTTAGGCGTGGTGTATTGCTGGATTTTAAATTTTTTGCCGCGGCAAAAGGTCTCCATTGAAGTCATTTCAATAGGATGTTTTTTGAATAAGTGTGCGAAACCGGAGTAATGGATTACTCTGCCTCGTCCTGCGTAGATTCCATGATGGCTATAACCAAAATGCTTAATGATTAAATGCGCCCCTAAAGGAATCCGTGGTGTCTGCTGTTGCATGTAGACGCGTACCGATAAAGCTGCAAATGTATTTTTAGACCTTAGTGTACTTCTTTTCTGTGAATTAATCGACTGATTTGGCTGACTGGCAAGAGGAGGATTTACCGTGCAATTATTCATAACATCCGCTAGGCAATTTCCGGCGGCGCTGTATTTTACAGGATTCCTGACGGCATCTCTGCCGCTGCATGCCGGGCCTCATGCTGCGGCCATTGATCAGCCGATCAGGGCTGCAGTGGTTGAGGTGAGCGAAATGAAATATTTGGCTCTATATTTGTATGATCAAACTGGTACTCAACAGAAACCGGCGCCTTATTTGACTTTCAACAAGCTGAAAGCGGCGCTGCAGCAGCAATGCAAAAGCATGACATTCGCAATGAATGCCGGGATGTTTCATGCCGATTTTTCACCGGTTGGGCTGTATGTGGAAAATGACGTGCAGCTGCGTCAGTTGAACCGCGCTCAGCACGGTTATGGCAACTTTTTGATTCAGCCCAATGGCGTATTGGCTTGGAATGATGATCACGCTGTGATTGAGACGACGGATCAATATAGCCGTAAAGGATTTAAAGCGAAATATGCCACGCAGTCAGGGCCGATGCTGGTGATTGATGGCAAGTTGAACCCTAATTTTTTGCCGGACTCCAGTTCTTATAAACTTCGCAATGGCGTGGGGATCAAGGGCCAGTCTTTATATTTTGTGATCAGCCGTGAGCCAGTGACTTTTTATCAATTCGCTTCTTATTTTCAAGATCAGTTAAAGACCCCGAATGCACTGTATTTGGATGGCTCGCTTTCCAGTATCTATTCGGAAGATTTGCATCTGCATGATGCCTTCCGCGCTTTAGGGCCAATGATTGCCTATACCGAGCCTGCAGCAGCATGCAAATAATGCGGGTCTGCCGCTGCAGGCAGTAGGCTGGCAAAACCTGATTCTCACCGCCAGATAGAGAGCAGCTCAGCGGATGATCGCTCAGGCCGTCATTATTATCTTAGATGCGCGAAGCATCAATCTGGAGATTGCGTCGCCATGCCCAAGATGGAATTCTGCATATTGCATGCCTGAATGGCATCTTCGTTGCTTAAGCCTTTTAGATTGGCCTCAAACTGCTCGCGTTGCGCTTTAATCTGCTCTTCAGGCAGCCCCATTTGTTGAGCAAGCGCTTCAATCTTCTTCCATGATTCTTGGCATTCCTTTGGCATCTGGCTGCAGGCGCTGAGGCTCAGTGAAAGCAGAACCACGCTTAGGGTTAAAAATGGCTTCATGGTTTTTCCCTCCATCGTTTATTGTTTATCTTTGCTTGAGCTATTCTTTAGCTATTGATAAATAGTTCATCTTTAAAAAATAAGTACGGCATGATGATGAACAATAGGCTGCTGGTATTTTTAAATGCGGCGCTGAATAAGGTATCTACGCGGTATAAAGGCCATTTAAAGCGGATGTGATGTTCAAAGTCAAATTTAATAGGCAATAAAAAAGGCATTGAGCCCAATGCTGAATGCCTTTTTTGCCAATAAGCTGGAACGGTATGCGCTACTGAAGCGGTAAATGTTGCAACTCATTTAATTCTTTGCGGCTGTAGCCCCGTGATGCCAAAACCTTCTTGATGCCGATGATGACATCTTCATCTGTTGCTTTTGCCAGTGCTTGCAGCAGCTGTTCATTGGTTTTGCAAGAGCAATCATTTTCAACACAAGCAATTTGGTTTTTATGCTCGTTTTCCTGTTCATTAGAGAACAGCTTTTGCCAAAAACTCATAGAGCCTTCACTTACGACCTAACATAGGATGAAATATAACCAAACCAGTAAATAAAACAAGCCTATAGGAGATAGAAAAGCATCACTTGAATGCTGATTTTTCCGATCATCAGTTTTGAAACTGATGAAGCATATAGCTTTATCTTATATATTTGATGTTAAGTGATTCATATGTAAAACTATTTCAGGATAATAAAAAAGGGATTAATTCAATCCCTTTTTTATGACAGTTCAATGACCGGTAATAAATTGTTTAAATCTTTTCCAGCAATACGCCTGATTCTACATGATGGGTGTATGGGAACTGGTCAAACATCGCAAACTGCACAATTTTGTGAGACTGCAATAATACGTTTAAATTGTCATGCAGCGTATCTGGATTGCATGAAATATAGATGATGCGCTCAAAGCGCTGCAATAATTTCAGCGTTTCATCATCAATACCAGCGCGCGGCGGATCGACAAAGACGGTATCAAAGTCATAGCTGCTGATGTCAATGCCGGCTTCTTCCAAGCGGCGGAATTCGCGTTCGCCATTATAGGCTTGGGTAAATTCTTCTGCAGACAGGCGGGCAACTTGAATGTTATCAATCTGGTTTTGTTCTATATTCCACTGCGCGGCGTAAACAGAAGACTTAGCCAGTTCAGTGGCCAAGACACGGTTAAAACGTGTAGACAGCGGAAGGGTGAAGTTGCCGTTGCCGCAGTACAGTTCCAATAAGTCTTTGTCCGACTGCTTCGCTGCATTGCAGGCCCATTCCAGCATCTTTTGGCAGACTTGCGCATTGGGCTGGGTAAAGCTGCTTTCAATTTGCTTGTATTGATAGCTGCGGTCAAAGACTTTGAGTTCTTCAGCCACATAGTCGTCAGTTAAAATGACGCGCTGCCCGCGGCTGCGGCCGTAAATTTTAATATTGAGTTTATTCGACAGCGCTTTGGCTGCGGTTTCCCAGTCTGCATTGAGCGGGCAGCGGTAGACCAAAGACACCAGCATTTCGCCTTTGAGCGTTGCTAAAAAGTGAACCTCAAATAAACGCTTTGAAAGAATGTCCTGCGCTTTCAACTCATCGAGCAATACCGGCATTAAGGCATTAATGCTTTGATCTGCAATTGGAAAATCTTTGATTTCGACCACTTTCTTTTGATCGTCTGCATCACGTTCAAACATCGCATAGAACATATCATCTTCAGTATGCCAAATACGGAATTCTGCACGCATGCGGAAGTGCTGCTCAGGTGAGTCAAATACTTCTAATGAGGGAGGATTAAATTCGGCAAATTGCGCTGAAATACGCTCAACTTTTGCATCAAGTTGTTGCTGATAAGATGAAGTCATATACAGAAAAAATCACAAACATGTTCAAAACAGGGATGGTAGCAAAGATTGAAGTTCAACGGTCAAATTATTGTTTTAAATCGTGCAAAATTATCCGCTTTTCAGCTTTTCTTCAGGCTAAAAAAGCAAACCCGTACGAATACGGGTTTGCCTCCTCTGAGGGAGAGAGGACTGATCAGCTCATGGTCATCAGGCTGGCGTTGCCGCCTGCCGCCGCGGTATTAATGCTGATCGCGCGTTCAATGACAAAGCGTTCCAGCGGAATATCGTATTGGCCCGGTTCTAAGCGGGTAATGCCGATAATTGCGCCGTCACGGGAAGCAATTTGCTTTTGCAGCTGAAGCAGCTGCGTTTTAGTGCCATGCAGCAGCACGGCATCAAATTTGCCTGTTTCAATTTTAGGAATGACCGCAATCCGATTTGCAACCGCTTGAGGCATTTTCTGCAGATATTTCAGAATAAAGGTATTCTCTGCCAGCACCGCAGGCTGTGCGCCGACTTTGAAAATGGCGAGCAATTGATGCAGATGATCGGCGTCTTGGTCGGCCAGCAGCAATACGCGATGACGCGGCAATACGGCATATTGGTTGCTTTCACCGGTTGGGCCTTTCAGTTCAAAGCTGCTTCCGGCACAGAACTCTGCTGGCAACTGCAATTTAATCTGAGGAAAGGCTTGTTCTGCCCATTGCTTAAATGGTTCGTACAGCGCTTGAGATTTGGACAGGGTTGCCGCTTTGCCTGCTGCAAAAGGCTGCGCCAATTTTTTCTGGCTGCAATGCTGCATGAGGCGGTAAGCATAGATTGGGCCGCCTGCTTTCGGGCCTGTGCCGGATAGGCCTTCGCCGCCAAAAGGCTGCACGCCAACCACTGCGCCGACAATGTTGCGGTTAATGTATAAGTTGCCGACTTCTGCTTTAGCAATCACCGTCTGAATGGTTTCATCAATACGGGTATGCAGGCCCATGGTGAGGCCATAGCCCTTGGCATTGATTTGATCAATCAGCTGATCCAGTTCGCCGTATTTATACGTAATCACATGCAGCACAGGGCCAAACACTTCACGGCGCAGATCATCCAGATTAGGCAGTTCAATCAGCGTCGGCGCAACAAAAGTGCCTTGGCTTAACGCGCGCTGATCCGAATTGCGCATCAGCTGATGCACTGTATGGCCTTTGGCGCGCATGCTGTCGATGTGCTTATCAATAATGCCTTTGGCTTCTTGATCAATCACTGGGCCAATATCGGTCTTGAGCAAATAAGGCTTGCCGACATTCAGCTGCTGCATCGCGCCTTTCAGCATGGTGATCACGCTGGCGGCATTGTCTTCCTGCACGCATAAAATACGCAGGGCAGAACAGCGCTGGCCGGCACTGTCATACGCTGAGTTCACTACATCTAAAATAACTTGCTCAGTCAGCGCCGAGGAATCCACAATCATGGCATTCTGGCCGCCAGTTTCAGCAATCAGCGGAATAGACTGTCCTGAACGGCTGATGCGCTGAGCCACAGTTTTTTGCAAAATGCGGGCAACTTCAGTCGAACCGGTAAACATAATGCCTTGAACACGCTCATCGGCACTCAGTTTGGCGCCGACTGTTTCTCCGCGGCCCGGCAAGAGCTGAATTGCAGATTTCGGCACGCCGGCATCCCACAGTATCTGCACGGCTTGCGCGGCAATCAATGGGGTCTGTTCAGCCGGTTTAGCAATAACGGTGTTGCCAGTCACAAGCGCTGCGGCAATTTGACCGCTGAAGATCGCCAATGGGAAGTTCCAAGGGCTAATGCACAGTACTGTGCCTAAGGGCTCAATTTGAACACTGTTATCCAAATCAATCGCTTGCGCTGCATAGTAACGCAGGAAGTCAACCGCTTCGCGCACTTCTGCAATGGCATTGCCATATGTTTTTCCGCTTTCTCGGCACAGCAGCACCAGCAAGGACTGCAGATTGCTTTCCATGGCATCCGCTGCCCGCTGCAGGCAGGCCGCGCGTTCATTTTTAGGCATGTTCTGCCACGCTGACTGCACTTGTTCAGCATTGGCTAAGGCGGCATCCACCTGTTCAAGGCTTGCTTCGGTCACATGGCCGACAATGTCCAAATGATCTGCAGGGTTCAGAATGGCAATTGAGGTGGAATCTGCCGCATCCGCCTGCAGGTTTTCGCCCATCGGCGCCGCTGACCATTGCGTCTTGCTCAGTTCATAGGCGGTATGATCCAACGCTAGCAGATCGTGATCATTGGCCAAATCAAGACCGGCAGAGTTATTGCGCTGTTCGCCGTATAGCTGTACTGGATAAGGAATAGCCGGGTGCTTTAAGCCGGCTTTGCCTTCAGTTTTAGCTGCCTGTTCAATCGTAATGCGCGGATTTTCGATCAAATCATCAATTTTTAAGGTTTTATCGGCAATGCGGTTTACAAATGATGTGTTTGCGCCATTTTCCAATAGGCGGCGCACCAGATAAGCCAGCAAAGTTTCATGATTGCCCACAGGCGCATAAATACGGCACGGCACACCCAGCTTATGATCTTTCTTATCGCCAACCACTTGTTGATACAGCGGTTCACCCATGCCGTGCAGGCATTGGAATTCGTACTGGCCGGCATAATACTGCGCGGGATCGGCTAAATGATAAATGGTCGCTAAGGTTTGCGCATTATGCGTTGCAAACTGCGGATATATATATTCAGGTGCAGCCAGCAGTTTTTTCGCGCAGGCGATATAAGATAAATCGGTATGCACTTTGCGGGTAAAGACCGGGTATTCGCTCATGCCGTCAATTTGCGCTTTCTTGATTTCGCTGTCCCAGTAGGCGCCTTTGACCAGGCGGATCATCAAGCGTTTTTGGCTGCGTTTCGCCAAGTCCACAACGTAATCCACCACATAGAAACAGCGCTTTTGATAAGCTTGAATCACAAAGCCGATGCCTTTCCAGTCGTTGAGCTGCGGCTCAAAGCATAGGCGTTCCAAAAGCTGCAGTGAAATTTCTAAACGCTCAGATTCTTCAGCATCAATGTTCAGGCCAATATTGTACTGTTTGGCCAAGACGGCAAGCTGCAGCACTTTTTCATACAGTTCGTCCTGCACGCGTTCAATCTGCGCGCGCTGATAGCGCGGGTGCAGGGCAGACAGTTTAATCGAAATGCCTGGGCCGTCGTAAACGTCTTTATCTGCAGACGCTTGGCCAATAGCATGAATCGCATGGGTGTAATCATCATAATAGCATTCTGCATCATGATCGGTTAAAGCCGCTTCACCCAGCATGTCGTATGAATAGCGGAAACCTTTATCTTCCAGTGTTTCAGCATTTTTTAACGCTTCGCTGATGGTTTCTCCAGTCACAAACTGCTCGCCCATCATCCGCATGGCTGCGTCAACTGCTTTGCGGATAATGCCGCGGCCGCTGCGCGCCAATAGGCCAGTCAGCAAGCCAGACAGGCTTTTTGATTGCGGGGTTTCCATCAATTTCCCGGTCAGCATTAAGCCCCAAGCCGCAGCGTTGACAAACATCAGGCTGCTTTGACCCAAATGCTCTTTCCAGTTGCCTTGGTTGATTTTGTCTTTGATCAATAAATCGCGGGTGGCTTTATCTGGAATGCGAAGCAACGCTTCCGCCAAGCACATCAGTGCAATGCCTTCTTGTGACGATAACGAAAACTCTTGCAGCAGACCTTGCACGATGCCGGCTTTGCCTGAATCGCCTTTGCGCTCACGCAGGCTATGCGCAAGGTCAAAAGCCAATTGATAAATGCGGTCTGAAATTTCCAAATCGACTGTGCTGTTTGCCAGCAAATTTTCGACAGCTTCACTTTCGTCACGGCGCCAAGCGCGGTTGATTTCCAGTTCAAATTCGGTTTTCGCATCAAATGGGGTGATGTAACCGGGCTGTGTTTGAGATTCGCTGAATTGAGATCTTGCTTCCATCATTTTTACGCCAACATCCTGTGACAATGAAAATTTAAATTGAATATTTGAGTTTATTTAATTTATGATCACAGAAAATATGCCGCACAACTCACTATATTTTGCTTAAATTTTAGGGAAAAATTCAGATGGCGAGCCCAATTATGACGTTGGACCGTACAGATATCAGGATATTGGATATCCTGCAAAAAGATGGCCGGCTTTCCAATATTAAACTTGCAGAAATGGTGAATTTATCGCCGACAGCTGCGCTGGCGCGTGTGCAGAAACTGAGCAAAGACGGTTTTATTTTAGGCTATGAAGCCAAGCTGAATCCAGACTTGCTGAATAAAAGCTTTGTGGTTTTTGTCGAGATTCTTTTGGATAAAACCACCCCCAATGTGCTGGAAGAATTTACCGACGCGGTGATTCAATATCCTGAAATTGTGGAATGCCATATGATCAGCGGCGGTTTTGATTTTGTCGTGAAAATCCGCTGCGCCAGTATGGAGGAGTTTCGGAAAATATCAGGGCAGGTGCTGTGGCAGCTGCCGGGGGTGAAGGAAACCCGCAGCTATCCGGTGATGGAGGTGATTAAGGAGACCTCTCAGATTAATATTAAGCAGCCGGTGAAAAAAATAAGCTGATTCATCATATTGGGATGAAACTTTCGGCATTAAAAAGGGACGATAAACTTCCCTTTTTAATTGAAAGCTGAAAAGCTATAAATTACTTGCTGTCACGCAGCTCCTGCATTTCTTTTTCATAAATAGCATTCGCTTGATCAAAACGCTCAGTGACGTCTTTAGACGGCGCTTTGCTGAGCAGGCTGAAGACAACAATGCTGATCGCTGAAAGAATGAAACCTGGAATAATTTCATAGATGCCTGTAGCGGCCATGGTGTTTTTCCAAAGAATCACTGTGATTGCGCCCACCAGCATGCCGGCAATCGCGCCATTCAGGGTCATGCGCTTCCAAAACAGCGACAGGAGAATGAGCGGGCCAAAAGCTGCGCCAAAACCGGCCCATGCGTAGGCAACCAGGCCTAGAACTTTGCTGCTCGGATTCAATGCAAGGAAAATCGCCAAGACGGCAATGGCCAGCACCATCAAGCGTCCAATCCAAACCAGTTCTTTTTGCGATGCGTCTTTACGGATAAAGGCTTTGTATAGGTCTTCAGTCAATGTGCTTGAGCAGACCAGCAGCTGGCAGCTGAGCGTACTCATCACAGCCGCTAAAATAGCAGCCAAAATGACGCCGGCAATCCATGGATTGAACAAAATTTTAGTTAATTCCATGAATACGGTTTCAGGGTTGGCGGCTACAGCGGAAGCAAACTCAGGATGCACTTCAAAATAAGCGATGCCGAAATAGCCGACTGCAACTGCACCGCCCAGACAAAGAATCATCCATGTCATGCCGATTTTACGTGCAGCAGGAATAGACTTCACTGAATCGGCGGCCATGAAGCGCACCAAAATGTGCGGCTGCCCAAAATAGCCTAAGCCCCATGCCATAGAGGACAAAATGACGACAGCACTGAGATCGGAAATCCAGTTGTTTGCCAGCGGACGAACAGACTCAATCACCGTGGTGACGTGCTGCGCATGATCATCCAGCGCCATATAGGTCATGATTGGCGCCAAAAGCAAAGCGAAAATCATCAGGCCCGCTTGGAAAGTATCTGTCCAGCTGATGGCAAGGAAGCCGCCAATGCAGACGTAAGTGATGGTGGCAATTGCGCCAATCCAAAGGGCGGTGGTGTAGTTCCAGCCAAAGAGGCTTTCAAATAAGCGCGCGCCCGCAACCATGCCGGATGCGCAATAAATTGCAAAGAAAATTAAAATCACAAAAGCGGAAATAATCCGCAGAATTTTTTTGCTGTCGCCAAAACGGCTGGTGAAATAATCCGGCAAGGTTAATGCATTATGCTGAACTTCAGTATGAACGCGGAGGCGGCCGGCAACCAGCAGCCAGTTGAGCCATGCGCCGATGATGAGGCCGATTGCGATCCAAGCTTCAGATAAGCCGGATAAATAAATTGCGCCTGGCAAACCCATCAGCAGCCAGCCGCTCATGTCGGATGCGCCGGCAGAAAGGGCGGTCACAACGCTGCCTAAGCTGCGGCCGCCTAAAATATAGTCATCAAAATTTGTTGTTGCCTTGTAGGCGTAAAGTCCGATGCCAATCATTGCCACGATATAAAAAATAAACGTGATTAGCGTTGGATTGAGTTGGCTCATAACTATGCCATCCATTGTCTGTTCAAATGACCATCTTTCCAAAGATGAATTATTGTTCGATATGACCGAGGTGGAGATTCAACCATAATTTAAAAATTACGTTCCGTAACAATTGAGTGCGTTTTATTATAGTTTTGTGAAACTAATTGTAAATTTGGTTACAAAGAAAAGAAATTCATTGATTTTTAGCATTTAAGTAATTTGTGTAACTTTTAAGCATATCTAAGCTGAATGAAATAAAAGATACTGAATGCAATATGCAACGCTCAATCATTTTAATATTTGTGAAAGCTTCCGTCGCATGGGGTCATTGTTTTACTCAAATTTACAGAATTTACTTGAATGCATTATTTGTAATCATTTATTTCATAAAGCGATAGAAAAAGCTGTGGCTTATGCATGTGGCAAATATACGATGAGAGTGGCATCACTAAAGTGCATTTATAGAGAGTATTTGACGTGTCTACGGTTCAATTTGAAAAAACAAGAACAGAACGCGATTTGCTGGGCGCAAAAGAAGTGCCTGCAGAGAGCTATTATGGCATTCACACTTTGCGCGCTTTGGAAAACTTTCAAATTTCATCTCAGAAGGTGGGTGAAAATTTGGCGTTTATCCGCGCTTTGGCTCAGGTAAAAAAGGCTTCTGCGCAAACCAATTTAAAATTTGAAAAAATCAATGCTGAAATTAGTGACGCTATTCAGCAGGCGTGCGGCCAGCTCATTGATGCGCCGGAAGCATGGAGCCATGCCTTTCCGCTCGATGTGTATCAGGGCGGCGCCGGGACATCCATTAACATGAACTGCAATGAAGTGATCGCCAACATTGCTTTAGAACAGCTGGGTTTGCATAAAGGCAGCTATTCGCATATTCATCCGAATGATCATGTCAATAAATCGCAATCGACCAATGATGTGTATCCAACCGCTTTGCGCTTAGCAGTGTATTACAGTTTGGATCAGCTGCTGGCGGAGCTGCGTAAAATTATCGACAGCATTTATGCCAAAGCGGCTGAATTTCAATACGTGATTAAAATGGGCCGTACACAGCTGCAGGATGCAGTGCCGATGACCTTGGGGCAGGAATTCCGCGCATTTGCGACGTTATTGAAAGAAGATCTGAAACTGATTGATTCCACACGCCAGCTGCTGCTGGAAATCAATCTGGGCGCAACCGCCATCGGTACAGGGGTGAATACACCGGACGGCTATGCAGAACAAGCGGTGAAAGCGCTGAGAGACATTACCGGTTTGGCGCTGACAGGCGCAGAAGATTATGTGGAAGCGACCAGCGACTGCGGCGTATTCATTATTTTGTCCAGCACCTTAAAGCGCCTTGCGGTGAAGCTGTCTAAAATCAGCAACGATTTGCGCCTTTTAAGCTCCGGCCCGCGTACAGGCTTAGCGGAAATCCGCTTGCCGGAATTGCAGGCGGGTTCTTCAATCATGCCGGCAAAAGTCAATCCGGTGATTCCGGAAGTGGTCAATCAAATTGCCTTTAAAGTCATCGGCAATGATTTAACTGTGACCATGGCGGCCGAAGCAGGCCAGCTGCAGCTGAATGTGATGGAGCCGGTGATTGCGGTATCCATCAATGAATCGATTGCTTTGCTCTGCCAAGCGCTGAAAACATTGGATGTGAAATGCATTCAAGGCATTCAGGCCAATGAGCAGGCTTGCTATGACGCGGTGATGCGCAGTGTCGGCATCATTACCTTATTAGATCCGATCTTAGGCCATGCCAAATGCGATGAAATCGGCAAGCAATGTATTGAGGAAAATAAAACCATCCAGCAGGTGGTGCTGGAGCAGGGCTTATTGACGCAGGAACAGCTGGATCAGATTTTTGCCTTTGAAAATCTGGTTTCCGAAGTTCAGTTTAAGCAGGAAAACCTTGCGCAAGTCTCCTGATCGGCAAGGTGTACTTGGCGGCGTTTCAGAATATCTGCCAAGCGGCCATGTGTGATGAATGCTCAGCACAGCATATGTTCTGTTCTATCTAAGCTCTCGTAAAAAAAGCAGTCTTTAAGGCTGCTTTTTTATTGAGTATGTATTGTGCGTCTGGATTTGAGATCAGGCTTCAGCCAAAAAATACGCTGGCATCTAATCCGCTGCAGATAAACTGGTGAGATAGCGCAATGAATCATGGCAATAGTTCACGCAGTTTGGGCAAAATCGTTTTACACTAGGGGGGGGATATTCATCCGCTTAACGCATAGGCTGCGTTTGAGCGGATCGAGTCAGATAAATCATCAGTTGAAAACTGAAAGATGGATGAAAAGTTAGTTGAGTTGTTATGTTCAATAAAATCACATCAATGTTCAAAAGCAGCAAGCCCACAGAAGAACAGCTGTACCGGGAAGCGCATCAGCTGGAGTTTACAGAAGATCAGGGTATTGTGATTGAAGGGGTGCTGCTGAATAAAGAGCATGCGTCGCGTTTGGAATATCTGTCCAACCGCCGTGTCGATTCATTTGATGATTTAAAAGCCTTATATAATGCATCGATGATCATGAATGAAAAAATCGACTTGGAAATTGCCAATCAGCGATTTGCCGCGCATGTGGGCAATACGGAAGAAAATTTACTGCAGCTGAAACGCTTCCTGAAAATTTTGACAGAGTATTACCGTCAGTTTATGCGTGAACGCCGCTAAAGCGTTGCTGCAATACGGTGCCTGCCTTTCCTCCAAGAAGCCTTTAATTTAAAGAGCCTTTAAGCAAGAAGCTTTTAAGTAAGAAGCTTTCAAGAGGCCGCTTGCCAAAAAATGAGCTGAAATGCCGTGCTGAACATGGCGGTTGAATCCGTCTAAATAGATATTTTTGGGCCGTCCAGGGCTATAAAATGCTATTTAAACGCAGCATGCGCTTCCATATTTTTATAATTCAGCATGCAAAGCCGAAAAGCGGCTTTCGCACAGATTTCAGTCTCCATGAAAAAGCGCATAAGGAATAAAAACATCGTGCTAAGATAATGCGCATGTTGTTTAGACTTTAAAGCTATATACATGTTCCAAGAAGAAATATCACAACTGAAATTAAATCAGCTGAAAGCTGGTGAAAAGCGCTGGATCGGCAATCTGCAAGGTTCGGCCACGGGGCTGCTGTTCAAAGAAATTGCGGCGCAGAGCCCGCAATTGTTCATTATTGTCGCGCGCAACAGCCAGCATTTGGGTCAGTTGGAAAGTGAACTGGAATTTTACGGCATTAAGCCGGTTATTTTTCCGGATTGGGAAATTTTGCCTTATGACCGGCTTTCACCGCATCAAGATATTGTCTCAGAACGTTTAGCGATTCTATCCAATATGCCTAAAGCAGGCGTCTTGCTGATTTCCGCAACAACCTTGGCGCAGCGCGTTGCGCCGGCATCCTGGGTCTTGGGTGAACATTTTGATATTAAAACCGGTCAAAAATTTGACTTGGAACAGCAAAAATTAAAATTGATTCAAGCCGGCTATCATCTGGTTGATACCGTGTATGACCATGGTGAATTTGCTGTGCGCGGCAGTATCATGGATATTTATGCTTCAGGCCAAGCGGCGCCTATCCGCATTGATTTGTTTGATGATGAAATTGAGACCCTGAAATTTTTTGATCCGGAAACGCAGCGCACAACAGAGATACTGCAAAATTTTACCGTGCTGCCGGCCAAAGAATTTCCACTCAAAGAAGGCCGTACAATATTCCGTGACCGCTATGCCGATCTGTTTCCGTCCGCAAATCCGAAGAAAAATCCGATCTATCAGGATGTTTTGGAAGGCATTGCATCGCCAGGCATTGAGTTTTATTTTCCGCTGTTTTTCAGTGCAGAGGCCATGCAAAGCCAAAGCACATTGATGTCGTACTTACCAAAGAATGGCATTGTCATTACAGATAGGCATATGGATGACGGCCTCACCCAATTTTGGAAAGAAGCAGTACGCCGTTATGAAGACCGTCGCCATAATGCCGATCATCCAATTTTGCCGCCGGAACAGCTGTTTATGCAGCCCAGTCAGGTGCTGGAACAGCTGAATCTTTTTGGCCGGATTATCGCCTCTGATGAAGTCTTTGCTGAAAAAGCTGGTGTATTGAATATTGCCTCGGAACAGCCGCCAAGGCTGCCCGTCGATCCGAAGCGTGAAAAACCGTTCGCAGAAGTCAAAAACTATATTGATCAGGCCGATCATCCGGTCCTGCTGGTTGCAGAAAGCGCAGGCCGCCGTGAAACCTTGAAAGATGCGCTTCGTCCAGCTTTAGGCGATATTCCTTATGTGGCGGGCTTTAAAGAGTTTACTGATTCTCTGCATGCAGTCGCCATTACCAATGCGCCCTTGGAGCGCGGCCTGCTGCTGACCCATAAAATTTCGGTCATTTCAGAAAATCAGCTGTATGAGCACCGTGTTGTGCAGCGCCGCCGCAAGCGCCAGCAGGAAGTTTCAGAAGAGTTCCTGATCCGCAGCTTAACCGAATTGAACATGGGCGCGCCTGTAGTGCATATTGATCATGGCGTTGGCCGTTATGCCGGATTGGTGACGCTGAGCATTGACGATCAGGATCATGAGTTTTTGCAGCTGGATTATGCGGATGCCGCCAAAGTCTATGTGCCGGTCACCAATTTGCATCTGATCAGCCGCTATAGCGGCGGCGATCCAGATTTGGCGCCTTTGCATAAGCTGGGTACAGATGCTTGGAATAAAGCCAAACGCAAAGCGCTGGAGCAAATCCATGATGTGGCAGCCGAGCTTTTGCATATTCAGGCGCGCCGTCAAGCGAAGCCGGGTTTTGGCTTTGAGCTGGATCAAAGCTTATATATGCAGTTCTCCAGCGGCTTTGCCTATGAAGAAACGTTAGATCAGGCCAATGCAATTGATGCCGCTCTGCATGATATGCAGCTGGCGAAGCCAATGGACCGTTTGGTCTGCGGCGATGTGGGCTTTGGCAAAACAGAAGTGGCTATGCGGGCGGCCTTTGTTGCGGTACAGAATAATAAACAAGTCGCCGTGCTGGTGCCGACAACGCTTTTGGCGCAGCAGCATTATGAGTCCTTCAAAGACCGTTTTGCGGATTGGCCGGTGCGCATTGAAGTTTTATCGCGCTTCGGCACATCAAAAGCGCATACCAAAACCATTGAAGACTTGGTTGAAGGCAAAGTCGATATTGTCATTGGCACGCATAAAATTCTGCAGGAAAATGTCCAGTTTAAAAATCTGGGCTTGATGATTGTCGATGAAGAGCACCGTTTTGGCGTGCGCGACAAAGAGCGCATTAAAGCATTGCGTGCCGATGTCGATATGCTGACTTTAACTGCGACGCCTATTCCAAGAACGCTGAATATGGCCTTTAGCGGCATGCGCGATTTATCGATTATCGCCACGCCGCCCGCGCGCCGTTTGGCTGTTAAAACCTTTGTGCAGGAGCATACCGGCGAATCAATCAAAGAAGCGATTCTGCGTGAGCTGCTGCGCGGCGGTCAGGTGTATTTCCTGCATAACGAAGTTGATACCATTGAGCGTACAGCAGAAAATATCCGCAATCTGGTGCCGGAAGCGCGTGTCGCGGTGGCGCATGGTCAAATGCGCGAACGTGAGCTGGAACAGGTCATGCAGCAGTTCTATCATAAAGAATATAATGTCTTGGTGTGTTCAACCATTATTGAAACCGGCATTGATGTGCCGAACGCCAATACCATTTTGATTGAGCGCGCAGACAAGCTGGGGCTTGCGCAGCTGCATCAGCTGCGCGGCCGGGTTGGGCGCTCGCATCATCAGGCCTATGCCTACTTGCTGGTGCCGTCGCTGAAAGGCTTAAAAGGTGATGCGGAAAAACGTCTGGATGCCATCAGCCGCGCGTCCAATTTAGGCGCAGGCTTTATGCTGGCTACGGAAGATTTGGAAATCCGCGGCGCAGGCGAGCTGCTGGGTGAACAGCAAAGCGGATCAATGCAGGCCATTGGCTACAGCCTTTATATGGAGATGCTGGAGAAAGCCACCAAAGCCATTCAAAAGGGCAAAACGCCGAACTTTGATGCGCCGCTGTCGCTGACTGCTGAAATCACCCTGCATATGCCGGCCTTAATCCCAGATGACTATTTGGGTGATGTGCATCAGCGCCTGCTGTTCTATAAGCGCATCAGCAATACCGACAGCATAGAAAAGCTGAACAATATCCGCATGGAATTGATTGACCGTTTCGGCATCCCGCCGCAGCCGGTCAAGCAGCTGTTTGCCGTGCATCAAATCCGCCTGAAAGCTGAGCAGCTTGGCATTACCAAAATTGATATCAGCAGCCATGGCGGGCATATCGAATTTTCACCGGATACGCCAGTTCAGGCCATCAGCATTATTCAAATGATGCAAAAACATCCAACCTTTTTCCGAATGGAAGGCGGGCAGCGTTTGAAAGTGATGGTGATGCTGGAAGAATACGATAAGCGCATTCAATTTTTGAATGATTTATTGGACAGTTTGCTTAAAGAAGTGCACTGATTGTAAAGATTTACCCACAAAAAAATAGAATGAAGCGCTGAGTTTCTGCGCTAATTCTATTTTTTGATCAAATAAATGATTTTTTGGGTAAATATATTCAAGTTTTCGGTGTGACCTGCTTCATTCAAATGTTTTTATATTTATACTGAAACACAAAGCTGAGAATATTCACGCCCATAAGGATGTGATAGTATTAGCCATCATTCTAATTTTGCATCATTTATAAAGATATGTTTAGTTTACATCCACAACTTGCTCAAGATACGTTTTATGTAGGCGACTTTCCACTGTCAACATGTCGTTTAATGAATGATATGCAATTTCCGTGGCTTATTTTGATTCCTCGCGTACCGGGCATTACAGAACTATATGAGCTGAGCCAAGCCGATCAAGAACAGTTCCTTCGTGAATCGAGCTGGCTGTCTAGCCAATTGTCCCGCGTATTCCGTGCAGATAAAATGAATGTTGCTGCTTTAGGCAACATGGTGCCGCAGCTGCATTTTCATCATGTTGTACGCTACCAAAACGACGTAGCTTGGCCTAAACCTGTTTGGGGCACACCGGCTGTTCCATACAGCAATGATGTGCTGGCGCATATGCGTCAAACTCTAATGCTCGCGCTTCGCGGTCAGGGCGATATGCCATTTGATTGGCGTATGGACTGATCTGAAAGCGGTCTAAGGGATATGGCTGTTAATTGTCTGTTGGGAGTGAGCGTGTGCCGCTAGACGATTGGATCAGTAAAGAACCGAAACAGTTTGAGTATTTTCATCGGCTGATGGGATATATCATGCTGTCTTTGGTGATAGTCGTTTATTACTACACGCAGCCCGATACTGAATATCAGATCTATATCCCGCTTTTTTTACTGTTTATTTTGCTGATCACGCCAAAGCTCTCGCATTGGCTGATCTACCGCTACAATAATAAAGTCAAGCGCACTGTCTTATTTATTATAGATATCGTGATTATTTCAGTCATGCTGTCTGCCATCCATCTGAATTTAGTGCTGACCTTATTGGGTATTTTTGCGCTGCTCTATACTGCAATCAGCAGCAAAATCTCCTTTATTATGGTGTCGCTGGCCAGCCTGATCGGCGTGGTTGTCTTTTATTTCTGCACTATTTTTATTTTTGGCTTTCATGAATACTTTGAGCCGACCAGTAGTGAGCTGATTATTCTCGGCTTTATGTGCCTGATCACCTATTTTGGCGTGGGCAGCTTCTATCAGCGCGCTCAAAGCTATTATCTTGCGAAGAAAAAAGATCATTATTTTGATCAAATGAACCGCTATATGGAATTTGCCAATCAGCTCAGCCGCTATGCGCCTGTGCAGCTGTGGCAATCCATTATGAAAGGTGAGTCGGAAGCTAAAATTGAATATAAGCGTAAAAAGCTGACAATTTTCTTCTCAGATATTCAAGGTTTTACAGAACTGTCTGAAACATTGATTCCAGATGATTTGGCCTTCCTGCTGAATGATTATCTCAGCCACATGACTGAAATTGCAAAGCAGTATGAGGCGACAGTCGATAAATTCATGGGTGATGCGATTCTGATCTTCTTTGGAGATCCGCACAGCCAAGGCGTAGAGCAGGATGCCAAAATTTGCCTGGAAATGGCCATGGTGATGCGCCAGCAAATGAAGCTTTTGCGCGAACGCTGGATTAAAATGGGTTATCCGCCGCTGCATATCCGCATGGGTATTTCTACAGGTTACTGCCACGTCGGGAACTATGGCGCAGCGCACCGCATGGCTTATACCATTGTTGGCCGTGACGCCAATTTGGCGGCCCGTTTGCAAAGCGCAGCCGAAGTCGATGAAATCCTGATCTCAGATGATACGCATCAATTGGTGAAAAACAATTATCTGTGCGCACCGAAATCGCCTATTTATTTGAAGGGCATTAAAGGTCCAGTGCGGACTTGGCAAGTGATGGAAAAATACTCGTCGAAGAAAACAGAGTATCAGCGCTGGTTCGATTATGAATATAAGGGCTTCCATCTGCTGCTGAATTTAGATGAAGTGCAGAATTTTGAATATCCAGAATTGATTGTAGTGCTGGAGAAAATGATCAAGCGTCTGCAAACGCAGCAGCGTATGACCAACTCTGAAGGTATCGTTAAGCTGAATCTGGAAGATGAAGTGATTGTTGAAGAGAAGCATCATACCTAAGTCATCACAGCTAAGCTAAATGCCATCACAGCTCAATGATCATGCGCCGATGATATTGAGCAGCGGCAGTTTGCTGCGCTGAATCCTGTTAAAGCCTTCGAGTGAAAAGATGCGGCCAGCAATATTTTAGATTAATGCCTCAATAAAAAAACCGCTGATATCAGCGGTTTTTTAGCAACTGGATTTAAGGCTTAATGACCTGCATGCAGATCAAAAAAGATTAAATCTTAGTGATTCTTAGTGATTTTCCGAAGCGTGGTTAATGGTATATTTCGGAATTTCAACTTCTAAATCTTCGTCTTCAATTTTAACTTGGCACGATAGGCGGGAGTCCGGCTCCAAGCCCCAAGCGCGGTCGAGAAGATCGGCTTCTACATCATCCATTTCATCTAAGCCGTCAAAACCTTTGCGTACGATGACGTGGCAGGTAGTGCAGGCTTTTGACATGTCGCAAGCGTGTTCAATCTTAATGCCATTGTCTAATAAGCTTTGGCATAAATTCGCATTTTGCTCAACTTCAAACTCAGCGCCATTTGGGCAAATAGTTGCGTGAGGCAATACTTTAATACGTGGCATAGTCTTTACCTATAAATTAATTTGAGTTTGACCAATCATCGAGCTTGGTGCCTTTGAGCGCAGCATCAATATGCTGATTCATGCGTGCAGCTGCAAATGCATCACTGTGTATTTTAAGCTGTTCTACGGCGTCTTCAATGGCTTTAATCTGATCACTTTCAAGCGTTGCTTCCAGAGCTGCTTTGGCTGCATTTAATTCCGCCAGCTGCTGAGGCGATAAGAGCGATGCATCCGCTTTTAGCGCTTGCACTAAAGCTTCAAGTTCACGTTTTGCTTCCACTTTAGTTTCATGCAAATGGCGAAGCGCTTTATCTTCTTCCGCAAATTTAAAGCCTTCAAGCAGCAGGCGTTCTGTATCAGAATCGGATAAGCCATAAGATGGCTTGATGTCAATTTGCGCATGAACGCCAGACGTGGTTTCTTTGGCAGATACCGTTAACAGGCCGTCAGCATCAACTTGATAGGTCACTTCAATGCGCGCTTGGCCGGCAGTCATTGGCGGAATGCCGCGCAGCACAAAGCGGCCAAGGCTGCGGCAATGTTCAACCAAATCACGCTCACCTTGCACCACATGAATCAGCATAGCGGTTTGGCCATCTTGATACGTGGTGAATTCTTGGCGGCGCGCAACGGGAATAGCCGTGTTGCGTGAGATTAAGCGTTCAACTAAGCCGCCCATGGTTTCTAAGCCAAGCGACAACGGCGTCACGTCTAACAGCAATGAGCCATCTTTGGAATTGCCGATCAGCTGGTTGGCGGTAATTGATGCGCCAATCGCCACAACTTCATCTGGGTTGATGGTGCAAAGCGGTTCTTGATTGAATACTTCGTGGACCGCTTTTTGCACCGCATAAGAACGGGTAGAGCCGCCAACCAGAACCACATTTTGAATGTCATTCAGTTCCAGTTTGGCATCACGCATCACGCGTTTGCAGACGCTGATGGTTTTATCCAGTGCAACTTTAATAATCGCTTCAAATGCAGGGCGGTCTAAAGTGATGTGCTGATTCAACACTTTCAGCTCAACAGACTCTGCATCTGATAAAGCTTCTTTGGCTTTGCGTGCAGCAACAATGAAGTGCGCGTATTCAGCATCATCCAGTGTTTCAATATTCAGCTGTTTTTTCGCCCACTTGACGATTAAGCGGTCGAGATCGTCGCCGCCCAAAGCGGTATGGCCGCCAGTGGCTAGGACTTCAAACACGCCTTGTGAAAAACGCAGGACTGAAACGTCAAATGTGCCGCCGCCCAAGTCATAAATCACGTAGTTGCGGTCATGCGCCAAATTGCTTTCCTGATCCAAGCCATAAGCGACTGCGGCAGCGGTCGGTTCGTTCAGCAAGCGTAGGACATTTAAGCCGGCAAGCTGAGCTGCATCACGGGTGGCTTGACGCTGCGCTTCATCAAAATAAGCGGGAACAGTAATGACTGCGCCATTAATCGGGTTGCTTAAGCTTTCTTCCGCACGGTCTTTCAGCTGTTTTAAAATTTCAGCTGAAATTTCAACCGGTGTTTTGCGGCCTTGCGCCGTTTCAAAGGCCGGCATTTGATGGTCTTCGCCCGTCAGCGCATAAGGGTGCTGGAACTTGATGTCCGCTTTAGAACGGCCCATGAAGCGTTTGACGGAAACAACGGTATTTTTAGGATCAGTGGTAATAAATGGTTTCGCATCATCGCCATATTCAGTGCTTTGCGCTGAATAATGCACGATGGATGGGAGTAACACACGGCCTTGCTGGTCATGAAGCACTTTGGCTTTACCGGAAAGAACCGTGGCAACCAAAGAATGGGTGGTGCCTAAATCGATACCAATCGCAATGCGATGTTCATGCGGTGCACTTGATTGACCTGGTTCTGCAATCTGCAAGAGAGCCATTGTGTTACATCCTTAGAACTTAAATATTTATAAACAAGTGAAATCAAATGGGGGATGATTAAAAATCATCATCCAGATCAAAGCTGTCGTCATCCAAGAAACGGTCTTCAGCTTTGTCTATGTCAGCCATGACTTTGACAAAAAAACGCAATTTACGCACGGTATCCCGCGCTTCAGCCCAGTCTTCATCATCATAATCAATTTTGAATTCGCGAACTAAGCCTTCAATCCATTGCTGCACTTCGGTTTTCAGCGAAATTAAATCATCTGCAGAACCTGCTTCATCCAGCTGTTCGCGGATTTCCAGTGCCGACTGCAAAAACTCAAAGTCATTGATGGACTGATCCAAAAGATAGTCCTGTTTTTTCAAACTGAGTAAATAGGCTGCGCGGCTGTCGACATTGGATAAGGCTTTGAAGGCTTGATTGATTTCGCTGGATTTAATTAAAGCTTGATCTTTGTCTTCGGCTTTATCGGGGTGATATTGCTGCTGCAGCTGAAGAAAAGCGTCTTTAAGCGCTGCTAAATCAATATCGAGTGCTTCAGGGAGGTTGAACAGCTCAAAATGATTCATGGGAGAAGTGGTCCGGGGTTGATGTGCAAATGCATGCTTTAAATACAATTAAAACAGTGATTGTACACTGTTTTAATGCATAAGGAGGGCGCCGATTAAACAGTGAATGACTCACCGCAACCGCATTCACCCTTTTTATTTGGGTTGTTGAATTCGAAACCTTCGTTCAAGCCGTTTTTCACGTAGTCCATCTCCATACCATCAAGATAAACCAAGCTTTTCGGGTCTACGAAAACTTTAACGCCAAACTGTTCAAAGCTTTGATCATGCGCATCAACTTCATCAACGAATTCGAGCACATAGGCTAGGCCTGAACAGCCTGAAGTTTTCACGCCAACGCGAATACCTTCACCCTTACCGCGATTTTTTAAATAATTGCTGATATGAGCTGCAGCAGTTTCGGTTAAATGGATCATGGAAACTCCGTAATACGTACTTCAAAAACTGGAAACAATTAAGCTTTAGTTTTTTTGCTGCGGTAATCTTCCACAGCGGCTTTAATGGCATCTTCTGCAAGTACAGAGCAGTGTACTTTTACAGGAGGCAGGGCTAGTTCAGTCGCAATATCAATGTTTTTGATGGCTTGCGCTTCATCTAAAGTTTTGCCTTTCAGCCATTCAGTCACCAATGAGCTTGATGCAATTGCTGAACCGCAGCCATAAGTTTTAAAGCGCGCTTCTTCAATTACGCCATTGTCATCCACTTGGATTTGAAGGCGCATAACATCGCCACAAGCTGGTGCACCGACCATACCTGTACCAACGTTTTCTGCATTTTTGTCTAAAACACCAACATTACGAGGGTTTTCGTAATGGTCAATTACTTTGTCGCTATAAGCCATGATGCTTCTCCAAACCTCGGGGTCAGCCTAATATTAAATATGGGGGTGAAATTACAGTTTTCAATGAGATAGCTTTATATTTAAAGCTATCTCAGCGGGATGAATCAGTGTTCAGCCCATTCAACAGTAGAAAGGTCGACACCATCTTTGTACATGTCCCAAAGCGGAGAAAGGTCACGCAATTTCTCAACAGCAGCTTTAGTAATTTCAAGAACGTGGTCGATATCTTCTTCAGTGGTGTATTTGCCAAAGCTGAAGCGGATAGAACTGTGCGCAAGTTCATCAGTCAAGCCCAATGCGCGAAGCACATAAGATGGCTCAAGTGTTGCAGATGTGCATGCCGAACCGGAAGATACCGCAGCATCTTTCAACGCCATCATCAGTGATTCACCTTCAACAAAGTTGAAGCTGACGTTCAGGTAGTTGGCAACGTTTTGAGTCGGGTGGCCGTTAAGGAACACTTGCTCAAGGCCTTGCAGGCCATTCCACAGCTTGTCGCGCAATACGCGGATGCGTGTTTGCTCTGACTCCAGGTTTTTGCCTGCAAGTTCAAACGCTTCGCCCATACCGACAATCTGGTGAGTCGCAAGCGTACCGGAACGCATGCCGCGCTCATGACCGCCGCCATGCATTTGCGCTTTAACGCGTACGCGAGGAGAACGGCGGACGAATAATGCGCCAATGCCTTTAGGGCCATAAATTTTGTGAGCAGAGAAGCTCATCAGGTCAACTTTCATTGCAGAAAGGTCGATGGCAACTTTACCGGCAGCTTGAGCAGCGTCAACATGGAAGAAGACTTTGTTTGCGCGGGTAATTTCGCCGATCGCAGCAACATCTGTGACTGTACCGATTTCATTATTCACCATCATCAAAGACACTAAGATAGTATCTGGACGCAGTGCAGCTTGAACCATCTCAGGGGTGATTAAACCTGTTTTTGGCTGCGGTTCAAGATAAGTAATTTCAAAGCCTTCTTCTTCTAATTCACGGCAAGTATCTAAAATCGCTTTATGCTCAATCTTAGAGGTGATGATGTGCTTGCCTTTTGATGCATAGAATTGAGCAACGCCTTTCAGGGCCAAGTTGTCAGATTCTGTAGCGCCTGAAGTCCATACGATTTCACGCGGATCAGCTTTTATCAGATTTGCGACTTGTTCACGCGCATATTCAACTTTTTCTTCTGCCTGCCAGCCGTATGCGTGCGAGCGTGAAGCTGCGTTGCCGAAAGTACCGTCAAATGTAAGGCACTCCATCATACGCTCTGCAACTTGAGGATCTACCGGAGTAGTTGCTGCATAATCAAGATAAATAGGACGTTTCATGTCAAATACCTGTAACCGATAAAAGGGCTGGATCATCAAAAGCTGTGTTTTGGCGGATGGCAACAGTTTGCACGTTGTCACGGGCTACAAGATCAGCAAGTGTGATTTTTGCAAGATAATCGGCAATATGATTGGAGAGTTCTTGCCATAAATCGTGAGTCAAGCACATTGCGCCATTTTGGCAGTTGCCTTTGTGGTCACAGCGGGTGGCGTCAACAGTTTCATTTACAGCTTCGATGATTTCTAAAACAGTGATTTCTTCAGCGCTGCGAGCTAAGTGATAGCCGCCGTTTGCACCGCGAATACTTGAGACTAAGCCGTGGCGTTTTAATTTTGCAAAGAGCTGCTCTAAATAAGCTACTGAAATGGTTTGACGTGTCGCAATTTCTGCAAGAGTGATCGTTTGTTCAGTAGGCTGCAAAGCTAAATCAAGTAGAGCAGTCACTGCGTAACGACCGCGAGTTGTTAAGCGCATGATTCGATACACATGATTAGACTAGATGTGCTGATTTTATGAATCCTGACTAAAATAGTCAAGTTTTTTTGATGCTGTTTTAAGGGAATGTAAAAATTATAAAAATTATGTATTTAACGAAGCCAAAAATTATACACTAATAACGCAATTAAAAGCACGGTAATAATTGTAAATATAACATTGATGTGTTTTTGACGGCGCTCGATGCGCTTAATGCGGTTTTTGTATTGTTTCACTTCGACTTGGAGGGTGTTGATTTTTGAACGCTGCTGGTCGATCTTTTCCAATAAAGGCGCTATGCGGTTTTTGGATGCAATAACGTCTTGCTCATCAGCAGGTTCAGTCAGCCATTGCTTCCAGTCTCCCAGGACTTTCGGCATGCTGAATAATGAAAGCAGATCACGGAACTCATCTTTTAACACCATGTCGCCATCAATACGCATGGCTTTGATGCTGCGGCGGTTGCCGAAAACAAAGATTTTGATCAGATCCATAAGGGTAGTGCGGACGTCTAAATCAACGGCTTTTTCAGGCGCTTTATCATCAAATAAAACCCCATTTTCGGTGAATTGAATATAGACATCAAAATAAGGGATATAGCTGTTTATTTTTATTGCAATTTTTTCGTCAATAAACTTCTTTGCCTGAAGCGCGACAACACGGTCATGTTTGAGGATGAACGTAAAAATTGTTTCTAAAACAATTAAGGTCATTGTAAGCAACAAATGCGGCTGATTTTGTCTTTGCTGCGTGTCACTCATAAAAATCTAATCCTTACCTGAATGAAATAAGCGTCCTGCTTTAAAGGAATTCAGGTTGAAAACAAAAACACTTGAATTAAATTGCTTTGTAGAACAGTTTTGCAAATCTATCAAGCCTTAAGTTTGTTATTATAGTTCTAATTTGCAGGTTGACATAATAGATTTGCGCACGAATTCACTAGGAGCGGTGCTTTGTATGGATAAAATAAGTACAAAAGAGTCAGAAGCTGCTGATCAGGATCCAGCAGAGAGGCAGAATAAAGCCAAACTTCGGCATCATCACGACCGGAAATCCGTGTTGGATTTTCGTAAATATACCAAGCAAATTTGGCTGGCAGGATTAGGCGCTTTTTCACGTGCTGAAGAAGAAGGCAATAAGCTTTTTGATTCTTTGGTCAAGGTCGGGGAAGAGCTGGAATCGAAAACCACAGACATCGCCGATCAAACGGTAGAAAAAGTCTCTGAAAAAGCAAAAGAATCTGTAACCGATACCAAAGATAAAGTCGAAAAAATCTTGGATAATGGTGTAAACCATTCTTTAAACCGCCTGGGTTTGGTGGCGGCAAAAGATCTGCAGCATATTGAGAAAATGATTTTGCAGCTGCATGCCAAAATTGACCGTTTGGCGGAAGAACAACGCAAAATTCAAGAGCAATTGACCAAAAAATAGGAATTTGTGAGCAATTATTCATTTTTCAAGGTTTTTTTCGTCAATTTTTTGCAAAAAAAGAGCTTGGGGAGTATTGCGTTTCCCCCTAAAGCATTGCTATAAAAGCGCTAGGGCAATTTAAACAACTTCTGAACCTTAAATAAACGATATTAAGAGGATGTAATTTTCATGAATAAATCAGAATTAATTGATGCTATTGCTGAGAAAGGGGGATTATCTAAGGCTGACGCAGGTAAAGCTTTAGATGCAACTATCGCATCTGTAACTGAAGCGCTTAAAGCGGGTGATACAGTAACTTTAGTTGGTTTCGGTACTTTCAGCGTAAAAGAACGCGCTGCGCGTACTGGCCGTAACCCTCAAACTGGTGCAACTTTAGAAATCAAAGCAAGCAAAGTTCCAGGCTTTAAAGCTGGTAAAGGCTTGAAAGATTCTGTAGCTTAATCTAATTAAGCTCATGAACGCGCCAATATGGCGCGTTTTTTATTGATAAATATGATTTAGCGCTTTAGCGCATTCATTCATTGCTGGTTTTCAGTTAAAATCCTTCGCAAATAAAATATTGGATTACTTATGGAATCTTTTCGTAAAGTCATTAAGGGCTGGCTGGGCAAAGTTTTGCTCATTTTGTTTTTAACCCCTTTAGCGCTTGTAGGTATTGAAGGATATTTTAGCAGCGGGTCAAAAGATGCCGTGAAGTCAGTAAATGGCGCAGATATTTCAAAAAAAGATTTAGAGCAGCTGACGAATTCGCTAAAAGAACAATATTTGCAGTATGCAAAGGGTGATGAAACTTTACTGAATCAGAATTTCATTAGTAATAAAGCTTTAGAAACTTTGATTGCGCGTCAATTGCTGCTGCAGCAAGCGGATAAGCTGGGAATCAGCCTAAGCGACCAGCAGCTGGCGCAAATGATCCAGCAGCAGCCAAGCTTCCAAAAAGATGGCAAATTCTCGGAAGAATTGTTTGCGAACTATTTGAAATCTATCGGCATGACCAATATGGCTTTCATTGAAAGCCTGCGCAAAGACCATGCTTTGAAGATGCTAACTTCTACGTTTATGGATTATGCGCTTGTCAGCAAGGTGGATATTGCGCAAATTGCAAACTTGCAGGCAGAGCAGCGTACCCTTGAGCTGGCTAGCGTGAAGCTGGATGCATATAAAGCGGCTGTAAAAGTCACGGATGCTGAATTAAATGCTTATTACCAAAAGCATGCGGCTTTATTTAAACAGCCGACCAGCGTTGATGCTGATTTTGTGGTGATTTCACCTGCCAATATGAAAGGCGCGTCAACTGAAGTGACTGATGCTGAGTTAAAGCAGGCTTATAACGATTTTGTGCAAAAACAGCAGCAAGCTGTGCAGCCTGCAGTGAAGCATATTTTGATTACTGCCGATGGCCGTACAGATGCGGAAGCGAAAAAGCTGGCGGAAGACGTTGCTGCGAAAATTAAAGCAGGCGAATCTTTTGCAGCTGCGGCAGCGCAGTATTCTGAAGATCCGTCTTCTAAAGCCAATGGCGGCACGATTGCGGTATATCAAAAAGGTGTATTCGGTAATGCCTTTGACCAGACTGTGGAATCATTAAAAGCCGGTCAAGTTTCAGCGCCGGTGAAAACAGATTATGGCTATCATTTAATTGAGACATCTGCACCTGCAGTGCAAGCGCCATCTTTCGAATCTGAAAAAGCGCGTTTGACTGAGGAACTGTTGAAAACCAAAAATGCGAATTTGTTCTCGGATAGCGTGAACAGCTTGAATGACATGGTTGTAAGCAGCGATTCATTGGATGTAGTGACTCAAGAGCTGAAAGGTGTTCAGATTCAAACAGTGAAAGGCTTCACACTGTCTTCTTCACATCCTGTGCTCAGCGATGCCAATGTTAAAGTGAAACTCTTTAATGATGATGTGAAAAATGGCGACCGCAACGTTTCCAGCAGCATTCAATTGGCCAATGGCGATGTGGTGTGGGTGAAAGTCCGCAATTACCACGCCGCTGGCGTACAGACTTTTGCTGAGGCAAAAGAACAAGTGAAAGCGAAACTGGTTGAACAGAAAGCTTATGAGGCTGCGAAAGCGAAAATTCAGAGCACTTTGAATGAGTTCAAGACTAAGCCTGCTGCAGCTGTGAATAAGTCTGGCATTAACTTTGTCAGCGCAGGCACATTCACCCGCGCTGACGGTATGCTGAAGCGTGATATTCAGCGTGCGGCATTTAGCCTTCCTGCGCCTAAGGCGGGTTACTGGTCAGTATCTACTGCTAAATTGCCAAATGAATTGGTGGTGGTTGCAGTGACGGATGTAAATAAAACAGCAGCGAGCGGAATTGCGCCGGAACAGCTGGGTGAGCTCACCAATCTGTATCAGCAATTGCGCGGTCAGCAAGAGTTTGATGATTACACTCGTTATTTAAAAGAACATGCGAAAATTAAATAAACCGCATTTCGCTTAAACATAAAATGACATCAAAGAACCAGCCTCCGGGCTGGTTTTTTATGGCCGGAATTGACAGTATTTCCTGAGTTTAGCGCGCTTAGGCAAATGCAGTGCGGGGCAGTATTGGGCTAGAGTAGCAGGCTGAACGGGATTATGAGTTTCATATCATAAAAGCGTTGATCTCAATTTTATAAAAATACAGATAGGGATAATAAGAAATGGAATATTCAGCGGACAAGAAAGCAAGGCTTGGCTTAAATATCAATATTTTAGGGATGCTGTTAAGCATGCTTATGCCTTTGATGCATTGTGCTGCACTGCGGTTTTCTTTGGGTTTTCATTTATTTGTGGCTGCCTCTAAGAAGCAGCTGGTCTGCGCGATGATCCTTTTGCTTCTGCTTATGCCGTCTTATGCGGCTGAGATTAATTTTCAGAGCATTTTGCAGCAGGAGCGCGCATGGGCGGGCTTGAATACTAAAAAAGTGAAATCTGAGGAAATTGAGTGGGTCTACAGTGAAGGTGGAAACCCGGCCAATCCAACTATTTTGCTGCTGCATGGGCTGTCTGGCACGCGGGACAATTGGAACCGCGTAGCGCGCTATTTAACGCCAAATTATCATGTGATTATTCCTGATTTGCCTGCACATGGTGAAACCAAAGCGCCCGAGGGTTTTGATCTGTCGATTGCCAATCTTTCTGAAAAATTGCGGCGCTTTGCAGATGCTGCAAAAATTGATCCGAATCTGCATATTGCCGGGCATTCGATGGGCGGCGCAATTGCGATGCTGTATAGCGCGCAATATCCTTTGGAAGTGAAATCAATGTTTTTGGTGGATTCTGCCGGGGTGTTCAATAATGCAAAAACTGTGTATTTAAAAGATCCTGAGCAGCTGAGGCGCTTGATTATGGCCAACCCCGGCGATTTTGATCAATTGATGAAAATTGCGATGCAGTCACCGCCATTTATTCCGCAGGAGCTCAAAGCCGCGCAAGAGAAACTGATGATTGCGCAATCCAAGAATACTGAAAAGATGGTGTTTAAATTGGTGGAGATGTCCAGGCTGTATACATCGGATGCTTTTGCCTTGATGGCTAAATCAATTGATGTGCCTACGCTGATAGTGTGGGGCAAGCAGGATCAGGTGATTAATGTCGAAGCTGCCGCTGAGTTGAAAAATTTACTGAAGAAAGCGGAAGCGCCGGTGATTTTAGAAGGCGTAGGGCATATGCCTATTTTGGAGGCGGAGCAATTAACAGTGCAGCCTTATTTGAACTTTTTAAAGAACGTGCGCTAAGACTTGCGCCGGACGTGCCTTGATCATTAAACGGCATGTAAGAAGCAAGGTCAGCTGAATGGTGCTGATCTTCAGGATTTGAGTTTATGCCATAAATAAAAAAACGGAAGCGAATCGCTTCCGTTTTTAGTGAAACAGCAAGGGTGCTATTCCGTGCGGATTTTAATTTCGTAGCCTGTATATTTGCGGATATTGATCACGCCAGTATCCAAAATTAAATATTGGCCTTTAATGCCTTGCAGCTTGCCGCGGATTACCGGCGTTTTGTCCAAATTGTGCGATTTGATTTTTTCAGGGTATTGATCAACGGGATAGACAAATTCACGCGGCAATTCATCTTCCAGCAATTCTACGGTTTCATTGAATTCCAGATTTTGACTGAATTCGTCGCGGATGGTCTGAATTTTAGGGGCAAACTCTTCAACCAGCTGTTCACGTATTTCCAGCAGGTTGATCGGCTCAGCTTCACCTTTCAGTAGTTTGCGCCAATCCGTTTTGTCAGCCACTTGAGTGCCGAACATGATTTCCAGCTGGCCAGACAGGCGGCGAGAACCGACTTTCATAATCGGCAGGGCTTGTGTCGCGCCTTGATCCAGCCAGCGGGTCGGCATTTGGCCGATGCGGGTAATGCCGACTTTCAATGCGCTGGAATTGGCCAAATACACAATATGCGGCTGGAAGCAGACCTCATGCGCAAAATCATCTTCCCGGCAGGTGCCTAAATGATAATGGCAGGTTTCAGGCTTCATAATGCACATATCGCATGCTGCTTTGGTTTTAAAGCATTTGAAGCAGTGGCCTTGTGAATAAGATTTTGGCGTTTTGCTGCCGCAGGAAACACAGTAGATATTGCCTGTCCATTCGATTTCGATCTCTTGGCCTAAGCGAAAAGGCAGATCAATTTCTGAGCGGTCTAAAATAAATTTGTATTCAACATTTGCCTTGTGAGTCTGTTGATCAGTTACACTAAGGCCGGTAAGACCTGCACGCATTTTATGGCAAATGCCCTGTAGTTCCATGAAATACTCTCTTCAATAATAAGGATGCAGTTATGGCTGAGCAAAATGTCATCACTTCAATGCTAGACGATTTATCGACTGAACAGCCTATCTCAACTGCATTATGTATTGGTCAAAATCTTGAACAATACGGCAATAATCAATCAATTCAATGGCAGTATTTTAACGTATCTGAATTTTTAAATCTGCCTTTTCAGCAGCGCTATGATTTGGGTTTTGTGCTGTTTGATACCGCAGAAATGGCCAATATTTCCAATCAGGATAAATCACGGCTGCTGGTGAAACTGCGTGATTTGATGGCCAAGCGCATTGTTGTGGTCAGCACATTGCAGGATGAGCAGCTGCTGCGCGCTTTAGGATTTACCCAAATGATTGATAAAACCACGCATGACAGCAATTTTGCACTGTGGCAATTCAATATTTTAACGTATAAGCATGTGCCGGACTGGTTTAACGCCAAGTTTTGGGCAAATCCTGAAAACTGGAATAAATTCCGCTGGTAAGCGCGTGTGCAGCGGCCGGCAGCAGATGCAAAAATTAACAAACTGCACGCGGTCCGTTGGAATTTTCAACGTATGCTGTAAATGGGTCTTATTGGGAAGATAACAATGACAAATTTAAGCAATATTGTGGAAATTTTAGCAAAGCAGGCCTTGGGAAATTCCAGTCAGAGCAATCAGCAAGGCGGTTTGGGCGGCATTTTAGGGTCGGTGCTGGGGCAAATGGGTAATAGTGCTTCATCGGCCAATGCGCAAGGCGGATTGGGCGGCATTTTAGGTTCAGTGCTGGGGCAGCTGGGCGGTGCTGTTCAGCAGCCATCTCAGCAAAATAATACGGCAGGCGGTTCAAATGCATCGGCTTTGCTGATTGCGGTGCTGCCGCTGGTATTGGCATGGATTCAGAAGCAGGGCGGTTTACAAGGCGCATTAGATCAGCTGCGCGGTCAAGGCATCAGCAGCCAAGTTGATGATTGGGTTTCTACAGGCCCGGGTGAAAATGCGGCCGTAAATCCGCAGCAGGTGCAAAGCCTGTTTGATGAGGCGGATATTGAACAGATTGCGCAAGAAACTCAGGCGCCCAAGCAGGATATTTACAGCGCAATTTCTTCAGTATTGCCGCAGATTATCGATTCATTGACGCCGCAAGGCAGTCAAACCAGCAATACAGAAGCCAATGCGGATATTCAGCAAGTGATGAGTTTGGTTGCTGGTTTCCTCAAGCGTTAACAGCTGCTTCAGCATGAATGATGCTGAACATCTGTATTGATTCATTATTCGGCTTGTCTGTATCAATAGATGAGCCTTTTCTATTATTGGGTCTTGGTGGATGAGTTTTTGGGGGATGAGCCTTAGGGATTGTGTCTTAAGCTTGCCGCCGCAGATCCAATTAAGCGCCTGTCTAGAAATGACCTATGCAGCAAAAAATATTGAAATACACGGCTGTTTGATGTGGATTGAGTTGAATATACCATCGCATTAAAAATCAGTGGTCTAAATCTAGGTTGAAAAGGCGGTTCGATGGGCTGATGCGCTTGGCGATATAGTGTGATTTTTTAGGCCGGATAAGAATAACTTGCGATTGAAATTCTAATTCTCCGAACTCTGGCTCGACTTGCACATAATGCAGCTGGCCAAATTCATCGCGTACACGGGCCTGTGCGGAAAATCCCGGACGGGCGCTGCCGCTGGAAATGGTTGCTAGGCGGCCAAGCAGGTTCACTTGCTGTTTGATGCGCTTGGTCGGAATCACTTGGTCCAGGCAATGAATCATAAAGACCGTAAAAAATATGGCAATGATGAGCACTGGGAGAATTAGATAATAAACGGGGAAAAAGGACAGTTCCCGCGCATAAATGCAGAATTGCAGAAAATAGCCTGCAAAGCTGAAATTCATCAATAAGAAAAAAATAATCAGGGTTTTTGAAAACTTGACGTTTAAGAGCGGCAGATCATCCAAATGCTTAGCTGAAAATCTTTTGAATAAGGTCGTTGGGCGCAGCTTGATGTAGTACCCCACAGTTTCCGCCATGCCCAGCAAGACAACAGCAATAAGGCTTATATGAAAAGGCATTAAGTTGTAGTCTGTAAAAAACTCGGGCATGGCAGGATCCTGCTGGCATTAGCTGTCTGAACGCTTATTCGTCTAAAAGATAGATTCCGCCATCAGAATGCACGTTAATCTCAACTTTTTCAAGAGATTGGCCTTGGCATGGACCAGAGATGCATTCACCTGTTTCCACCAGAAACAATGCGCCATGCGTAGAGCATTCGATATATTCCTGATCGCGGTCTAAAAATTGGTTTTCTAAAAATTCCAATTCAACCTGCAGGTGCGGGCATAAATTTTGATAGGCGTAGTATGCGCCATCACGCTGGGTCACAAAAATAGTATCGCCATTGGGTGTTTCATAAGCGCGTGCTTCGCGCTCAGGCACATCCTCAGTCATGCAAATTTTATGCATTATGCACATTCCTTTAAAAAGTTTTGCAGCAATTGCGCGTATTCTTGAGTCGCTAAGCGCGGCCCGAATTGAGCAACCACTTCACTTGAAATCAAAATAGCGAGCTGAGCAGCAGCTTTGTAATCCAAACCTGCATTTAAGGCATATAAGAACGCGCCCGCAAATGCATCGCCTGCGCCATTGGCATCCACAGCGGTCACTTTGCGGCCAGGTACAGCAAATGTTTGCTCTTGATTATGGATTAATGCGCCTTTTGCGCTCAATGTAATGACAATGTGCTTGCTGAGTGATTGCAGTTTCGCCAGTGCAGCTTCTACCGTTTCGGTTTCGGTATACATCATGGCTTCATGCTCGTTGCAGAACAATAAATCTACGCCATCATCCAGCAGCTCATCCAGGCCTTGACGGGCATATTGCACCATTGCTGGATCTGAAAGTGTTAAAGCAATTTGCACACCATTGGCTTTGGCGATTTCACGGGCTTGCTTGACGGCTGCGCGCGCTGAGTCGCTGGTAGATAAATAGCCTTCGATATACAGCCATTTCGCAGATGCCAGCGGCGCAAAGTCAATTTCGCTGTCCGACAGTTCTGCGGTAATGCCTAAATACGTATGCATTGTGCGTTCAGAGTCTTCGCTGACCAAGACCATGCAAGTGCCTGTTACGCCTTCACTGATCGAATGTGCTGCAGTTTGAATGCCGGCCTCATTCAGACCATCCAAATAGATTTTGCCCAAATGGTCATTGCCGACACGGCAGGCATAAAATGCAGAACCGCCCAGCGCGCTGAATGCAACAGTTGTATTGGCTGCTGAACCGCCGGATGCTTGACCTTTATAGATTTGGCTGGCTTGCAGATTGCTGTACAGAGTAGCTTGCGTTTCGCCATCAGTCAGCTGCATTGTGCCTTTTTGCAAATTTTGCTGAGTAAGAAAATCATCAGAAACTTTAAATTCCTGGTCAATTAATGCATTGCCAATTGCAAAAAGATCAACAGTCGCCATGTCTTTCGGTCACATCAAAAATGAAAGTGCTAAGTTTACACGAATGCTCAGGATTGCTGTAGTTTGTTGAATAAAATTCATGGTCTTGTTGCATGCTGGGTCTTTCATTTCCTGTCTGTATGCGGCTGTTATGCGCCGCTCAGTATGGGCTGATCTTGCATAATGTGCTGGGGAATGGCCTGAAAAGCGCTAAAAATTTAGGCTTTTTTGCATTATTTGAACATTTGTTTCTCTTTGCTATTGATCATCGTTCATTTTTTTATTTACATAGACCACTATGGTTCTTCTGCAGTTTTGCTGATGCAGCTGCCGAAAATAGATCAATTGAGTATTAAATTAAAAAGCGTGGGTATATGGAAATAAGTATTCGTCAAGCCGAACAATTGCCTAAACAAATTGAAGTTCTTGCGGCATTGGCAAATCAAGAAGGCTATGCATTTATTCAGCGCTTAATTGAAGAATTTCAAAGCGGGAAAAACCGTTTTGACCAAAAAGGTGAGAGCCTGCTGCTGGCCTTTGACGGCGAAACTTTAGTGGGCTGCGGCGGTTTGAATCAGCAATGGGGTGATGCTGGCGTTGAAGAGCGCATTGGCCGCTTGCGCCGTTTCTACGTGCATCCGAAATACCGTCAATATGGCGTAGGCAAAAAACTGCTTTTAGAGCTGGAAAAAATGGCCAAGCCTTTTTATTCGGCGCTGTGTTTGAATACAGAGCAGAAAGATGCCGCCAAATTTTATCAAAAGCATAATTATGTTTTTGTTGAAAACCACCCAAATTACAATTATTTCAAATATTTAATTGCATAATCAGCGTTCTTTACGCGGTTTTGAAAGCACAGCAATCTCTATGATTGCCGTGTTTTTTGCTTGCTAAGCTGTGCATTTTTGCAGGATATTCAGTTTCTGTAACTTATTTTGCAACTCCTCATCATCATTAGAATTTTTTTAATCTTTGTTTAAGCCTGCCTGCAAACAATAGCCTTGAAATTATTTTTTTAGGGCTGCTGTTATGTCAGTTGCATCTGCACCAACAAATGATTTTCATGAATTGCTGGCCAAAGTGCCGCAAATTACGGCATTGTTCTGGATCACTAAAATTTTCGCGACCACTTTTGGCGAAACGGCTGGTGATGCCTTATCCATGTCGCTGAATTTAGGATATTTGCTCAGTACATTCATTTTTGCCGCGGTTTTTATCGGCGCGGTATTTTTCCAAATCAAATCTAAACAGTACCAGCCGTTTTTATACTGGTTTACGATTATTGCCAGCACGACTGTGGGGACAACGCTGGCAGATTTTGTAGACCGTTCTTTAGGCATTGGCTACGTTGGCGGCAGTACGATTTTATTGTCCTTGGTTGGCTTGTCTTTGTGGATTTGGCATCAGGCGGAAGGCAGTATTTCCCCGCAAGCGGTCAATCATCCGCGCGCGGAGCTGTTTTACTGGCTGACCATTACTTTTTCACAAACCTTAGGTACCGCGCTGGGCGATTGGTCTGCGGATACAGCCGGCTTGGGGTATAGCGGCGGCATTGCATTGTTCAGCGCCTTGATTGCATTAATTTTTGTGCTGTATAAGTTCACGAAGGTTTCGCATACCTTGCTGTTCTGGTCTGCATTTATTTTGACCCGTCCGCTCGGGGCGGTGGTCGGAGATTTCTTGGATAAGCCGATCAGCTCCGGCGGTTTGGATTTGAGCCGGTTTGCGGCTTCCGCAGTGCTTTTGGCCGCCATCAGCCTGTGCGTATATTGGTCACAGCGGACGGAGGGGCCGCTGAATCGGCAGATCAGCAATGGCTGAGGGGGATGCTTAAGTGATGATTATTAAGCTAAGCTTTGGTTATTCAAGGCACTTTTTGAGCTGTCATCTTGAAATTGCGGTTTTATACGCTCAATCCGAGATGGTTTAACTCTGTGCTGAAGCAGTTGAAGGCAGCTGCTTCTTTTTTTGGCGCCCGTGAGTCCCGCCGCTTGCATCAGTATGGCTATTTAAAATTGAATCCTTGACCGGCTGCAGCCTGAAAGCGTATCCATTTCATCTGGTGCAGTGTGTCTGGTTTTGATTTGCAAGAGCCGGTATTGAACGGGCTGGAATGAATGCGCTGTGGGCGAAAGCTGAAGCCAGATATTAAAAATTAAACATCAAAAAGCAGAAATTTCCCAATGGCGACTGAATCGCTCGGAAATTTCTTTTTGAATGAATCCTATTTCTCTTTTTCAGGTATACTCAAGGGTCTTAAAAATGCATTAGATTAGGAGATCACATGACTGTAGATGTCACTGAAACCATTTCACAAACTGTTCATCCCGCGTTTCAGTTGGTACGTCAACACCATGTTGAAGCCTTAGACATTTTAGTGTCTGAATATACCCATAAAGTTACAGGCGCCGTGCATTATCACCTGGCTTCTGAACACGATGAAAACGTGTTTTTAGTGGCGTTTCGCACCCAGCCGATGGATTCGAAAGGCGAAGCGCATATTTTAGAACATACTGCATTATGCGGTTCTGAAAAGTTTCCTGTGCGTGATCCGTTCTTCTTGATGATCCGCCGTTCATTGAACACGTTCATGAACGCATTCACAGCGGCGGACTGGACAGCTTATCCATTTGCAACGCAGAACAAAAAAGATTTCCAAAACCTGCTGGAAGTGTATTTGGATGCGGCTTTTTCTGCCAATTTAAATCCGCTGGATTTTGCGCAGGAAGGCATCCGCATTGAATTGGAAAATGGCGAGCCGGTTTACAAAGGCGTGGTCTTCAATGAAATGAAAGGCGCGATGAGTTCACCTTCAGATCAGCTGTATCATCAGCTGGCGCATCATTTATTCCCAGAAACTACCTATCATTACAATTCAGGCGGCGACCCGAAAGACATTCCAGATTTAACTTACCCAGAGCTGGTTAATTTTTATAAATCGCACTATCACCCAAGCAATGCGGTATTCATGACTTTCGGCAATGAGCCGGCTTACAAATTGCAAGAACAGTTTGAAACCTTGGCTCTGGCGAAATTCAAGCAGGGTGAAACGCTGCATTCAAAACCTGAACGCCGTTTAACTGCGCCTGTTGAAGTAACAGAAACCTATGCGGTCGATGCAGAAGACCTGAAAGACAAGACTTATCACATTATTTCTTGGCTGTTGCCGCAGGCCAGCGATATTAAATTGCGCTTAGGCATGCGTCTGGTTGAAGGGGTGCTGCTGGAAGATTCAGCTTCACCGCTGCGCCATTATTTGGAAACTTGCGGCTATGCGCAATCTACCGGCCCGATTATGGGGGTGGATGATTCCAACTTTGAAATGACGTTCTTCTGCGGCGTGCAGGGTTCAAACCCTGAACATGCAGAAGAATTTAAAAATGGCGTGTTTAAAATTTTAGAAGATGCAGCGTCTAAACCGGTGGACAGCGCCATGGTTGATGCAATTTTGCATCAGATTGAATTGCATCAGCGTGAAATTAACGGCGACGGCATGCCATACGGCTTGAGCCTGATTTTAAATGGCTTGGGCAGCGTCATTCATCATTCAGACCCTGTTCATGTGTGGGATGTCGACACTGCAATTGAGCAAGTGAAAGAAGAGCTGAAAGATCCGATGTGGCTGTCGAACTTAATCAAAACTTATTTGATTGACAATACACACCGCGTGCAAATGACTTTGGTGCCGGATGCGCAAAAATCTGCCAAAGAAGCGGAAGCGGAAAAAGCCCGCCTTGCAGAAATTGGCGCAAAACTGACTGAAGCACAAAAAGCGGGGATCATTGCGCAGACTGAGGCCTTAAATATCCGTCAAGATACGCCGGATGATTTGAATCTGCTGCCAAAAGTCGGTTTGGAAGATGTGCCGGCGGAACTGCAAATTGTACAAGGCCAGCTGCGTGAAATCATTTCCAATGGCATGGATATGCCGCTGAATCTGTACCATGCAGGCACCAATGGCATTTACTATCAGCAAGTGCTGATTCAAGTGCCAAATGACATTGTGCAATCACCTTACTTTAATTTGCTGTCGATTTTGATGGGTGAAGTGGGTGCAGGCCAATACGGCTATCTGGAATTGCAGCAGCTGCAGACAGCTGTCAGCGGCGGTCTGGGCATGGGCGCATCTTTGCGTTCTAAAGCTGATGATAAAAATCAGATCAGCGCGTGGATGACACTCACCACCAAATCTTTGGTGAATAATTTCGAAGCCATCAAATTGCTGAAATTGGCGTTTGAGCAGCTGCGTTTTGATGAAAAAGACCGCATTATCGAGCTGCTGCAGCAGCGCAAAACCCGCTGGCAATCCCGTTTGTCCGGTTCGGGCCACAGCTATGCCATGCAGATCGCCAGCCGCAATCACAGCGCTTTGGCTTTGCGTGATTACAACAATACCGGTTTAGGCGCTCTCAACTGGCTGGGCAATCTGACTGCGAATATTGAACAGGATGATGCCGCTTACAATGCGCTGATTGAAGAACTGAAGCTGATTCATAACCGTTTGCTGAAAGCGCCAAAACAATTCTTGGTGGTGTGTGAAGAGCATCATTCAGAGCGCTTGGTTGAAGAAGTGCAGACTGTTTGGGATAAAGTGTCAATTGCCGATATTGAACGTGATTTAACCAAAGTTCAGCCGGCGCATAGCGTAAATGACGAAGCTTGGCTGATTCAAGCCAATGTTCAATTCTGCGCATCAGCCTATCCTGCCGTGGAAGTGTCTCATCCTGACGCTGCGCCGCTGATGGTGCTGGCATCGTATTTGCGCAATGGCTTCCTGCATAGCGCAATCCGTGAAAAGGGCGGCGCATATGGCGGCGGGGCAAGCTATGACGGCAATGCCTGCTCATTCCGTTTTTACAGCTACCGTGATCCGCGCTTAGCAGAGACTTTCAAAGATTTTGAAGCCAGCGTGCAGTGGCTGTTCAATGCAGAGCAGCTGGATCATCAGCTGGAAGAAGCGATTTTAGGCTTAATCGCCAGCATGGATAAACCGGGTTCACCAGCGGGTGAAGCCATTACCGCCTGCTATTCATTGCTGCATCAGCGCACGCCGGCCTTCCGCAAAGTATTGCGTGAGCGCTTGCTGAAAGTGACGCTGGACGACTTGAAACGTGTCGCTCAACTGTATTTGCTTGATCAGAAGCCTGTGAAAGCTGTCGTTGCGCCAGTGGCAAAACGTGAAACTTTGGCCGAACTTGGATTTGACATTAAGCAAGTCAATTGAATCGGCTTTTTAATTTACAACAATGAATTCTTCAAAAAGAAGAGGTGAGTATGGCGTTCAATTCTTTTGAGCGTACTGCATTGAAGCTGAGCATTGTGCTCAGCTCAATGACGGCAGCGGCTGCGTATGCGCAAAATGCAGAAGTGGTTGCTAAGCCTGCAACGGCGGAAGCCTGTGTTGCGCTGGCATCAAGTGCTGAGCGCTTGGCTTGTTATGATGCTTTTTTTAAAATTCCTGATGAGGCCAAGCCGCTCCTGGTTTCTGAACGCCAGGCCGCGCAGGAAATTCAGCCAGAGCCAACAGAAAAGCTGACATTGAAGCAAAAGGTCAGCCATGCGTTTACAGACCGCTTATTTGCAGTAGAAGCGCCAAACTTAAATCCAAATCTGTCTATGCTGGACAGCCGTTGGGAGTTGTCGCCTGAAAGCAAATTAGGGACATGGAATATCCGCGGTTACCAGCCTGTTTATTTGATGCCGGGCTATTGGACATCGGATAAAAACGAGCGGCCATCGAGCCCCAATGCGCTGAATACTGTACAGCCAGACGAAACGCAAAATTTAAAGTCGATGGAAGCTAAGTTCCAGCTGTCTTTAAAAACCAAAGCGGTTGAAAACTTGTTTGGCGATAATGGTGATGTTTGGCTGGGCTATACGCAGTCTTCACGTTGGCAAGTGTATAACGAAGATGAATCGCGGCCTTTTCGTGAAACTAACTACGAACCTGAAGCAAGTTTAGTATTCCGTACCAATTATGAACTGCTGGGCTTGAATTGGCGCATGCTGGGCCTGACCTTGAATCATCAGTCTAATGGCCGTTCTGATCCGCTGTCTCGCAGCTGGAATCGTGTGATTTTGAATTTAGGGTTTGAAAAAGACAATTTTGCGCTGATGGTGCGTCCATGGTACCGCCTTGAAGAAGATTTGCCGGACGACAATAACCCGGATATTGCAGATTATGTTGGCCGCGGCGATATGACTGCCTTTTACCGCTATAAAGAGCATGACTTTAGCCTGATGCTGCGCCATTCCTTAAAAGGCGGCAATAATTCTCACGGCGCTGTGCAGTTTGACTGGACGTTCCCGATCAGCGGCAAGCTGCGCGGGCAGTTCCAATTGTTTGATGGTTATGGAGAAAGCTTGATTGATTATAATCACCGTGCGACTTATGTCGGCTTGGGTGTATCACTGTTAAATTGGTTCTAAAACCAGTGAATAAAAAAACCGCGCATTTGCGCGGTTTTTTTATTTGCTCTTAAATCTTAAATTAGAGTCAATCGAGTCAAATTCGATTGCAGCTGCATGTATTAGCCAATTTGTATTTCGGTTGCGGGATGCTTCAAGCGGCTTTTTTTCGGCGTTGCAATTAAATACGCCAAGGTCAGCGGGCCAAGCCGGCCTGCAAACATCAGCACGATCAATATGAGCAAACTTGCTGGCTGCAATTCACCGGTAATGCCCCGCGATAGTCCAACCGTGCAAGCGGCAGAAACCGCCTCAAACAGCAAATCTTGAAAGCGCATATTGGGTTCAATCAGCAGCAGGCTGAAAAACCCGATAAAAATCAGCGTGACGGTAATAAAAATAACAGCCAGCGCTTTAAATGTCGTTTTCTGAGGCACTGAATGATTAAATACCCGCACTTCATCCTCACGGCGCAAAAAGCTGATCACGCTGAGCACAACGATAATAAACGTGCCGACTTTAATGCCGCCAGCGGTACTGAGTGAACCGCCGCCAATAAACATCAGCATCATGGTAATTAAGGATGAAGCATCGGAGAGCTGATCCATCGGCAGGCTGTTAAAGCCCGAAGAGCGCGGCACAGTGGCATGGAACCATGCGTTGACTGCTTGATCGCCAAGGCTCATGGGCGCCAGCGTCAATGGATTGCTGGCTTCTAAGCTCCAAATGGCAATAAAGGCAAAAATATTCAGTCCGGCAATGGCTGATAAAATCAGCTTGCTGTTGGGGCTGAGCTTCTTCCAGCTTTTATGCTGCTTAATATCCATCAGCACCAAAAAACCGATGCCGCCAATGATATACAGCATACTGATGGTGAAGGTAATGAAATACTGGTCTGCGAAGCTCATCAAGCTGTTTGGAAATAAAGAGAACCCACCGTTATTGAAGGCCGAAACGCTGTAAAAGGCGGCATAGAAAAAGGCTTGCGCAAAGTTGTAATCTCCCAGCCATGCAATGGTTAGAATGACCGTGCCGACAGCTTCAAAAAAAAGTGAATAGAGAAAAACGCCTTTAATGGTGAAAGCCACTTTTTTCAAGCTGGTTTGGCCAATGGTTTCCTGCGCCATAACTTGCTGCTTCAAGCCCAGTTGCGGCGACAGGCTCAAGACTGCCAAAATGGCAAAGCTCATAAAGCCCAAGCCGCCGCACTGCAGCAGAAACATGATGACCAGTTTGCCAAAGACAGTATAGGCTTCACCGACGTTGACGACAGACAGCCCGGTAATGGTGACGGCAGAGGCCGAGGTGAACAGGGCGTTCAGCCAGCTGAGTTCACCATGATGGGAAAAAGGCAGCATCAGCAGCAATGTGCCAAGAATAATCAAGATCATAAAACCTAATGCCAGCAGGCTCGGCGGGCTCAGGTTAATGGTGCCATGCTTTTTGTTATGCAGTTTTTTCATACACTTTTAAAATGTTTCGATAGGCGGCGTAAGGGTTCAAGCAATCCTTCTACAACGAGGATATCACCTTTTTGTAAAATCATATTGGGGTCAATGCTGAACAGAATGTCTTTGCCACGTTTATGCAGCAGTGTTTTAATTTCCGGAGCATGCTCCATCAGCTGGTTAAAGCGCCAGCCTTGCTGGGCTTCTTTGAGCTGCACTTTGACAATATAGTGATCATCTTCCAGCGCCATATAGCGGCTGACCATCGGATAGCTGAGAGATTGCGCGATTCGCACGCCCATATCTTCTTCAGGATGGATGATTTTATCTACGCCCAAATGGGTCAGTATCATATGATGCGCTTTTGATTTGGCTTTTACCCAGATCTTGTTGATGCCTAAATTTTTCAGATGCAGCACGCATAGAATGCTGGCTTCAATGTCTTCGCCGATGGCAACGACAACAGCTTCGCATTTTTGAATATTCAACTCGCTGAGCACATGTTCATCGGTCGCATCGGCAATGACAGCATGCGTCAGCTGATCAGAGATGCTTTCGACAAATTTTTTATTGCTGTCTATGCCAATCACATCGTGCTTCAAGCTCGTCAATTCTGTCGCAATGGTTGCGCCAAAACTCCCAAGTCCGATGACTGCAAACTGCGCCATATCATTAAATTCCTGTATTGATGTCGTATTTATTAACGATTATTGGCTATAAAGCGCTCAATTATTCGTCTATGCTGTTAGCAGGGTATTTTATCGGTTTATGGATATTCCAGCTATTGAGCTTACAAAATTATATATAACAAAAGCTTATTGGAATAGAACCCAATAGGAGTAGATGCATGCATAAGACACTGTATCAGGCTTTGCAGGTTGCTTTTCCAGAGTTGAAAGACGCCGCCTTGCCTGAGGAACAGGATAATTTTGAAAGCTTAACGCTGTGGCTCAATCAGTTTTATTCTAATCTGCAGCAGCTGCAGATGATGGATTACCATCAAAATGGCATTGCGGAGTGCCACCGGCTGCAGCAGCTGAACATTGACTTGGATGAGCTGAATAATCAAATCGATGCTGAAATGGGTGCATTTCTGGAGATGTATGAAGAAAGTGATCAGGAAATTGATCCGGAACCTGCGCATGCCTACGATTTTGAATTTACCTACAATGTCATTTTCAGCAACATCAAACTGTTTATCGAGCCTTATGAACTGGCGCTTTTAGTGATAGAGCAGGAAAATCCTTATTGGCTGCTGGTGCCGAATAATGAAGAACTGGTGGACTGTATTATCAGCAATTTTAATGAGATGTTTGGTAATGAAGAACCGATGGTTTTGATTGAATTTTGAATTTTGAATTTTGCAGAAAAACCGTATGGAAATTTTAAGGTTTTTGCTGAGCTGTCATATTTTGTTCAAATCACCTTGTTAAGATCGGGCTACGCTCAGTCATAGGCCTGAGCTGAGACTGGTCAAAGGGCAGGCAATGTTGTGTTTTGAACAATAACGATAGAAGAATTCAAACATGAACGATAAAAAAATCTATCAATGGCTGCAGGCATGGTATCCAGAACTGCAAACTCGGAAAATTCCAAAATCTAAAAACCGCCGCAGCTTTGAGCAGTTTGGCTTGTGGCTGCTGTCAGAAAAAAAAGAGCGCCATGAACGTACATTCATCATGAGGTTCGATCCGTTGAATTTTATGGAAGCGGATCTGGCGCGAAGCGCCGTATTGCAAGATTTACAGATAAATATTGTGCAAATTCATCAGGATATAACCCAGAAAATTCATCCGGTTTATGCGCACTATGAAAAATCCAAGCAGCTTTTAGGCAAATATTACAATGTGCAGGAACAGCTCGCAGAAATGATTCTGAACGCGCTGTGTCAGGAATTAAGCCGGTATCAATATCAATTGCTGTTGATTTGCTCGGAACAATATTACTGGCTGGCAGTGCATCAGGATGCAGAAAAAATGCATAAATTTTGCAAAAAATTCGAAAAACAGTTCAAAGATGAAGAGCTTAAAATTGAAGTTTATACCTTGCAGGATTGTTTGCAGTCGATTTAAGGCGGTTTTTAATGTGCTACATGGATGAAGTAAAATAAAAAAATTGCGGTGAAAGCCTGTTTAATGATTGATCGCGTAGATTATTTTAATGCACAAGATTAAGCATAGCCTTAACTGAAGAAAATAGCCTAAGCAAGTTGTATGCTGCTGACGGATACAGTCTGATGATCTTATGTTTCAGCATTTTCTGGTTGTAAATCGTCCGGATCATGCAATATACGGTAAATCATCATGGCGATCATGGTCATAATAAAACATCCAATTATTCCTTTAGGCTGATAGGGTTGCTGATCTGCATATTGGGCCATAAAAATGAGCAGCTGCGTCAAGCAAAAAATCAAAAACATATAAGCTGCGGTTGCTTTATAGGCATGTTTGGGTGCGAGTTTCAGCATGCTATACGGAACACGCACCATGAGTATGCTGAGCAATATTAATACAGGAATGGCAGTTGAAAAACTATGAATAAAGAGTTTGAGAATGTTAATCAGCGCACTGATGCATAATAACTGCAGAAAAGGAATCAGAAAAAATCTTTCCCAAGATCGGGTGTGCAATTTAAAAATCATTTTTATTATCACTGCGTTTTTGATCTTTATTGAATATAACAAAAAAATAGCCTGTAAATATACAGGCTATTTTCAAGGCTTTATAGATTCAGCGTTTATTTTAAGAAGCGCTGATAACCCAAGTTGTTGGTAATTTCCTCATATGGGTAAGTAATACTTTCCAATGTTTCAACTAAACCATCTGGGTTTTGTTTGGCATCCGTTGCTTCCATACCCACAAGTACACGACCTTCAGCAGCACCGTGGTTACGGTAATGGAATAGGGTAATGTTGTGTGTTGGGCCAAGACGTTCCAAGAATGTCAGTAGTGCGCCCGGACGTTCAGGGAATTCCACACGGAATAAGCGTTCATTTTCAATATCCGCATGGCCGCCAATTAGGTAACGGATATGCAGTTTTGCCACTTCATCATCAGATAAATCGTCTACATCGTATTGGAATTTCAGTGTTTCGAAAATTTCCTGACGCTCTTTTTCACCGCCTTTTAGGCTGATACCGACAAAGACTTGTGCAGCTGATGCATTGCTGGCACGGTAGTTAAACTCGGTAATGTTACGGCCTTGAAGCGCGCGACAGAATTTTAAGAAAGAACCTTTTTCTTCAGGAATCGTCACGGCAAAAATCGCTTCTTTGCGTTCACCCAATTCAGTGCGTTCAGCAATGTAGCGCAGGCGGTCAAAGTTCATATTGGCGCCGCACACAATCGACACGATGTTTTTGCCTTCTAAGCTATGCTCAGCCGTATATTTTTTAATACCTGCTAAAGCCATTGCGCCTGAAGGTTCAACAATGCTGCGGCATTCATCAAAAGTATCTTTAATTGCGGCGCAGATTTCGTCGGTATTGACCAGAACCACTTCACGTTCAACGATCGGGCCTGAGTTGTCAGATTTTTGCAGCTGAATGACTTCAAATGGTTTTTCGCCAATTTGCGCAACAGCTGTACCATCGGCAAATAGGCCGACAGAAGGCAAAATTACACGTTCGTTGGCTTCAAAAGCGGCTTTTAAACAAGCAGATTCGTCATATTCAACAGGAATAACTTTCACGTGCGGTGCAACATCACCGAGGTAGGCAGCCACGCCGGCGATTAAACCACCACCACCGACAGCAACGAAGACATAATCGACATCGCGCCATTGACGTAAAATTTCATTGGCAATCGTACCTTGACCTGCCATAACCAGTTCATCGTCATAAGGCGGAATAAAAGCCATGCCATCTTCTTGCGCACGCTGAATTGCATATTTATTCGCAACATCAAAAGAATCACCATGCAAGACCACTTCACCGCCCAAACGTTTTACCGCTTGAACTTTAATGTCGGGGGTGGTTTTAGGCATGACAATAATGGCGCGAATTCCCAGTTTTTGACCAGATAAGGCCACACCTTGTGCATGGTTACCTGCTGAAGCTGTAATAACGCCACGTTCTAACTGAGATTTCGGTAATTGACTAATACGGTTATAAGCACCGCGTAGTTTGAAGGAAAAGACAGGTTGTAAGTCTTCGCGCTTAAAGCGAATATTATTATTTAGTTTTTCACTAATTCGTGGCGCTGCTTCGAGTGGAGTTTCGATTGCAACGTCATACACCGTTGCCTGTAATATTTGTCGAACCAAACGAGACAGCATGTTAATTTTCCATCTAACAGTTTAAAATAGGCGTTTATTGTAACAAACACCTGTACATTTGGGCTGAAAAATCAGCGACAAATGTCAAAAAATAGTTGAGTCAAGTTATGAGTCTGTATGCTACCCAAGATGAAAAGAAACAAGCTGCCGCAAAAGCTGCGTTAAAGCACTTGCCTAAAGGCGGTATTTTGGGTGTTGGTACAGGAAGTACTGTGAACTTCCTCATTGAATTATTGCCTGAGCTTCAACTTGAAGCAGCGGTTGCCAGTTCTGAAGCGACTGCGCAGCGCTTGAAAAAATTAGGTATCGAAGTGGTTGATATGAACCACGTTGGCGGTTTAGATGCCTATGTAGATGGTGCAGATGAAATTGATCGTCATATGCATATGATTAAAGGCGGCGGTGCGGCGCTAACTCGTGAAAAAATCGTGGCATCGATTGCGAAAAAATTCGTCTGTATCGTTGATGATTCTAAATGGGTCGATCAGCTGGCGCGTGAATTTCCACTGCCTGTTGAAGTGATTCCGATGGCACGTTCTGCGGTGGCGCGTAAGATCGTCGCACTTGGCGGTGATCCTGTGTACCGTGAAGGTGTGGTGACTGATAATGGCAATGTGATTTTAGATGTATATAACTTAAATATCTTAAATGCATTAGAGCTTGAAAAAACGCTGAATGATATTCCGGGCGTGGTATGTAATGGTATCTTTGCGTTAAATAAAGCAGATATTGCTATCGTTGCAACGGATAACGGTATTGAAGAGCGTACAGCGGTTTAATTTCTTGATTCAATATAGTTCTATCAAAAGTTTAAGTGAAACTTAATTGAATTTATATTGAAAGTTCCTTCTCTTGCTCCATATATGGCTCAGGGATGAGGAGCATGCTCCGCAAGAGGATGAGGGGGATTAATCAACCTCTCCCTAACCCTCTCCTGAAAGGAGAGGGAACTACAAATTTCATAATAAAATTATAGAATAAATGACTCCAAACCTCCCAGAAATCCAAATTACTCATCATGCACGTGCAACACGATTACGTTTGCGCGTCGAGCCAACACAGATTCGCCTAACCGTTCCGAAGTTTTGTACGAAGCGTCAAATACAGGATTTTTTGCAGCAATCAGAACAGTGGATGATTGAAACTTGGCATAAGCAGCAAGAAAAGGTGGGGCAAGTTGATCGAACTTTACCTGTAGAATTAAAACTATTTAATTTAGAACAACCTTTAGAAATTAAGTATCAAACTCAAAAAAACTCTTATCTGTTTGATGAAAAAAATCATCAATTATTGATCAGTGACCGTCAGCCGGAAAGTTATTTAAAAGCCTTTGTCATTGCTTATGCCAAGCATTATTTGCCTATCTATTTACAGTATGTAAGTTTTGAAACTGGATTGGAATTTGGTGAATGTGCAATTCGTCAGCTGAAAACGCGTTGGGGCAGCTGTTCTGCCAAGCACGACATTATGCTAAATAGTGGGTTGGTTCTTTTTCCTTTGGAAATTGCACGTTATGTAGTTGTACATGAGCTGGTGCATACCAAGCATTTTGATCATAGTCCGAGATTTTGGACTGAGGTGGAAAAGCATGATGCGAATTATAAAAGCCATCGTAAAACCTTGAAAATGACGCCAATGCCTTGGTGGTGGAATTAGTGGTTTAGTAACATCGTGTGAAGATTGGTAATAAGTTTAATGACCATAAGATATTCATGAGCATTTTGGGTGGATATCCAATCACCTCGATTACGCATTTTTCCATCAATAAATGGGATCAAAAAGCCTTTACTATTAAGTGATTGGTTTTTTCTCATGACTAACCAATAATTGCCACATAATTTTTCATTGTAATAATCCGGTTCAAACCCGAGAGCATCATTCGCTAAAAATGAATAATCATATTTGATTAAAACAATTTCTTTTGCATCTGTTAATTTAAAAGTAGCGATATATTGTCGCCACAAACAAGTAGCTCTCATAACCAATTTTCTTGGAGTTGGTTGATTGATGTAAGGATAAGGGACTAATTTTTGAGAGTTCTCATCGAATACTAAAATGTCATATAACCTTAAGTCAGTTAAGTCAGTTAAGTCAGTTAAGTCAGTTAAGTCAGTTAAGTCAGGTAGTTCATTTTGTAATTCATCTGGAATTTGAGCGGTCATTTTATTGAGGATTTTAATATTTCAAGTAAAATATTACTCTAATTTTAATTAGTTACTGCTAAATATAAAAATATTTTTTGAAGATGATTGCTTATGGAAGGGTACGATCTGCTTTTTATTAGATGGAAATTCCCTCATGTTTGAATGGTTGGAGATAAGAATTTAAAGTTTTGCTCTTATACAATGATTAAGTCGTGTTGTTCAATTCCTGTAATTTCACGCAGTAGCGCTAAATAATCCCAAGCAAAACAGTTCAGAAATCCTTAACTTCCTGTCATAATACGCAGTCATTAAATGGATACTTTGAATTGAGGTAATGAGCGTGATTTCAGTTGGTATTGTCGGCGGTACAGGTTATACAGGCGTTGAATTGCTGCGTATTTTGCTGCGTCATCCAAATGCGGAAGTAAAAGTTTTAACTTCACGCACTGAAAATGGGCGCCGTGTCGATGACATGTTCCCAAGCTTGCGCGGCCATACCGATCTTTGCTATTCAGACCTCAATATTGATGAGCTGAAAAAATGCGACGTCGTATTTTTTGCAACACCGCATGGCGTAGCGATGAAACATGCTGAAGCACTTGTTGCTGCAAATACCAAAGTGATCGACTTAGCGGCAGACTTCCGTTTGCAAGACTTAGCACAGTTTGAAAAATGGTATGGTCTGGATCATGCTTGCCCAGAACTATTAAAAGATTCAGTTTACGGTCTGTCAGAACTTAACCGTGAACAAATTAAACAAGCCAGTGTGATTGGTAACCCTGGTTGTTATCCAACGACTGTTCAATTAGGTTTAGCACCAGTTTTAAAAGCTGACGCATTGGTGAAACCTGAAAGCATTATCATTGATGCGAAGTCAGGCGTTTCAGGCGCAGGCCGTAAAGCCAGCCTAGGCATGATCTATTCTGAAAATGCAGACAACTTCAAAGCGTATGGTGTTGCCGGTCATCGTCATCATCCTGAAATTGTTGAAGCATTGGAAAATATTTCAGGTCAAAAAGGCGTGTTTAACGAAATTTTGTTTGTACCGCATTTAGTGCCGATGATTCGCGGCATGCTCAGCACCATCTATATTGATTTGACGGATGCAGGCGCAGCCGCAGATTTGCAAAGCTTATATGAGCAGTTCTATGCCAATGAACAGTTTGTTGATGTAATGCCAGCAGGCAGCTCGCCGGAAACCCGTACAGTGCGCGGCGCAAACCAATTGCGTATCGCGCTGTATAAGCCTCAGCCGAAAAAATTAGTGATTTTGGCCGTTCAGGACAATTTGGTGAAAGGCGCTGCAGGACAGGCTGTGCAAAATATGAACTTAATGTTCGGCTTTGCTGAAGAAGCTGGTCTGCAAGGCATTGGCTTATTACCATAAGAAACGTTTAATTGCTTCACACACATTTAGATTTGGATTTAAATGTGTGTTTTGAATAAATCAAAATAAGAGATGACGATGCAAAATTCAGACTCACAAATTGCTGCACAGCAAGATAGCGGCGATAAAAAACCGTTTATGCAGACCAATATGCCCTTGGCGATTGGCGCGGCTATTTTAATCGTAAGCAGCGGTTTGCTGGGCTATACGGTGGGGCATCGTCAAGGGTTAACCGTTGTCGGTTATGATGCTGATGCAGAACAGCTGGTTGAAGTTGTGCAAAAGCAAAAAGCAGAACTGACTGCATTGAATAAAAATTTGAATGCCGCGATTCAAGAGCGTGATGTTGCAGTCAGCAATTCAAATGATCTGTATACTGAAGTGAATAATGCGCATGATGCGCAGTCTCAGGCAGAAAATGTCGGTATTTTATACCGTGAAGTGCTGCGTCAGCGCGGCGGTATTGCGTTGACTGTGCAGCATATCGCCATTAAGCCTTTGCCGGATAATGCCTTTGAATATCAGCTGGATTTGATGCAAGTCAGCCCAAGCAAAAGCTCAGCGTCCGGCACTGTTGAAATTCGCTTAATTCAAGGCACAGAAGTTTTAACGATTCCAATGGAAGATAAAAACTTCAACTTTGAAAATACCGAGCGTCTGACAGGCCGTTGGACAATGCCTAAAGGCTTTAGTCCGAACTTTATCGAAGTGCGTTTAAACAGCGCAGGAAAGCAGATTGTCCGCCGTTTCAGCTGGTCTAAGGGCCCGGCAGTGGAAAATCAATCCTCATTCCTGTCTGAAATTCCTCAGGCTGAAGCCAATTCAAATTGAAGCGTGAAATAAATACCCTATGCGAAGCAATAAACGTCAAGTGAGCCTTTCAGACATCAAAGACTCATTTCATCAAACTGGAATTGTGGACTGGCACATCAGCCCGCGCTTAGGCAATGAAACGCCTGAAGATGGAAATTCAGATACTGCGGTGATGACGGCGCGTCCTGAATTAAAGCGGCCTCCGATGTACGCTGTCGTTTTAATGAACGATGACTACACCCCAATGGACTTTGTAATAGAAATTTTACAACAATACTTTGCAATGAATCTTGACCAAGCCACTCAAGTAATGCTAACTGTACACTATGAAGGAAAAGGTGTTGCAGGGGTTTATCCGCGGGACATTGCGGAGACGAAAGCAAACCAAGTCAATAATTACGCTCGGTCTCAAGGTCATCCATTGCTTTGCCAGATTGAGCCCAAAGATTAAGGGGGTTGCATGCTCAGTCGTCAATTAGAAGTATCATTACGTTTGGCTGTCAGCATGGCTCGTCAAAAGAGACATGAGTTTTTGACGGTAGAACATTTATTATTGGCTTTACTCGATAACGACTCTGCTGTGAATGCTTTAAAAGCATGCGGGGCAGACATTATCGTGCTTCGCAAAGAACTTGAAGAATACGTAGAACAGCATACTCCTAAGCTCGGTGAAAACAGCGACCAAGCACCACATCCTACAGAAAGTTTTGACCGTATTTTGCAGCGCGCAATTTTCCATGTACAGTCCAGCGGCAGCGACCGCACTGTAGAAGGCGCAGATATTCTCGTTGCAATGTATTCAGAACGTGATTCGTTTGCAGTCTATCTGCTGAAACGCCATCAAATAAACCGTTTAACCCTGACTCAATACCTTTCTCACGGCACCCGCAAAGACGAAACGCCGCAGGAAGAAGAAATTGAAGAACTGGACGGCGAAACAGCTTCCTCAGCCAACGCCGGTCCATTGGAGCTGTACACCACTAATTTAAATGCTGAAGCGCAGAAGGGCAAAACCGACCCGCTGATTGGCCGTGAAAAAGAAATTGAACGCGCAGCGCAAATTCTTTGCCGCCGCCGTAAAAACAATCCGTTGCTGGTCGGTGACCCAGGCGTGGGCAAAACCTCCATTGCCGAAGGCTTGGCGTGGCTGATTGTGAATGGCAAAGCGCCGAAGCCTTTAGAAAATGCGGAAGTGTACAGCCTAGATATTGGCGCGCTGGTTGCCGGTACAAAATACCGCGGTGATTTTGAAAAGCGTTTGAAACAGCTTTTAAATGCTTTGAAGAAAAAACCCGAAGCAATTTTGTTTATTGATGAAATTCACATGATCATTGGTGCCGGTTCAAGCATGGGCAGCACCATGGATGCCTCGAATTTGATCAAACCAGCTTTGGCCAATGGTTCACTGCGCTGCATTGGATCGACCACTTTCCAAGAATATCGCCAAGTCTTTGAAAAAGACCATGCTTTATCTCGCCGTTTCCAAAAGGTTGATGTAAACGAGCCGTCAATTTCAGAAACGATTGATATTCTTCGCGGCTTGAAATCGAAGTTTGAAGATTTCCATCATGTGAAATATGAAGATCAGGCTTTGGTGTCAGCAGTTGAGCTTTCTGCAAAATTCATTAATGACCGTTTCTTGCCGGATAAGGCCATTGATGTGATTGATGAGGCTGGCGCGCAGCGCCGCTTGAAAGCGGAGCAGGATGATACTGCCATTACTGTTGAAAATATTGAAGATATTGTTTCCAAGATTGCGCGCATTCCGCCAAAAACAGTATCTAAAGACGATAAGACTGTACTGGAAAATCTGGAACGTGATTTAAAACGTGTGGTCTTTGGTCAGGATGAAGCCATTGAAGCATTAGGTTCTGCGATCAAACTGTCGCGTGCAGGCCTGAAATCTCCAGATAAACCCGTCGGCAGCTTTGTCTTTGCCGGGCCTACAGGCGTCGGTAAAACGGAAGTGACCAAGCAATTGGCAAAATTGCTGGGTGTAGAACTGGTCCGTTTCGATATGTCCGAATATATGGAACGCCATGCGGTTTCGCGTTTAATTGGCGCGCCTCCGGGTTATGTCGGCTTTGATCAAGGCGGCTTGCTGACGGATGCGATTCATAAGAATCCGCACTGTGTGCTGCTGCTAGATGAGATTGAAAAAGCGCACCCAGACGTCTTTAACTTATTGCTGCAAATTATGGATCATGGTTCATTGACCGACAATAATGGCCGTAAATCTGATTTCCGCAATGTGGTTCTGGTCTTGACCACCAACATTGGCGCAGAGAGCATTTCCCGTGTCAGTATTGGCTTTAAGGAGCAGGACAATAGCAATGACAATCAGGAAGCAATGAAAAAAGCATTCTCGCCGGAATTCCGCAACCGTTTAGACAGCGTGATTCAGTTCAAAGCATTGCCGACGACCGTGATTGAAAACGTTGTTGATAAGTTCTTAACCGAACTGCAGGCGCAATTGGATGATAAAAAAGTCATTCTTGAAGTGGATCAATCTGCACGTGAGTGGATGGCCGAAAATGGTTATGACCGTTTAATGGGTGCACGTCCAATGCAGCGTTTAATTCAAGAACATTTGAAAAAACCGCTTGCTGAAATGATTTTGTTTGGCGAGCTGGCTGAACATGGCGGCAACGTTGCAGTTTCTGTGAAAAAAGAAAATGGCAAAGCGGTTGGTCTTAAACTTGAAGTATTTGAAGATCAAACTGCTGAACCGGCTTAATTGACATCATTTTTAAAATAACCCGTGTTTTCACGGGTTATTTTTTGCTTAAAACGTTTATTCCGGATTTTGTGATTTAGGCCTTATGGATATTCATCTCACCAAAGTGTTCACGACTTTTTTATTATTTTTCATTACTGCTGTGATGGAAATTCTAGGCTGTTATTTTCCATATTTGATTCTAAATCAAAATAAATCACATTGGTTATGGATTCCAACGGCATTGGCGCTTGCGGCATTTGTTTGGCTGTTAACATTGCATCCGGCTGCTTCTGGGCGTATTTATGCGGCCTATGGCGGGATTTATATATTTACAGCACTGCTATGGCTGCGTTTTGTCGATCAAGTCAGCTTAAGCAGATGGGATATGCTGGGCGGTGCTGTAGTGATTTGCGGAGCGTTAATTATTATTCTGCAGCCGCAAGGATTAGTGCGTTAATATTTAATAAGTCTAAGTTTTCTCTAAATCCTGTAGAAAAAGTATATAAAATCAAAAAAATAGAGTTTTTTTGCCAATAGCTTTACATCATCTTTAAGAAAAGTTGAATATATATTATAAAATCCTATATTTATAAGGTATTTCTCAATACTAAGTTTTTGAAATTTAATAAATAAAAATTAGAGAGCTTTAAAAATGAAAAATATCTATATCATTAGGCTGGTTTATAGCCTTGTCATTCTTGCTGTGATAACGGTCATGGTTGGTATAAATAATCATTTTTTTTATAAAAATGAAGAAAAAACTACAGTCAGGGAAATGCGTCTAGAAGCCGGGCAGCTTGCATCATTAGTAAAAAGCTGTGATTTTTCTGATGTCGCGTGTAAAAATGTCTTAAATCATTTTTTATTAAATTCCAGCATTCGTGGTCAAGTGCTGTTGAAAGTGGATGATCAAAATTTTGCAAATTTTAGTTTGGAAAGTTATAAAGATAACCGCAAGCCAGTCACGTACAGCCAAGAAATTTCGCATAATGGACATGACTTTGATATTTTTTATGAAAAAAAAGTGACGCCCTCTTTAGTAAAAAGCGTTTTACGAAGTATGACGCTATCAATTTTTGAGTGGCATTCTAATGCACTTCGAGGTAAATCTGATTATGTTTCTAATTTAATATCATTTATTCAGCATGTTGCAATTCCGCGCTCTAGTCCTGCTATTTGTTATTTAGTCTTGTTTGTTTTTTTAATTTTAATGGCAAAGCGGTATTTCCAAGCGCTGATAAGAAATTGGGAAAAATCAGAGCAAATTATTGATTTAAAAAATACTGAAATTATTGACCTAGATCAAGAAAAAATAAAACTGCGTGCACAAAATGAATATTTGTTAAATAAGCTGGATCAAGCTGAACAAATTGTGATTGATTTGGAAGAAAAACAGCAGCAATTTGGTGTAGAAAATCAGCAATTGGATAATGACTTAAGGCAAGTTAAAAACCAAATTTCATTGGAAAATCAGGCGGCATTAGAACAGGTAGAATCACTCAAAATAGATCAAGCCAAAGAGTTGGGATTATTAAAAAGTAAATATGAAAATGACTTGAGCCTTAGCCATGAGCTTTTAAAGCAGTCTGATGAAATTAATCAAAAATATGGTGAAGAGATTCAAGATATTCAATTTGAGAGTCAGAAAAAGCTGAATAGTTTAGAAAATAGTTTAAGTCAGATTGAATTGGCACAATCTGATTTATTGGCTAAAAATAGCCGTTTGAATGCTGATTTAGAGGCAGCTAATGAGCTAATGAATGGAGTTTCTAGCGATTTAGACAGTACCAAGCAAGAACGTGATCAGCTTCAAGGTAAATTAGAAGAATTGCAAAAGCTGATTGAACACGAGAAAAAAGCTCAAAATAACTTAATGACTAAAGATGTGAAAAAGTGGATTGCGTATTATCTGCTGTCGAATCCAAATTTTAGTCCGAAAACACGTAGCCAAAAAACTAAGCATAATCCTAATAATCATCACGGCGGTGATTATGTGAGGCACTTATATCAATTGATCACTAAGAATACAGAGGTTGCGCAGTTTGTAACGGATGTGAAATCAGTCAATAACCGTTTTCAGAAAAATGCAATTGTAATTAGTAGATTAAAGCAGAAGGGTGTAAATGATCTTTCTTATGGTTATATTGCTGAAGTAACAGGTGATGATGATCGAGGTTCTTGTGCGGGAATTTTCCTGACGGCTCAAACAGACTGGGAGGCAATTGTACAAGCAAAACTGCTTATCATTCATGTGAAGCAGCTGCAGCATCATAGTATTGTTGATAAAATTGCATCTTAAGAAATAAATAAAGGGGCATATGCCCCTTTATTTATTCACGGCAGTCTTTTTGTGTAATTTTCAATTCATAAGTGTTTTTTTCAGAACTCAGGCTAAGCTCAACGATATATGGATTATTTTTTTGATATTCATGCTCAAAGAAAACTTTGCAGTTATGCAGCAGGTTTTTCTTAATTAATTTTTGAACCTCTTTTGTGCCAAGTTCTTCTTCAAATTGGGCAAAGTCAGGCGTAATAATCATGCCTTTAAGCTCTGTTTTTTTAGATGATAGATTGAGCTGTTCAATAATCGTGTTATGGTCAATTTCTAGCGGTAAAGTCTTTGAATCCTCAGCGCTTAAAACACCAAGCAGTTCATCAAGCTGTTTTGGCTGTTGAATTTTAAAATTTGTGTCAATAATCTGTTTGGACTGTAAGTATTGGTCAAATTCAGATGCTTGAGTTTGAAAGAGGGCGGAACTTAAAAGTGCAGTCAGGCATAAGCCAATTTTTTTTAGATGCATGAAAACTGTCGCTATCAAAATTTTAAATTATGTTTTGATTATAGCGATGAAGCATCAAAAAAAGCACCCGAAGGTGCTTTTTATTCAACGAAAGGCTTAGTCTTTTTTAAGATTTTCGTTAATTAAGAACTCAACCAAAGCTTTTTGCGCATGCAAGCGGTTTTCAGCTTCATCCCAAACCACGGCATTTTTATGGTCCAGCATGTTTTCTGAAATCTCTTCACCGCGGTGCGCCGGCAAGCAGTGCATGAATAGGCAATCTGGGTGCGCAAGATCCATTAGGCGTTCATTGACTTGATAATCAGCAAAGGCTTTTTCACGGATTTTTTGCTCTTCTTCTTGGCCCATGCTTGCCCAAACGTCTGTCACAATCAAATCTGCATTGACAGCAGCATCTTCAGCAGAATTTACAAGTTCTACACAATGCGCAAATTCTGAAAGGAACTGTTCTTTTGGTTCATAGCCTTTAGGCGATGCAATTTTCAACTTAAAGCCCCACATGTGCGCAGCTTCAATATAAGAGTTGCACATGTTGTTGCCATCGCCAATCCACGCTACGGTTTTGCCTTCAATTGAGCCGCGGTGTTCAACAAAAGTTTGAACATCTGCCAGCAATTGGCAAGGGTGGTGGTCGTCGGTCAGCGCGTTGATCACTGGAACTTTAGAATAAGAGGCAAAGCGCTCTACAATGCCGTGGCCAAAAGTACGGATCATCACAATATCCAGCATGCTTGAAATAACGCGTGCTGAATCTTCAATTGGCTCACCGCGGCCCAACTGTGTGTCGCGCGGAGAAAGGAAAATAGCGCTGCCGCCGAATTGGCTCATGCCTGCTTCAAACGATACACGGGTACGGGTGCTCGATTTTTCAAAAATCATGCCCATTACTTTACCAACGAAAGGCTGGAATACTTCATTGTTGTGCTGTTTGCGCTTGAGCTCGATACCGCGCTGCACAATTTGGTTAAGTTCTAAAGTCGATAAATCGCGTAAAGTAAGGAAGTGACGCAGAGCCATGATTACTCCACAATAATTGCTGAATCAAAAAATAAACAACAATTAGTTGTTGGTTGGTTAAAAGAAAAGGAGAATCGAATACTCTATACCAAATAAATGCACAATTGCAAAAAAACTATGGCTTTTGATGTCCGTCCAGGAAACGATCTACGCAATAACTGATGTATTTGATGCTTTCTTGATCAGATTCTTCAGCAGGCAGGCCCATTAAAATTTTCCATTCAATATTGCGAAGAATGCCGAAGTAGAATTGCGCTGAAAAAATAGGATTGCTGCAAATTAAAAATCCTTTGCTATGCGCTATTTCGAGGGCATTCGCAATCGCCATTTGAATTTGTTTCGGCCCATGCTCATGAATATGGCGGGCAAGTTCAGGATTGCGCTGGCTTTGCTCGAGCACCAAACGCATAAAGGCCGCTTTCTCCGGCTGATTTAAGTGCTCTTGGAAATTGATCAGAGTTTGAATCAGATAGCTGCGGAAATTCGACAGCTCAGGGTCAAAGGGCGTGCAGATGTCTTTAAAGAACTGGTCGCGGCGGTAATCGCAAATGGCCTTAAATAGACCTTCTTTATTGCCGAAATACTTGTAAATAGAGGCTTTTGAACCGCCAGCGTGATTGACAATATCATCCAATGAAACAGCGTCGTAGCCGTGTTCCAAAAACAGTTCAGCCGCGCTTTCTAAAAGCGCTACACAGCGTTCATGACCGCGTTTGGTTTGCGGAAAATCACGTGAGACGGGTTCTAACTGAGCTAAATCTGTCATATTGGCAATAATCATATCCGCTATAAAAAACTATCGTCAATTATAGCAAAGCTTTGTGCAAGTTTCTGCAATGACCTCTGCACGAAGAGTATAATGCTGTAACGAAATAATAATATAGATTTGAGAAATGTTTGACTAAAGTTTTAGAGTAAAAATTCTACTGGGTCATAGCGGCCGAAATAATTATGGGTATACTCAAGCCTCAACAAATAAAGAGACAACTGTGGAAGGGAATATGACACAACAAACATCTGCAGGCTTAAGATTCAGACAAGCACTGGAAGTAGAGAAACCATTACAAATTATCGGTACGGTCAATGCCTATGCTGCGATGATGGCCAAAGAAGTCGGTTATAAAGCGATTTATTTATCGGGCGCCGGTGTTGCAAACTATTCATACGGTTTGCCTGACTTGGGTATGACCAGTCTGGATAATGTACTTGAAGATGTGCGTCGTATTACTGAGCGTGTTGATACACCATTACTTGTTGATATTGATACTGGCTGGGGCGGCGCATTCAACATCGCGCGTACCGTGAAGCAAATGATAGCTGCAGGCGCAGCAGCGGTTCATATTGAAGACCAAGTGGCACAAAAACGTTGCGGTCACCGTCCAAATAAAGAAATCGTGTCGCAACAAGAAATGGTTGACCGTATTAAAGCAGCCGTAGATGCAAAAACCGATTCAAACTTTGTGGTGATGGCGCGTACCGATGCGCTGCAAAAAGAAGGTTTGCAAGCGGTGATTGACCGTGCATGCGCTTGTGTTGAAGCCGGTGCAGATGCAATTTTCGCTGAGGCGATGACTGACATTACCATGTACAAAACCGTATGTGATGCAGTCGGTGTCCCTGTTCTTGCCAACATTACCGAATTTGGTGATACCCCTTACTACACCAAAGAAGAATTGGCGGAGCAGGGCATTTCAATGGTGCTGTATCCACTGTCAGCAACCCGTGCAATGCAAAAAGCAGCACTGGAAGTGATGCATTCGATCCGTAAAGAAGGCACACAAGTCAACGTGCTGGACAAAATGCAGCAGCGCAAAGAACTCTATCAATTCCTTGATTACCACACTTTTGAAAACACATTAGACAAACTCTTCACGGAAGGAAAATAAAATGGCTGAAGGAAAAGTACTTACAGGCGCGGGACTGCGTGGACAAGTGGCAGGAAAAACTGCACTTTCAACAGTAGGCAAAAGCGGTGCAGGCTTAACTTACCGTGGTTATGACGTACAAGACTTAGCAGAAAACTGCCAATTCGAAGAAGTCGCTTACCTGATTTTCTTTGGTGAATTACCAACTGCAGAACAACTGGCGACTTATAAAGCCAAACTGAAATCACTGCGTCAATTGCCGCAAGCGTTGAAAGAAGTGCTTGAGCGTATTCCTGCCGACTCACACCCGATGGATGTGATGCGTACTGGTGTATCGATGCTCGGTAACCTTGAAACTGAAAAATCATTTGATGAACAGCAAGACGTGGCTGACCGTATTTTAGCGACTTTACCTGCGATCATTTGCTACTGGTACCGTTACAGCCATGATGGCGTACGTATCGAAGAAAATACTGATGATGATTCAATCGGTGCACAATTCCTTCACCTATTACGTGGTGAAAAACCAAACGAATTGCACGAGCAAGTGATGAATGTCTCGTTGATTCTGTATGCAGAGCATGAATTTAACGCTTCTACATTCACTGCACGTGTTTGCGCATCAACATTGTCAGATATGCATTCATGCATCACCGGCGCAATTGGTTCACTGCGTGGTCCACTGCATGGCGGCGCGAATGAAGCAGCGATGGAAATGATCGAAAACTGGACTTCTCCAGAAGAAGCTGAACGCGAAATGCTGGGTAAGTTAGAACGTAAAGAAAAGATCATGGGCTTTGGTCATGCGATCTACAAAGACAACGATCCACGTAATGGCATCATCAAGGTTTGGTCTGAACGTTTAGCGAAAGATGTTGGCGATACGGTACTTTACCCAGTATCAGTACGCTGTGAAGAAGTGATGTGGCGCGAGAAGAAACTGTTCTGTAATGCGGACTTCTTCCATGCGTCTGCGTACCACTTCATGGACATCGCAACCAAACTGTTCACGCCAATCTTTGTGATGAGCCGTGTTACAGGTTGGGCAGCGCATGTGATGGAGCAGCGTGCAGACAACCGTATTATCCGTCCAAGTGCGGACTATACAGGCCCAGAACTTCGTAAAGTGGTGCCAATTGCAGACCGCACAGCGGCTTAAGCCCGCAGTGTTGTGAAAGTCATATGCAATAAAAAAAGCTTCTTCTGAGGCTTTTTTTATTGCTGGAACGTATTTCCAATTCTTATTTGCCTAAAAGCACAGGGTCTTCAACGCTATAGCCAGATTCAAAAGGAATGCCTAAATAGCGGACGGTAACCAAGATATAAGGCTGCTTAGGCACTTTGTAGGTTTTGCTGATTTTCAACCCTTCCTTATAGGTTACAGCGGTCTGTATGCTGCTTTTATATAAGGGGCTTTTGACGATGTATTGATAGGTCCATTTATCAATGCTTTCCTGAGGATCATACCAAGCCGCAGCTGTACCATTCATTGTTGTCAGCATTTGAATGGATACATTGCTGTTGTGAATGGGTGTCAATTTTATGAGGCGCTTTTTTATTTTGGCAATGGTTTGGTCGAACTGAGTACTGTCTTGATCATAGTCAATTCTCTTGGTTACGGGATTAATATAGAGGGATTTAACCGTAATCAATTGTGACGGTTTTTTACTGTTTAATTGATAATAATAAAGCTGCGGTAAACGGCCACGTCCATCCTCGAAATGTCGCATCACATAGATTTTTTGGTCTTTTGAATCATAGCCAAGGACTTCAATCGTTTGAGGGCCGCCAACTGTTGCGTAAGTATTGACGGAAACGCAGAAAAATAACAGGATGCTGAAAATTTTGATTAATCTTTTCATGCAAACTCCAAAACAGCAGATTGAATACCAATATAGCGAATTTGAAGGCTGGATATTTTTGCCTCTCTGGAAAAATGCACAAATATTGTAAAAGTCTGCAGCAATTTCCTCCCAATGATAGAGTTCAAATAAGCTTAAACACTTCTGCTGCAGTGAGATTCACCAGCTGATCTAAGCGCTCGATGGGGCTGCCTTCCAAAAAGTATTGAAAATTGTAAAATTGATTTTTATATAAAACAGAGATGTAGAAAGTGCCTTCCGGTTTTTCAGCGGTAGCGCTGCCGCCGGGTTTTAGCAAGCCGGTGCAGGCCACGACAAAATCAGCTTTGCTGAATAAGGTTTTGCCATGTTCAGCCATGGCTTGAGTCACTTCTGCAGATTCAGCAGTGTGTGCATCAATGAATGATGGATCGATATGCAGTACCGAAATTTTAATGCTTGGGTCATAGCTCACCAATCCACCCAGCAGAATATCTGCGCCGCTATTCTTGTAGATGGAAAATTGGCTAGATAAGTAGCCCGAGCTGGCGCTTTCTATAAACGCAATCGTCAATCCGCGGTCTTCAAGCGCATCACAGCATTTTTTTAAAATCATTGATCTTCCAGAGCAGGCATTGTTATGGATTTTGCAAATATCAGTATATCGGTAAATCCTGAAAGTGCATGCAGTAAAAAAGAGGGAATGGGCATTTTTAGAAGAAAGAAATACTGAAAATAAGCAAAAAATGGATGCTTTTTCTAATTGTTTATTTGCTGTTCGAAAAAGCAAAATAAAGGTTTTATCACATGCTGATCAGTGGTAAAACTAAAAATAAAGTGCTTTATAGATAGTAGGAGATCAAAATGAAAACAACGGTAAAATACGTCGTATTAAAAAGCTTAGACTATCAGCTGGGAACACCATTATTTCAAGAGGAATTGGATGCAGACAGCCAATATTTTGATCAAATACCTGCCGAAATTTCATATCAAAATCACAAATTCAAAGTCAAAAGCAAAGAGCTTAAAAGACTGTATTTGGCTGAAGAGCAAGAAGACAGCCAGACCATCATTGTGAAAGTTGTCGCTGCCCAATAACGGGATCAATTCTGAAAAGCTCCAATGATTTGGGGCTTTTTTATTTGCCATAAGAAGCTGATTAAATTAATTATGTGATGAATAAGCCCCTTCATGTAAATCATATTTTAACTAACCCGAATCCTGCTTAAGCCAATGATTCCATAATTTGAATTGTTGGTTTATTTTGATGATTAAGTTGATATGCACATAACGATGCGTAAATTCCACTCAGAAACCCATGAATGCTACGAGCTTTA